>JAYVSU010000096.1:0-23732 GCA_043775055.1 Polaromonas sp.
CATAGTCCACCTCGTAAAACGAAAAGCCAGCCCGTAGGGAGACGTAGTCATGGTTGATGTTTTTGGCACGGTACAAGCGTGCGTTGGCAGAGGCGTAGATACGCGTGGTTTCGTAATCTACCTGCACACCAGGCGATACCAGCAGGCGATTACCCGAAAAGTCGTTGCCCTGCACCGTGCCTAAGCCAGCTTGCAGCCACACGTTGGCTTGCGCGTTGGGCAAGTTCCAGCGCGACAGCAAACGTGTGAAGTTGATGTCAGCCACTTGGCGTGTTTTACTGCCATCGTCCGACTTCATCCACAACGCGCCCGCACCTACCCCATCGCGCGGTGTCAGGGCGTAGTTGGCAAAGGTTTCTCGCCAATTCGGACCAAAATCGCCCATGCTCATCACACTGTCTTTATAGCCCATCGGGCCAGCGTAGACCGTTGGCAGACAGAGCGCGTTGGCCACAGCCATCAGAAAGTTGATGAGGCTATGGCATTTCATTTGACTTTCTCCAACGACAGCACGGTATACGTGCCATCCACCTTGTCTGCGGTGAATCTGACCTTGTCACCCGCTTTGAGATTGTCCAACATTGCAACATCTTTGGCCTGAAACACCATGCTCATGGGCGGCATGTCGAGGTTTTTAATCTCACCATGTTTGAGGGTGATTTTTTTATTCTCTAGGTCAATTTTGCGAACCTCGGCGTCTGTACTCGGTAGCACGGTTTGTGCAAAGCTAGACAGGCTGAGGAGCAAGGTAAAAGAAGCGATAGCAGTGAAGATTTTGTTCATAATAATTCCAAATTTTAGAGTGAATTTACGGATGCAGCGTTATGTTTATTTGCGAGCCACAACTGCGATCTTCCCCACCATACCAGCTTGGAAATGCCCCGCAATCAAGCAAGCAAAGTCGAAATTTCCGGCTTTGTTGAAAGTCCAGATCAGTTGTTCAGTTTTGCCCGCAGGAACGTGCGCCATGTAGGGTTCTTCATGCTGCATATCAGGGAATTTCAGCATCAAGGCTGCATGCTCTTCAAGCTCTTTTTTCGAACCTATTACCAACTCATGCAACATGCTGCCAGAGTTGCGAATAACGAATTTGAGCGTTTGACCCTGTTTGACGGTGATGCTGTCTGGCGCGAAGCGCATGGTATCCAACATCGTGATGGTGACAATGCGGGTCACGGCTTTGGCATCACCAGCAATGCCCCAGTCTTTTTGCTCTTTTTTGATGGCCGTGGATTTGCTGGCATGTGCGGCATCACCATGTGCGTAGGCAGTAGAGACTCCGAGGGTCGTGTATATAAGCATCGTCAAGAGCGTTGTTATGAATCGGTTCATGATTTTTTAGATATTTAAGTTAATAAAAAGTGAAATTTAAAGCTATTTTTGCCCGTAGTTGTTGTATTTATTCATTTGTATGCTATAAAAATAATAGTGTTAAAGATTCAATGATTCTTGTGTGCATCACCGCTTGGTTTGCGAATTTGCACCTCAACTTCAGGCTGCATCTTGTGTTGCATCGCCATGGCGCTGCCGTTTGCGCTGTTTCGCGAGTTCATTTGCATCGGTTCTTGACGGCGTGGCTCAGCGACTAAACCAGCTACTTCCGTCGCTACCGTACCCTCAGGGTGTTTGTACCAGCCGGGGTTGCTGTAGTCGCCTGGTTTTTGGTCTTTACGCACTTTGAGTACGCTGAACATGCCGCCCATTTCAACACCGCCAAACGGGCCTTCGCCGGTCATCATCGGTGCGGTGTTGTCTGGGATTTCCATCGTCATCTCACCCATGTCAGCCATGCCGCGCTCGCCCATCACCATGTACTCGGGGATGAGTTGGGTGATTTTTTTGACCACACTGCGGTGGTCCACACCAATCATGGTCGGTACGTTGTGTCCCATGGCGTTCATGGTGTGGTGGGATTTATGGCAATGGAAAGCCCAGTCGCCTTCTTCGTCGGCCAAAAACTCAAATTGCCGCATTTGCCCCACCGCCACATCAGTGGTGACTTCTGGCCAGCGTGCGCTTTTGGGTACTGGGCCACCGTCCGTGCCCGTCACTTGAAACTCATGGCCATGCAGGTGAATCGGGTGGTTGGTCATCGTCAAGTTACCGACGCGGATACGTACTTTGTCGTTTTTTCGGACGTTGAGTGAGTCAATCCCCGGGAAGATGCGGCTGTTCCACGTCCAGAGGTTGAACTCGGTCATGGTCATAATCTTGGGTGTGTAAGCGCCCGGGTCAATGTCATAGGCGCTGAGCAGGAAAATGAAGTCGCGGTCAACATCATCTATGAGTGGGTGTTTCTCCTTAGGATGAGTGATCCACATACCCATCATGCCCATGGCCATTTGCGTCATTTCATCCGCGTGCGGGTGGTACATGAAGGTGCCAGGGCGACGTGCGATAAATTCGTACATGAAGGTCTTGCCGGGCTGGATGGACTTTTGTGTTAAGCCGGACACGCCATCCATGCCGTTGGGCAAGCGTTGGCCATGCCAATGCACACTGGTGTGCTCGGGTAATTTATTCGTCACGTAAATACGTACGCGGTCACCTTCAACGACTTCAATCGTCGGACCGGGTGATTGGCCGTTGTAGCCCCACAAATGTGCTTTGAAGCCAGGCGCCATCTCGCGTACCACTGGTTCGGCGACGAGGTGAAACTCTTTGACGCCTTGGTTCATGCGCCAAGGCAGCGTCCAACCGTTCAGGGTGACGACGGGGTTATAAGGGCGGCCATTGTTTGGCTGCAGCGGTGGCATGGTGTCGGGCTTAGTTTGCAGCATTGGCTCCGGGATGGCGGCCAATGCGACTTTACTGACCGTCGCTGCGGTAACGGCGGCGGCGATAGCGCCTGCACCGCTGAGGAAGTTGCGACGTGAAGCGCTGGATTTTGAGGAATTTGAATTCATGATGGTGACGTGCCTAGTTTTGTGTTTAGTTATCAGTCGGCAGAAGCATCTGAAGCGGGTCTGCTTTGCGTACGTAAAGTGTCCTGAAACACCACATCAGCCTGCCAAAAAGCCAGTTGGGCAGCAATACCGGCCATCATGGTTTTGGACTGCTCGCGGTGGTCTGCCAAGAGCTCAAAAACACTCATAAACATGCCGTTGTAGCGCAAGCTGGTTTCTTCGGCGATGACTTTGCGCAGTGGCAAAATCTCACTTTGATAATGCTTTGCCAAGTCATAAGCGGTGCGGTAGTTAAAGTAGGCTTCACGCAGCTCAGAGGGCGCTTCATTGGTGTACAAAGCCGTTGCAGCGACGCGTATGACGCTCGCTAAAACGGTTTCAGGCATGACGGCTTTGGGCAATTCGGGGAGTTTATTGGGCAAAACGAGTTGTAGGGTTTGGCGTTCATTGAGCCCGAGCGTACGTATCAAAACTTCACGTTCGCGCCACGCATCTTGCGTGCTGTTGAGTAGCAAAATGGCGGCTTCTGCATACACGGCTTGCTCATTGGCGTATTGCAAACGCGTGTAGTTGCCCACGCTGTACATGCGCTGTGCCAATTCGGTAGCTGCTTGGCTGGCTGCACTAACTTGCTTGGCGTAAGTGGCGACTTCTTGCGCCGCCACGGCTTTGAACCATGCCAGCCGCGTTGGCAAAGCAGCTTTGCTGATGGTCTCAAAACTGATAACTTCGGTCATCACATCTTTAGGTGATGCTGTTGGACTTGTTGCCGCGCCTGCCTCCTTGGCATAAGCGCGCCAACCACCTATTTGACCGACTTGCTTGTTAGCCTCCGCCCAAGGCAAGGGTTTGTCAGTTTTAAAGGGCTGGTAGTCCGCCATGGGAGATGCGTAGCCGTTAAGCTTGGTTGGTGCTTGTGCGTTGCCAGTTAAAGGCAAGCCGGAGCAGATAGCTACTAGCGTGAATATAAAAGTGGTTTTCAAAAGAACTCTCCAGAAAAGTGATGCGTTTAGATGTGCCAAAGCACAGCTAAATATGACTAAACCCATTAAGCCGAGTGAATCTGACCTTAAAAGTCAAATTTCAGACGGAGTTAGGGTGGGGAGGCTAGAGAATGGGTGGTTTTTGGCGCAGCGCGAGGTCGGCACTGGCTAATCGTTTAATTTGCACTTGCGGCAATGCAGTTACAGCACTGAGGCTTGCTTGGTGCAACTGCATGGCAGTTAAACCGACGGCATGGCAAGCTTGACAATGGTTGCAACTGTGGGAGGCATCAGCTTTTAAGTCTTTTGCATCTTCTGCATCTTCTGCATCTATTGCCGTCTTGGCATAAGCCATAGACGCATGCATGTCGCAATCTTGTGTTTCAGAGGCTGAATGGGTCGCAAAAGTACTAAAAGTAAGTGTTTTTAGGCTATTTATTGCCGTAGCCGGCGTATTTGTTGAATTATTAGCTATTGATAGTATAGCAATATTGTGAGGAGCATTATGAGCTGAATTGATCGCCATCTGCGTCGCCATGGCTTCGCCCGCCCAGCCGCGCAAAGGCAGCAAAGCAATCATGAGGATGAAGATAAAGTGACGCACTTATTTATGATAACAAAATGGGGAAAAAGTTCAATAGACGAGCTTATGAAGACGTGCCAGTGCGTGTAAAAGCCTGATTTACCCGCTCCAACATCGCGGCAGCTTCCATGTAACCGTTGGCAACCAGCTCGGCATGACCATCAACAACTGCAATCAACGCCGGAAAGCCGCGTATGCCCCATTGCTGGGTTACGGCAAAGTCTTCTTTGGTGAGTGATTTGAGGGCATCGCTTTCAAACGCTTCTACAAAATCTGCACGGCTAAAGACACCGGTGCGCATGGAGCGCGAGGTGATGAGTTCTTGCCAAACATCGGCCAAGACCTGCGTTTGCGTCACATCTCGGTTTTGTGCGTAAAAAGCGTGTTGAATCGCATGGTACATCGCCAAAGCGTGCTCCGGTGCATAAGCGCGGATGGTGACGACGGCGCGACAGGCAGGTTCGGTGTCATACACAAAGTCTGTACGGTCAAACTGGCCGTTACCAAAGGGTTTGCCAGAGCGCTTGGTCACTTCTTCCCAATGGTGGTGCAGCTTGGCCTTCAAGTCAGCTGGCATGATTTCTTGGTTGTAAGCACGTAAACCACCCAACACAATCGTCAGTGGTACGCCAGGAAGTTGGCTCAGCAATTGACTCAAGGGCACGCCAAAACCATAGCACCAAGAACACATCGGGTCGCCCACATAAATGAGAGATTTGGCGATGTTGAAGTTGCTGATTGCAGCGGGCGTGCCAGCGGGGGAGGTGGAGGATGGTGTCATGCTGATCGCCTTGGTTAGGTTGTCGTCGATATTTAGAATAATGCGACGATCAATCAAGCTTGGCGCCAGAGGCTTTCACAGCTGCTGCCCAGCGCGGCGTTTGCAGAGCCAAAAACTGTCCAAACTCGTCGCCACTTAAGAAGGCGGGGTCAGCACCTTGCGTCACCATGCGGCTGCGCACTTCTGGGTTGGCCAGCACTTGCTTGAAGGCATCGCTGAGTTTGGCGACCACGTCTTTTGGCGTGCCGGCGGGGGCTAAAAAACCGTAAAAGCCGACGACGTCAAAACCTTTGATGCCAGATTCAATGACGGTGGGTACGTCCGGCAAGGCAGGATTGCGCTCTTTGCTGGTCACGGCCAAGGCGCGTACTTTGCCTTGCTTGTGGTAATTGGCGGCTTGAGGGATGGATTCGGCCATGAACTGCACTTGGCCACCCATCAAATCGGTAAAAGCGGGCGCACTGCCACGGTAAGGGATGTGAACCATGAACAGGCCTGTGGCAGACTTGAACATTTCAGGCACGATGTGCGAAATACCACCATTGCCCGCTGAGCCATAATTGATTTTGCCGGGATTTTTACGAGTGTAGCTGATGAATTCTGGCAAAGTTTTAGCTGGAACCGATGTATTGACCAGCAAAGCCAGCGGCTGCTGCGCGGTGCGGGCAATGGGCACAAAGTCTTTGAGCGTGTTGTAGGGTAGTTTGCTGTAAAGCGCTCCGTTGATGACCATCACGCCGGTATTTGCCAGCATCAGGGTGTAACCGTCCGCTGGGGATTTGGCCACTATTTCCGCCCCCACGCCGCCACCCGCGCCAGGTTTGTAATCCACGATGATGGGTTGACCCAAGATGCCTTGGAGCTTGTCAACGAGTAGTCTGGCGTGCTGGTCTAAGGGACCGCCAGCAGGGAAGCCAATCACGATTTTGATGGGTTTTTCAGGGTAAGCCGGCGCTGAATATGCTTGTGTAGCTATTAAAAACGTAGCAATTAAGCCGTGAATTACTGTGCCAGTAAATTTTTTGAGCAAACCAGATAGTTGATTTTTAGTTGAATTCATGGGCTTTCCTGTCAATATTAAAGTTAACGGATAACTCGGAGGCTATTTTTTATCAAAAGGCATAGGCTCGCTGGAGACCAGTAAATTAGCTTGCCGCAAGCGGGTCGGGCTGAGCGCACCGGCTGTGTCCAGTATGGGGTAGGCGATGGAGCAAATGTGCGAGTTGATGCGTTTAAGCTCGCTGATCAAGTCCAAATGCAAGCTGCTGGTTTCTATGCTTTGGGTGGTGTTGTCGGCCAATCTATCCAGATGCGTGGCGGCATAAGCGCGTTCCAAGTCGCGGAAACGCGCTTTTTCTTCCAGTAATTTTTGCGCATCTCGTACGTTACCGTTGAGGAATACGCTCATGCTGAGGCGTAAATTGTCGACCAAGCGTGCGTGTAGTTCGCATATCTCGGCCATGCCGGCTTCAGAGAAATCGCGGCCACGCTTGATTTTCTTGTCCTCTACATCCAGCAAAATTCGCTCAATGATGTCGCCAATCTGCTCCATGTTGATGGTGAAACTGATGATATCGGTCCAACGCCGGCTTTCGTCCTCGGCCAAGGCTTCGCGCGAAATTTTGGTGAGGTAGTACTTGATGGCCGAGTAGAGTTCGTCCACCGTATCGTCAAGTTTGCACAGGTCTTGTGCTAAGTCGATATTGTTGTCTTTGATGACGGTGAGCGTGCCGCGCAGCATAGTTTCCACCACGTCAGCTTGGTGCAGTGCCTCACGTGCCGCGCAGGAGATAGCAAGCGAGGGGGTCGAGAGTGCAGAAGGGTCTAGATGGCGTGGGCGAGATAAGGCGCTGTCTTGGGTAGGGGGTAGCAACTTCTCAACCCAGCGCGCCACAATGCCCGTAAAACAAATTAAGGCGAAGGCTACCACGCAATTGAAAGCTAAATGGAAGATGACGACTTGTGTCGCAGCTGCACTTGGGCCTTGCCCTAACATGCCGTGGGTGTATTTGAGCCATAAACCAATGCAAGGTGCAGCTACCAAAATTCCCAGCACTTTGAAGAGTAAATTGCCTAAAGGTACTTGGCGCACCGTCACGGGGGATTTGAGCGTCGTCAGCACCGACAGCAAGCCGCTGCCCAAGTTGGCGCCTAACACCAAACCCAAGGCCACTTCCATGGGAATAACTTGCGAGGCTGCCAAGGTGGCGACTAAAAGAACGGTCGCCAAGCTGGAATAAGCTAAGCAGGCGAGTATGGCTCCCACCGTGATTTCTAACAGCAAGTCACTGGTCAAGGACTTAAGTACTGCTTGAACCACCTCAGATTGCGTCAATACACGGGTCGAAGCGCTAATCAAACTAAGTGCCAGCAGCATCAAGCCAAGCCCAATCAAAACGCGTCCAATTCTGCCCAAAGTGGTGTCTTGTTTGGCAATAAACAACACCACACCCATGAAAATAAGCAAAGGGGAAAGCCAGCTCAGGTCAAAGTGAAAGACCACGGCCATCAGGCTGGTACCTACATCTGCGCCCAGCATGACTGCAAGCGCTGCAGGTAATGTGACCAAGCCTTGCCCGACGAAGGCAGAGACAATCAGCGCCGTGGCGGTGCTGGACTGAACAACAGCGGTGACACCCAAACCCGCGAGCGCTGCTGTGATGCGATTACCTGTCGCTTTAGCTAAGGTGTGCCTTAGATTGGCACCAAAAACGCGCAAAATACCCGTCCGAACCAGGTGTGTCCCCCACACCAGCAACGCTATGGCTGCTAATAAATTTAAGAGTTGCTTCATCAACAGGCTATCCAAGCCGTAAGTAAAAGTACAGACCTAAAAAACAAAAAAACAAAAAAACAAAAAACACGGCCTGCAAGACATGATACCTAAGTTGCTCGCTGCGTCACCTAAGCGACGAACAAGTGGTTTCTGCACTTCGGGAGGAATCGCAATGCGTTTATGCTTCGAGGAGTTCTGCAGCTTTTGAGCTTTTGATTCGCAAGGAGACACCATGCCAGCACCTTCAGCACACTACAAATTTTGGCCAAAACGCGTACCGTATTGCATCACCCCACCCAGCACACCGCTCTGGGACAACTTGGCTGTTAGTGCTAAAAGGTATCCTGACAAGGCTGCGGTGATTTTCTTTGGTCGGGTGCTGAGCTATTCACAGTTGTTGCAGCAAGCGGAAAAACTCGCAGCCTATTTGCACAGCCTAGGTGTTCAAAAAGGCGATCGCGTGGTTCTGAACATGCAAAATTGCCCACAACTGATGATTGCGCATTGGGCGATTTTGCGGGCAAATGCTGTGGTGGTGCCTGTGAACCCGATGAACCGTGCGGAAGAACTAAAACACTACATCACCGACCCAGATGCCAAAGTCGCGATCACCACGGGCGATTTGGCCGCAGAATTGGTTAAAGCCAGTGACGCCTTAGAGCCTCAAGAAAGATTGAAGCATTTGATTGTGACGCAGTTTGCGGATGCGTTTGACAGTGACATTCAAGGTGACGATGCACCGCCAGAGGCTTGGCGCGATTGGCTGCTTACACGGCATGATTTGCCAACATTGGACAGCGGCAGCGTCCATGATTGGCGCGAAGCATTGGCTTGCACGGCTGCAGCGCCAGAGCTCACCGTAGGACCAGCGGATTTGGCCTTATTGCCATACACCAGCGGCACCACTGGGCTGCCCAAGGGCTGTATGCACACCCAAGCCAGCATCATGCACAACGCTGTGGCCGGTGGCGCGTGGGGCAATGGCACTGCGGAAAACATTACGTTAGCCGTTGTGCCTATGTTTCACATCACGGGCATGGTCAGCGTGATGCATACGAGCATCTATTGTGGCGCTACTTTGGTGCTGATGCCGCGTTGGGATCGCGACTTAGCAGGGCGTCTAATTTCGCGCTACAAAGTCAGCCATTGGACCAATATCCCGACCATGGTGATTGATTTGCTGGGCAGCCCCCACTTTGATAAATACGACTTGAGCAGCTTGGTCTACATCGGTGGTGGCGGGGCCGCCATGCCGCAAGCCGTTGCGCAGCGTTTGTTTGAGCAGTTTAGTCTGCGTTTTGCTGAAGGTTATGGTTTGACTGAAACCGCCGCCCCATCGCACAGCAACCCACCAGACGATACCAAGCAGCAGTGTTTGGGGATTCCTTTTATGAGCACGGATTCCCGAGTGATTGATCCTGAAACCTTGAAAGAAATGGCCGTGGGTGAGCAGGGCGAGATCATCATGCATGGCCCACAAATCTTTGCGGGTTACTGGAAGCGACCAGATGCCACAGCTTCAGTTTTTATCGAGATCGAAGGCAAACTGTTTTTTCGATCAGGAGATTTAGGGCATGTAGATGCTGATGGTTATTTCTTTTTGACCGACCGACTCAAACGCATGATCAACGCCAGCGGCTTTAAGGTGTGGCCAGCTGAGGTCGAAGCCTTGATGTACAAAAACCCGGCGATCCAAGAGGCATGCATTATCAGCACCCAAGATGCCTACCGCGGTGAATCTGTCAAAGCCGTGGTTGTACTGCGCGCAACGCATAAAACTACCACAGAGCAAGAGATTCTGGACTGGTGCCGCGAGCACATGGCGGTTTACAAGGCACCGCGTATTGTGCAGTTTGTAGACGCTTTGCCGAAAAGTGGCAGTGGCAAAGTCATGTGGCGCATTTTGCAAGAGGCTGAAAAAGCTTAAGTTCATTTTTTATTTCTGACGGATCAAAAGATTTCATCTGTGACAAAATTAAATAACCACAATAGAAAGAATTAGTATGTTTGAAACAGTCATTGCTGGCAGTCTGCCTAAACCCGCTTGGTTGTCTGAAACGCAAAAGCTGTGGCCGCAATGGAAAGCCGAAGGCGCAGAATTAGCCCAAGCCAAACTGGACGCCACCTTACTGTGGATCAAAGCGCAAGAAGATGCCGGTTTGGACATCATTGGTGACGGAGAGCAGTCACGACAGCACTTTGTGCATGGCTTCTTGGAGCAGGTTGAAGGCATTGACTTTGAACACAAAGTCACCATGGGCATTCGCAACAACCGCTATGACGCGCAAGTGCCGCAAGTTATCGCACCGCTCAAACTCAAAGGTCGCGTGCATGCCGCTGAAGCACAATTTTTACGCTCGCATACCAAGAAAAAAATTAAGTTCACCTTACCTGGTCCGATGACAATTGTGGATACGGTGGCTGACCGCTTTTATGGCGACAGGGTCAAAATGGCGATGGCGTTTGCTGACTTGCTGAACCAAGAAGCCAAAGCGTTGCAGGCCGATGGTGTGGACATCATTCAGTTTGACGAGCCCGCCTTCAACGTCTACATGCAAGATGCGGCGGATTGGGGTGTCGCAGCGCTAGAGCGTGCCGCGCAAGGTTTGACATGCACCACGGCCGTCCACATTTGCTACGGTTACGGTATCAAAGCCAATGATGACTGGAAAAAGACACTGGGTGATGCGTGGAACCAATACGAATTGGTGTTGCCCGTTCTGGCTAAAAGCTCGATTCAGCAGGTGAGTTTGGAGAGCTACCACTCCCATGTACCACCGCATTTGATGGCGCTCTTGGCCGGTAAAGACGTGATGGTGGGCGTGATTGATGTGGCCAGTGAAGAGATTGAAACGCCTGAGCAAATTGCGGATACTATTGGTACAGCCCTGCAATTTGTGGCTAAAAATAAGCTCTTCCCTTGTACCAATTGCGGCTTAGCGCCAATGAACCGCGACATTGCGCTTAAAAAATTAGCTGCCCTTGCGCAAGGCGCTGCATTGGCGCGTAAGCGCTTTGCATAACTATTATTGATGACCTGCTTCCATGAAATCTTCTAAAACGACGACTACAAATGCTTCTGCGCAAGCAGGACTCGACCCTGAACGAGCAGAACGATTATTGGCTGTACTGCAATCGGAGATTGATCGCAAGCGCTTACCAGGTGCCGTTGCTTTGGTCGTTCGCCATGGCAAGGTGGAGCTGTTTGAGGCTTTAGGTCAACAAGATCCAAATACAGCTAATGACATGGCTTTGGACAGCATTTTTCGTATTTACTCGATGACCAAGCCTATTGTCTCGGTCGCGGTTTTGATGTTGATGGAGCAAGGAAAATTGCTGCTCAGCGATGCCGTGAGTAAGTATTTGCCAGAATATGCAGCACAGCAGCTGGCAGTTGAAGGTGCTGATGGCGTGACAACGCAAGCCGTGCCGAAAGCCGCCACCATCCAAGACTTGTTGCGACACACGGCGGGTTTAACGTACGAGTTTTTAGGTAACTCGGCAGTGCAAAAGGCGTATCGTAACTCACGCATTGGTATGAGCTTGCGTGATGCCAGCAATGCGGAATTTTCTCGAATCCTAGCGGCCTTGCCTTTGCAGTTTGCACCCGGTGCGGTGTGGGAATACAGCCGTGCAACCGATGTGTTGGGCGCTTTGATTGAGGCAGTTAGCGGTCAAACGCTGGGTGATTATTTAAACCAGCACATC
Organism: Polaromonas sp.; assembly: GCA_043775055.1. Lineage (GTDB taxonomy): Bacteria > Pseudomonadota > Gammaproteobacteria > Burkholderiales > Burkholderiaceae_C > Aalborgiella. The sequence continues at coordinate 11,738 of JAYVSU010000096.1, forward strand.
TTCACACCGCTGCAAATGCACGAGACTGGCTTCAGCGTTGCGCCAGAAAAGCATCACCGCTTGGCCGAGCCCTTCAAGCAGGATCCTGATGGTGGCATTCAGCTGCGTTTGATCAACTTGAAAGAAGCACCCAAGTTTGAATCTGGCGGCGGTGGCTTGGCCTCTACAGCGCATGATTACGCGCGCTTTTTGCAGTTCATGTTGAACAAAGGCGAGCTAGATGGCGTGCGTTTACTTGGTGCGCATACAGTCGATTTCATGACTGCCAACCATTTGGGTGACATTCCAGTTAATGCAGGTGCATCTACCGACTTGCTGCCTGCCGGACATGGCTTTGGCTTAGGTTTTGCTGTGCGCACGGCTACTGGTATAAGCACTGTGCCGGGTAGTGCAGGCTTGTACTTCTGGGGTGGCATTGCTGGGACGACTTTCTTTGTCGACCCAGCTTTGGATATGTTTGCTGTTTTGATGATTCAAGCCCCGAACCAGCGCGACTACTACCGCCCGCTGTTCAGAAGCTTGGTTTACGCTGCACTGACTTAATTTTCGCCTAATTTAACGCCATTTATGGCTGTAGCCGGCGTATATATTCAATAGTTTGCTATATTTAAAATAGTAAACTATGAATCTGCGCAGACTTATTCTGCTGCCACTTGCAGCACCAGTTTGCCAAAATTGGTGCCGTTAAACAGATTAATCAAAGTCTCTGGAAAGGTGTTGAGGCCAACCACCACATCTTCTTTGCTTTTCATGCGGCCGTCTTTCAGGTAGCCAGCCATTTCTGTCACAGCCAAGTGGTAGCGGGAGGCGTAGTCAAACACCACAATCCCTTCCATGCGGGCGCGGTTAACCAGCAAGCTGAGGTAATTTTTCGGGCCTTGCACGGCTGTTGTGTTGTTGTACTGGCTGATCGCGCCGCAGATGATGATGCGGGCCTTCAGGTTGATACGGGTCAGTACGGTGTCTAAAATTTCACCGCCCACATTGTCAAAATAAATGTCCACACCTTGAGGGCAGTGGGCTTTGAGGCCGTCTTTCACAGCACTCGGGCCTGCTTTATAGTCAATACAAGCATCAAAGCCCAGCTCCTTCACGACCCAGTCGCACTTGGCTGGGCCGCCCGCAATGCCGACCACGCGGCAGCCTTTGATTTTGGCCATTTGACCCACAGTTTGGCCTACCGCGCCCGCTGCGCCAGAGACCACCACGGTTTCCCCAGCTTTGGGTTGACCCACGTCCATCAGCCCAAAATAGCCGGTCATGCCCGGCATGCCCAGCACATTGAGCCATTGGTTGATGCTGCCGAGGGTCAAATCGATTTTGACCAATCCACTGCGCTTGATTTGGTCTTCTGGGACTTGCAAATATTCTTGAACGCCTAGGCCGCCAGAGACATGATCACCCACAGCAAAATTTGGGTTTTTTGAGGCAATAACGCGGCCAATGCCGCCTGCGCGCATCACTTCACCAATCCCGACAGGCGGAATATAGCTTTTGCCTTCATTCATCCAGCCGCGCATGGCAGGGTCGAGAGATAAGGACAAGGTTTTAACAACCACGCCGCCTTGCAGTGGCTCGGCGACTGATTCTTCTGTAAAGCTCCATCCTTCGCGTGTTGGAAAGCCTACAGGGCGCGCGGCAAGGCGAATTTGATGGTTGGTGATAGTGGATAGTGCGGTCATGGCTTGCTTTCTGTAGGCTTAATGCGAAGGGCTTTACAAATAAACAGCCATGATAGGTTTGAGCTACCGTCCTTTGAGTATCAAAAGTGACAGCTGACTAGGCAAGCTCACCTAAGAGCAAAAATTCCATCAAGGCTTTTTGCACATGCAAACGGTTTTCAGCTTCTTCCCACACCACGGACTGCGGGCCATCAATCACATCCGCTTCGACTTCTTCGCCGCGATGGGCGGGCAGGCAGTGCATGAACAGGGCGTCCGATTTGGCGGCGCGCATCATCTCAGAATCAACGCACCAGTCGGCAAAAGCCTTTTTACGCGCTTCATTTTCTGCTTCGTAGCCCATACTGGTCCACACGTCGGTGGTAACCAAGTCAGCGCCTGCGCAGGCTTGCATCGGGTCTTGGAAGACTTTGTAGCTGTCGGTCGAGCGAATGCCGGCGACGGATTGATCGACTTCATATCCGCTGGGCGTGCTGAGATGAACTTGAAAACCTAAAATCTCGCTGGCTTGCAACCACGTGTTGGCCATGTTGTTGCCGTCACCAACCCATGCAACCGTTTTGCCAGCGATGGAACCACGGTGCTCAATGTAGGTGAAGATATCCGCCAAAATTTGGCAAGGGTGAAATTCGTTGGTCAGGCCATTGATAACAGGTACGCGAGAATGCTCTGCAAAGCGTTCAATTTTGGTTTGTTCATAGGTGCGAATCATCACCAAATCAACCATGCGGCTGATGACTTTGGCGCTGTCTTCAATCGGTTCTGCACGTCCCAACTGGCTGCCATCGGTCGTGAGGTGAACAACGGAACCACCAAGCTGGTACATGCCCGCCTCAAAGCTGACGCGGGTGCGTGTTGAGGCTTTTTCAAAAATCATCGCCAAAGTGCGATCAGCTAAAGGCTGATGCTTTTCGTAGGCTTTGAATTTCTTCTTGATGAGGGCGGCGCGCTCAAAAATGTAAGCGTATTCAGACGCCGTGAAATCACTGAATTGCAGGTAATGTTTCAAGGCTTTCATGCTTTTTCTGCTAATAATTTAATCACTAATGGACACAAAATGGACACAATCTCGTCAATTTCAGTGGCAGTGATGATGAGGGGCGGTACCAAGCGAATCACGGTGTCTGCCGTAACGCTGATGAGCAAGCCATTGTCAGCGCATTGTTTGACCAACTCACCGCATGGTTTTGTCAGTTCAACACCAATCATCAAGCCTTGACCACGGATTTCTTTCAAACCCGTTTGTCCAGCCAAGGCTTTGAGCAAGGCTGCGCGGAAGTAGTCACCCATTTTGGCGGCGTGGTCCAATAAACCTTCTTCTTCCATGATGCGAATCGTCTCAATCCCCGCGCGCATGGCCAACGGGTTGCCGCCAAAAGTGGTGCCGTGGTTGCCGGGTTGAAAAATATTGGCTGCTTTGGGGCCCGCCACGACGGCACCAATCGGTACCCCGCTGCCTAAGCCTTTGGCAAGCGGCATCACGTCGGGGATGATGCCTGCCCATTGGTGCGCAAACCATTTGCCAGTGCGACCCATGCCGCATTGCACTTCGTCAATCATCAACAGCCAGTCGTTTTCATCACACAGCTTGCGTACTTGTTGCAAATACTCAACACGCATGGGATTGACGCCGCCTTCGCCTTGAATCGTTTCAAAAAACACAGCCGCGATGTTTTTATTGCCTACAGTGGCTTTTTTGAGGGATTCAATGTCGTTCATTGGTACGCGTACAAAGCCTTCTACCAAAGGCCCAAAGCCTGCTTGCACTTTAGGGTTGCCGGTAGCGCTCAGCGTGGCGATGCTGCGGCCATGGAAAGCTTTTTCATAAACCACAATCTCTGGCCGATCAATACCCTTATCATGCCCATATTTCCGGGCTAATTTAAGAGCAGCCTCATTGGCTTCTAAACCCGTGCAGCAGAAAAACACATTGGTCATACCAGACAACTCGACCAATTTGGCTGCTAGCAACTCTTGCCCAGGCACGTGGTAATAGTTACAGCTGTGGATGATTTTGCTCAGTTGGTCCTGTAGGGCCGGCACTAATTTAGGGTGGTTATGCCCCAAAGTGTTGACCGCAATGCCGCCCAAGCCGTCGATGTAACTTTTGCCATTGATGTCCCACAAGCGGCAACCTTGACCATGCGACAAGGCTATTGGCACGCGGCCATAGGTGTTCATCACATGAGGTGAGGCGGCTTCAATGAATGCGGGCATGTCGTTTTCTCCAAAAACTAAACAGATGACGGGATACGTGATACTTGATTCTAGATGCAAGACTCAGCGCATTTGATGAAAGTTTGGTATCGCAATGGCCCAGTTCAAGCAACAAATGCGCGATTGGCACGAAAACTGCTGCACAGAAGCTATGAAATTCACCGTACCAGATATTCGTGAGTCTTATATAAGATAGAATACTTGTGCGGTGCAGCAAAACATGTTGTCACTGTTTGGTATGGGGCGCAATCCGCGCAGTTCGTACTTGTTTTTAACCTGCAGTCACCCACCATGACGACTTTCACCGCTAAAGAAATTTTCATCCAAGGCATCACGAATGATGGAAAAACCTTTCGCCCGACAGACTGGGCTGAGCGGTTAGCGGGCGTCATGAGCCAATTCCGTCCTGGTGGAGCGCAGCCGGGCAGCCATTTAAGTTATTCCCCATGGTGCGTTCCCACGGTTGTTGGTGGCGTGAAGTGCGTGGTGGTCAACAGTGATTTACGAGGTGCCGAGCCCATGGCGTGGGATTTTGTGGTCAATTTTGCGAAAGACAACAATTTGCAGGTCGTTGAGGCTTGCTTGCTGACTGACCCGGTAAAAGCAGCCTCTAGGTGATTTTTCAGCCTTTCCGAGCTTTAAGCTAGGGTAAGTCGGGGTGTTTCATTTGCCCAAAAGTCGCGCTACAGACAATTTTCCCGCCGTAAAACATCTAAACTCACACATGTTGTCGAACTTTTTACAAAAAAGCACGGTCGTACTATTTTAGTGCATAATGCAGCCTACAATCAGCGAGTTTGATTGACGTTTACGTAAACGTCAATTGCGTTGATTTTAATTTTCTGAAATCTCTAGGAGCTGAAACAATGAAAGTCTTGGTCGCAGTCAAACGCGTTGTTGATTACAACGTCAAAGTTCGAGTCAAGTCGGATAACACCGGCGTTGATATTGCTAACGTCAAAATGAGCATGAACCCTTTCGACGAGATTGCGATTGAAGAAGCTGTTCGACTCAAAGAAAAAGGTGTGGTCACTGAAGTTATCGCTGTCTCATGCGGCGTGACCCAATGCACCGAGACCTTACGCACCGCCATGGCCATTGGTGCCGACCGCGCGATTTTGGTTGAAACCTCTGAAGAACTCCAACCCCTTGCTGTAGCTAAGTTGCTCAAAGCCTTGGTGGATAAAGAACAACCAGGATTGATTATTCTGGGTAAACAAGCGATTGACGACGACTGCAACCAAACGGGCCAAATGTTGGCTGCGTTGGGCGATATGCCACAAGCCACCTTTGCCTCTAAAGTGGAAGTTGCTGAAGGCAAAGCCACTGTGTCGCGTGAAGTTGACGGCGGTATGGAAACCCTGTCCATCAGCTTGCCAGCCGTCATCACCACAGACTTGCGCCTGAATGAGCCGCGCTATGTGACGTTGCCAAACATCATGAAGGCCAAGAAAAAACAACTCGATGTTTTCAAGCCCGAAGATTTGGGTGTGGACATCAACCCGCGCATCAAAACGCTCAAAGTGTCTGAGCCACCAAAACGCAGTGCTGGTATCAAAGTGCCCGATGTTGCTACCCTCGTTGCAAAACTCAAAAATGAAGCCAAGGTGATCGCATGACCTCACTCGTAATCGCAGAACACAACAACGCCACGATCAAAGGCGCGACCCTCAACACCGTGACAGCTGCCGCGCAATGCGGTGGCGAGGTTCATGTTTTGGTAGCAGGCAGCAACGCTGGCGCTGCAGCCGCCGCTGCTGCTCAAATTAGTGGCGTTAGCAAAGTTATCCATATTGATGAAGCTGGCTTAGCCCATGGTTTGGCGGAAAACTTGGCCGCCCAAGTTTTAGCCATCGCTGCTAGCTACAGCCACATTTTGTTCCCAGCCACGGCCAGCGGCAAAAACGTGGCACCCCGCGTCGCTGCTAAATTGGATGTGGGTCAAATCTCTGACATCACCAAGGTCGACAGTCCAGATACATTTGAGCGCCCTATCTACGCAGGTAACGCCATTGCTACGGTACAAAGCTTGGACGCCATCAAAGTATTAACCGTTCGTACCACTGGTTTCGACCCAGCCAGCGCAACAGGTGGCTCAGCTGCTATTGAAGTTGTCGCCGCTCAGGCAGCGAGTGCAAAGTCAAACTTCATGGGTAGCGAGATTGCTAAAAACGACCGCCCTGAGTTAACCGCAGCCAAAATCATCGTCAGCGGTGGCCGTGCCTTGGGTAGCGCAGAGAAGTTTGCTGAAGTGATGACGCCTTTGGCAGACAAGCTCGGTGCAGCTATGGGCGCATCACGCGCTGCGGTTGATGCTGGCTACGCGCCAAACGACTGGCAAGTTGGCCAAACCGGCAAAATTGTCGCGCCGCAGTTGTATGTGGCATGCGGCATCAGCGGAGCCATTCAACATTTGGCGGGGATGAAGGACAGCAAAGTGATTGTCGCTATCAACAAAGACCCTGAAGCGCCGATCTTCAGCGTGGCTGACTATGGCTTGGAAGCTGACTTGTTTGTAGCCGTGCCAGAGTTGGTAGCTGCACTTTAAGTTGAATCATTCCTTTGATTGAGTAGTTTGCCAACAACTCAGCCGCTGTCCAACACGTCATTTGCATTTTTCGTATTTGACGTCTTGGAAGGCGGCTTTTTTTATAACCAGAAATAAATCATGACCTACCGTGCACCTGTAAAAGACATGCTGTTTAACATGCAGTATTTGGCTAATATTGACCAAGTGTCTCAACTCCCCGGCTTTGAGGATGCGGGTTTTGACACCGCGCAAGCCGTGCTGGAAGAATGCGCCAAGTTGTGTGAGGGCGTGCTTAGCCCGCTGAACTGGGAGGGAGATAAAAACCCTTCCAGTTGGAAAGACGGCGTGGTTACAGCGACCCCTGGCTTTAAAGAGGCGTACAAACAATTTGCAGAAGGTGGCTGGCAGGGTTTACAGCATCCACAGGATTTTGGTGGTCAAGGCTTGCCAAAAACCATAGGCTCCGCGTGTGGCGAAATGCTTAATTCGGCCAACATGAGTTTTGCCTTATGCCCTTTGCTGAGTGACGGCGCGATTGAAGCTTTGTTGACGGCGGGCTCAGATGACTTGAAAGCCATTTACCTAGAAAACCTAATCAGCAGCAAATGGACGGGCACCATGAACTTGACCGAGCCGCAGGCTGGCAGCGATTTGGCAGCAGTGCGTACTCGCGCAGAGCCGCAGCCAGATGGCAGCTATAAAGTGTTTGGGACAAAAATTTTCATCACCTGGGGTGAGCATGACATGGCTGAGAACATCATCCATCTGGTGCTGGCCCGTGTGGTTGGCGCGCCTGAAGGCGTCAAGGGCATCAGCTTATTCGTCGTACCAAAATACATGGTGAACAAAGATGGCTCACTGGGTGCGCGAAATGACGTGCACTGCGTCAGTATCGAACACAAAATGGGCATCAAAGCCAGCCCGACGGCTGTACTGCAGTTTGGCGACCATGGTGGTGGTGTGGGCTACCTTGTGGGCCAAGAAAACCGTGGCCTAGAGTACATGTTCATCATGATGAATGCGGCTCGCTTTGGCGTCGGCGTTCAGGGCATTGCGATTGCCGAGCGTGCCTACCAAAAAGCGGTTCAATTTGCCAAAGACCGCGTGCAAAGCCGCCCGGTCGATGGCTCTATCGCTGCCAGTGCACCCATCATCCACCACCCAGACGTGAAGCGCATGTTGATGACTATGCGCGCTTACACCGAAGGCTGTCGCGCCATGGCCATCAGTTCAGCTGCGGCTTATGACGCTTCGCATCACCACCCAGATGCAGATGTTCGTAAGCAAAATCTGGCGTTTTACGAGTTCATGGTGCCTTTGATCAAAGGTTACAGCACCGAGATGAGCTTAGAAGTGACCAGCTTGGGCGTACAAGTGCATGGCGGTATGGGCTTTATTGAAGAAACCGGCGCTGCGCAGTATTACCGCGATGCCAAAATTTTGACCATTTACGAAGGCACGACCGCCATTCAAGCCAACGACTTGGTAGGCCGTAAAACAGCGCGTGATGGTGGCCAAACCGCCAAAGGTATCGCCGCGCAAATTGAGGTCACAGAAGCTGAATTGGCCAAGAGTGGCAGCGCTGCAGCAAAAGCTGTCGCTAAACACCTCACTGCAGCGCGCTTGGCGTTCATTGATGTGGTCGATTTTGTCGCAGGTGCAATGTCGAAAGCCCCTTCGGTAGCTGCCAAAGCATCCATAAACGACGTGTTTTCAGGCAGCGTGCCTTATTTAATGTTGGCAGGCAACCTGATGGCAGGCTGGCAAATGGCGCGTGGTTTGTTGGCTGCTGAAAGTCAATTGGCCGCTGGTGGCGAGGATGCGGCCTTCATGCAGGCAAAAATCATCACCGCCCAGTTCTACGCTGGACACCTGCTGTCTAAAGCCCCAGGCATGCGTGGCAGCATTGTCGATGGTGCAGCCTGTGTGACAGCACTGGCCTTAGATTCCTTTTAAGCTCTGGCATCTGGGTTTTATTGATTTTAAGTTCGCGGTAATTTTGCTATATATTTAATAGCTAATTAATCAATAAATACGCCGGTTACAGCTACATTTAACTGTATTTTGATCTATTTTAGTTAAAAATCATCATTTGGAGACCCTATGTCTAGACTGCCCGGCGCCCTGAACCATCTGCCGCTGCCCATCATCGGCTCGCCATTGTTCATCATCAGCAACCCCAAGCTGGTCATCGCCCAGTGTATTTCTGGGGTGGTCGGCTCCATGCCATCACTCAATGCGCGGCCTGCCGAGCAATTGGAGGAGTGGTTGATTGAAATCACCGAAGCCTTGGCTGCGTACAACAAGGCGCACCCAGATAAACCTGCTGCACCCTTTGCCATCAACCAGATCGTGCATAAGTCAAACGACCGTTTGGAGCACGACATGCAAATGTGCGTCAAGTACAAAGTGCCCATTATCATTACCAGCCTAGGGGCGCGTGAAGACATCAACGCCGCCGCCCACAGCTATGGCGGTGTGGTGCTGCATGACATCATCAACAACAAACACGCCCATAAAGCCATTGAAAAAGGCGCAGATGGTTTGATTGCTGTTGCCGCAGGCGCAGGTGGTCATGCGGGTGTGAAGAGCCCGTTCGCACTGATTCAAGAGATCCGCCAGTGGTTTGATGGGCCGATTGCCTTGAGCGGTTCTATCTCTACAGGTGCGGCCGTCCTCGCGGCGCAAGCCATGGGCGCTGACTTTGCCTACATAGGTTCAGCCTTCATCGCCACCGAAGAAGCGCGCGCTGCCGATGCCTACAAGCAGTCAATTGTGGACAGCAATTCCGACGACATCGTCTACAGCAACCTCTTCACAGGCGTACACGGTAACTACCTAGCGCCATCCATCCGCAACGCAGGCATGGACCCAGACAACCTAGAAGTCAGCGACCCCAGCAAAATGAACTTCGGCGGCGACAAGTCCAAAGCCTGGAAGGACATCTGGGGATGCGGTCAAGGCATTGGCGCGATCACCAAAGTGCAAAGCACGGCAGATTATGTGGCCCAGTTGAAGCGTGAATACCAAGAGGCGCGTACAAAGTTAATGCAGCGTGAATACGCCTGACCATTCAGTAGATCAGTAAGTCAATTCCCTCGCCTTGCCCCAAAACACACGGTACATAAACACCGTGTAGCCAATGATGGCAGGTAGGGTGATGGCTACGCCTACGAATAAAATCGTTAACGACTCGGTGGCGCTGGCGGCTTGCCAGACGGACATGCGGTCGATCACGATGTAGGGGAACAAGCTGTACGCTAACCCGAAAAACGCCATGATGAAGATCAACACGGTTGCGGCAAAAACAATCCAACCGTAGCCCGCATGCACGACGTTGGGGCTTGCCAAGACATGCCGAATAGCAAAGAAGGCGGCAACGCAAATCAGCGGAATTGGGAGCAGCGCAAACAACTCTGGGAACGAAAACCATTTGGCAAACACTGTGGCGCTGACCATAGGCGTTGCCAACGAAATGCCCGCCAACGCGATGCCCATAGGCCACAGCACAGCGCGTCCCCATGCGGCGGCTTGGGTTTGCAGGTCATCGCTGGTTTTCATGATCAGCCAGCCCGCGCCCAGCATGGCATAGGCGGCGGGCAATGTTAGCGCAATGCCAGCGCTGAACAGAAGCGGCCATAGCGTGTCGCCAAAGCCAGTGATGTAGCTGCCCAGCATCCAGCCCTGCGAGACTGCCATGACGTAAGAGCCGATAGCGAAAATGCGGTTCCAAAGCGGTTTGTGGATAGCGGGTGCTTTGACCCGAAAGTCAAATGCTACACCCCGCAAAATCAAGCCAATCAGCATGATGGCGACAGGCAGATACAAGGCTGTCAGCACCACGCCATGCGCCATGGGAAAGGCAGTGAGCAACACGCCCACACCCAGTACCAGCCAAGTTTCATTGGCGTCCCAAAAGGGGCCAATGCTTGAAATCATCACATCTTTGTCGGCATCATTTGCAAAGGGCAGCAAAATGCCCACGCCCATGTCGTAGCCGTCCAGCACCACATAAATCAGCAACGCCAAACCCATCACGGCCATGAAAAGCAAGGGGGCGAGGTAGCTCCAGGTTAGTTCCATATCAGGCTCCTTGGTGGATGCGGGTTGAAGGCTCGGTTGCCTTGCGCGACGGCGTTCCAGCATCTGCCAACTTGGGTGGATGCTCTGCCATGTACTTCAGCACCCCAATGTACGCGGCAAGCAGCATCAGGTAAACCGCCAAGTAGGTCACAAACGTTACCATCACCATCGGCGATGAATGCTGGGTCACCACATCGGCAGTTTTGAGCAAGCCATAGACGATGAATGGCTGGCGGCCAATCTCCGTCACATACCAGCCCGCCAGCGTGGCCACCCAGCCCGAGAAGGTCATGGCTGTCAAAATGTAAAGCTGTGATTTGGCTAATACTTTTTTGCTGCGCAACATCGTCCAAGCACTGCTCCAAGCCACGACCAGCATCAAAAAGCCCAAACCCACCATAACGCGAAATGCCCAAAAAACGGGCGCGACGGGTGGGTGCTTGCCTTCAAACTCGTTGAGTCCTTTGATTTCACCCTCGGCATCGTGCAACAAAATCAGGCTGGCGGCTTTGGGTATTTCGATGGCATACAAGGTTTTCTTTTCCTTCTCACTCGGAAAGCCAAACAGCGTCAGCGGCGCACCTTTCTCGGTATGCCAAACGCCTTCAATCGCGGCAATCTTCGCAGGCTGGTGTTCCAAGGTGTTGAGGCCATGCGCATCACCCAGCAAAATCTGTAGCGGAATAGCGATACTGGCCGCGATGATGGCGGTGTGCAGCGCCTTGCGTGTGCCGGCAGTCGCCGAGCCTTTGATGATTTGCCAAGCGCTCAAGCCAGCCATCAAAAACGAGGCGGTCAACATGGACGCCAGCAGCATGTGGCCAAAACGGTAGGGGAAAGAGGGGTTGAAGACCACGGCAAACCAGTCGGTCGCGTAAAACTTGCCGTCAATGATTTCGTAGCCCGCCGGAGTTTGCATCCAAGAATCCAAACTCAAAATCCAAAATGCTGACATGGTGGTGCCAATGGCAACCATCACTGTGGCCAGCAGGTGGATGCGTTTTGACACGCGGTTGCGGCCAAATAGCATGATGCCTAAAAAGGTCGCTTCTAAAAAGAAGGCTGTCAGCACCTCGTAGCCCAGCAACGGGCCAGAAATATTGCCGGTTTTCTCCATGAATCCCGGCCAATTGGTGCCAAATTGGAAGCTCATGGTGATGCCAGACACGACACCCAGTGCGAAGGTGAGCGCAAACACCTTGGTCCAAAAATAGTAGGCTTCTTCCCAAGCATTAGTTTCCGCTGTGCCTTCAGTAGTCATCGCTTTGATGCGGAAAAACAGCAGCAGCCAGCACATCGCAATCGTGATGGTGGGGAATAAGATGTGAAAACTCATGTTCGCTGCAAATTGCAGTCTAGACAGTATCAAGGTGTCCATGGCGTGTCCTTTTAAATTGTTCTTGGGTTTCGGTTGATGAGCGTGGTTTGTGCCGGTGTTTAGTTGGCGGCTTTGCGCCCAGCACCCGTCAGCCGGTCTTTGAAT
>JAYVSU010000097.1:0-12585 GCA_043775055.1 Polaromonas sp.
CACCAGCCATGTCCGCCCACATTGCACCTGCAAAAGCCCACACGGCTGCGCTGGCACGCAAAGAAACCAAAGTCTATGAAGATGTCATCAACGGCGGCCGTTTCTCCTTTTTGAGTGCGCCCACCATACAAGGCATGCTAGAAGGCGGCGTGCCCATCATGAAAGACGGCCAATGCCTAGGCGCTGTTGGCGTCAGCGGTGTGAAGTCGTCTGAAGATGCGCAAGTTGCCAAAGCGGGGATTGCGGCCATTGGGTTATAATTTTTTCTGAACAAGCATTCACTTTAATAAGAAACAAATGAAGAAAAAACTTTCCCGAATTTTAATTACGTCTCTGTCAGTTTGTGTCCTCGCTTCTTGTGGTGGCTCTAGCGATGCGCCAGCAAGTGCATACAATTTCAATGGTAAGTGGCAGACTACAACTAGCTTTACCAATAAAACTGGTAAATGCACTTGGGATGAAAGTCCTACTGAGATTGTCCTGAGTCAAGATTGCCAAAAGGCAACTGTATCAAGCGGTGAAGCTATAACAGCACAATGTGATGCAGGGACTAAAAAAATAACGGTGATATCGAATATAAATGGTAAATCTGTTCTAAATGGAATTGCTACAGATGAATCAACAATAAGCGGCTCTGGAAGAGTTGAAAGTATTTGTAGTGCTGATGTAAATTTCACGATGAAATTGATTTCACGATAGTTTGCTTCAATTTAAATAGCAAACTATTGAATAAATACGCCGGCTACAGCCAAAAATAGGCTGTTTTTGGCGATAATTTCCAGTTTTTAGCTCAAATCAAGCCAAATCGTCTTAAATCAATACACCAGCCGCTCTGGGCGGATTTCCTGCAGGATGGTGGTTGAAATTTCTTCAATCGACTTGGTCGTTGTGCTGAGCCAGCGGATGCCGCTACGGCGCATCATGGTCTCTGCTTCGTGAACCTCGTGGCGGCAGTTTTCTAGACTGGCGTACTTGGAATTGGGGCGGCGCTCGTTGCGGATTTCACTCAGGCGCTCGGCTTGGATGGTCAAACCGAAAATCTTTTTCTGATGCGGCACCAAGGCAGGCGGCAACTGGCGGCGGTCAAAATCTTCTGGAATCAGCGGGTAATTGGACGCTTTGAGGCCGTATTGCATCGCTAAGTACAGTGAAGTAGGCGTTTTGCCGCTGCGGCTGACGCCGACCAAAATCACGTCAGATTGTTCCAAATCACGGTTCAATTGGCCGTCATCGTGCGCCAAGCTGAAGTTGATGGCTTCAATCCGGTCGTGGTAAGCCTTGCTTTTACTGGCATCACTGAAGCGGCCAACGCGGTGGTGCGATTTGAGGCCTAGCTCGGCTTCTAGCGGATTCACGAAGGTAGCAAACATGTCCAAAAGCATGCCTTGGCAGCCTGTTTGGATGACTTGCAGCACCTCCATGTTGACCAAGGTGGAGAACACAATCGGCTTTTTTCCTTCAATCTCACCGGTGTGGTTGATTTGCCGCACCGCTTGGTGGGCTTTGTCGACGGTATCGATATAAGGCAGGCGGATGTGCCGAGGCTCCATCTCAAATTGCGCCAAAATGGCGTTGCCAAACGTCTCGGCGGTGATGCCGGTGCCATCGGAGATAAAGAAAACGGTGCGGTCTGACATGGTTGAAATTTTTTCAGCTGACTATTTGAACAGTAATTTTGTAAGCTGCAAGTTTGCGAGTCCCGCCTACAATGCGCTATCTTAAGTTTTTAAGCTTGGTTTACATTATCCTAAGATAATTCAAAATCGTTTCACTTTCGCCTCATTTATCACGCCACATTTTCAATGCAAGCTGTTTTGTTAGCGTTCGCGCACTCTAAACAACAACAAAAGCACGCCCCACAAGCTGCTTGCATGCGGGACTGCGCCACTTCTCATCTGAAGCCTACGCGCACCCAACCGGTTTTAACTTCTGGAGCTTTCCCATGTCTGCACTCTTTAGCCCGACCGCCTTGGTCGTTCCGTTTGAGAACCTAAGAAATTCTGACGTCGAATCCGTTGGCGGTAAAAACGCCAGCCTCGGCGAGATGATTTCGCAACTCCCTACGGGCGTTCGCGTCCCCACGGGTTTTGCAACGACGGCCCACGCTTTCCGCGAGTTTTTGAAACTGGGCGGCTTGGAAGCCAAAATTAACGCGCAACTGAATGCGTTGAACACCGACGACGTGCGCGCTTTGGCGCAAGTGGGTGCGAGCATCCGCGCCATGGTTGAGGCGCAGCCTTTCTCCGCAGAACTAGAAGCGGCCATTCGCAGCCAGTTTACGATTTTGGGCGCGGGTAATTTGGAGGCTTCGTTTGCGGTACGTTCATCTGCGACGGCAGAAGACTTACCCGATGCGTCATTTGCCGGCCAACAAGAAAGCTTTTTGAATGTCGTGGGCATCGAGACGGTGCTGCACAAAATCAAAGAAGTGTTTGCCTCACTGTACAACGACCGCGCTATTTCTTACCGCGTCCACAAAGGGTTTGCCCATGCAGATGTGGCCTTGAGCGCTGGCATCCAGCGCATGGTGCGCTCAGACTTGGGCGCAGCGGGCGTGATGTTCACCATGGACACCGAGTCTGGCTTTGACCAAGTTGTCTTCATCACCTCCAGCTACGGCTTGGGCGAAACTGTGGTGCAAGGCTCGGTCAACCCGGACGAGTTTTATGTGCACAAGCCAATGCTAGCTGCTGGTAACCGTGCGGTGATCCGTCGCAATTTGGGTTCTAAGCAAATTCAAATGGAATTTGCTAGCCCAGCTGAGAAAGCGGCTTCTGGCAAATTGGTTAAGACAACAGATGTTCCGACGGAATTGCGCAACCGTTATTCATTGACCGACGCTGAGGTCGAGCAATTGGCCAAATACGCCATGATCATCGAGGCGCATTATGGCCGTGCGATGGACATTGAGTGGGGCAAAGACGGCCTTGATGGTCATATCTATATCCTGCAAGCGCGCCCAGAAACCGTAAAAAGCCAAAGTGCTGGCAAAGCCGAATTGAAATACAAGCTCATGGGTAAGAGCGAAGTCTTGGCGCAAGGCCGTGCGATTGGTCAAAAAATCGGCACCGGTCGCGTCCGTTTGGTGCACAGCATCGACGAGATGGACCAAGTCCAACAGGGCGATATTTTGGTGACGGACATGACCGACCCGAACTGGGAACCCGTCATGAAACGTGCCAGCGCGATTGTCACCAACCGTGGTGGTCGTACCTGCCACGCCGCGATCATTGCGCGTGAATTGGGCATTGCCGCAGTGGTCGGCTGCGGTGACGCGACTGAGCAATTGAAAGACGGCACCTTGGTGACCGTGAGCTGCGCGGAAGGCGATACCGGCTTCATCTACGACGGTTTGCTAGAAAGCGAAGTGACCGAAGTCGTGCGTGGCGTGATGCCCGAGATCAAAACCAAAATCATGATGAATGTGGGCAACCCACAATTGGCGTTTGACTTTTGCCAGTTGCCCAATGCCGGCGTGGGCTTGGCACGCTTAGAGTTCATCATCAACAACAACATTGGTGTGCACCCTAAAGCGATTTTGGATTATCCAAGCATTGATGCGGATTTGAAGAAAGCGGTTGAGTCTGTTGCGCGCGGTCATGCCTCGCCACGCGCTTTTTATGTCGATAAAGTGGCGGAGGGCGTCGCAACGATTGCAGCGGCTTTTTGGCCTAAACCAGTGATTGTGCGGTTGAGCGATTTCAAATCCAACGAATACCGCAAGTTGATTGGTGGCTCGCGCTACGAGCCAGAAGAAGAAAATCCAATGTTGGGCTTCCGGGGTGCTGTGCGTTACACCAGCACAGAGTTTGGCGAGGCATTTGCGATGGAGTGCCAAGCGCTCAAACGCGTGCGTAATGAGATGGGTTTGACCAATGTGCAAGTGATGGTGCCGTTCGTCCGCACCTTGGGACAAGCTGCAAAAGTCACAGAGTTGTTGGCCAAACATGGTTTGAAACGTGGTGAGCAAGGACTAAAAATCATCATGATGTGCGAAATCCCTAGCAATGCGGTGTTGGCAGATCAGTTCTTACAGTATTTTGATGGCTTCTCGATTGGCTCGAACGACTTGACGCAGTTGACGCTGGGTTTGGATCGCGACTCTGGCTTGGAGTTGCTTGCAGCAGACTTTGATGAGCGCGACCCAGCCGTCAAAGCGCTGTTAACGTTGGCGATTGATGCATGCAAACGTCAAGGTAAATACGTCGGTATTTGCGGCCAAGGCCCCAGCGACCATCCTGATTTTGCGCAGTGGTTGGCTGACCAAGGCATTGAGTCGATTTCACTCAATCCGGATAGTGTGATGGCCACTTGGCAAGCCTTGGCGAAGTAAGGTCAAGCTAAGCCTAACAATCACCACCCATGACGACCACGGCTGATACAGCAGAAGTCAAAATGGCACACGGACAACCGTCCGTATTGCGTTCATGGCTTCTGGTGGTTTGGTTGTGTGTGGCATTTGGTGGTGTTTTTTTTGCCCGCGAGTTGTCTTGGGTGATTGCAGGTTGGCCGTTTAATTTCTGGTATTCATCGCAAGGGGCGGTGTTGGCGTTCATCGCCATCGTTGTCATCTATTCGTGGTGGCGTAACAAGAGCAGTGTTGAGTCTCCAACCTTTGCTTGGGAGACCGCAAGTTACGCCGCATATAAGATGCGTTTGCATCGTATTGTGCTGATTTATATTGCTGGATTGCTCTCATTTTTGCTATTGATGTTTTTTGCCGAGCGTGCGGGCATGTCGCGGTATTGGGTGGGCGGCATTTTCTTGACGGCCACCATTGGTTTGTACGCATGTATCGGCATCTACAGCCGAACAGCCGAACCTAGTGAGTATTACGTCGCAGGTCGGCGCATCCCTGCCATGTACAACGGCATGGCAACGGCTGCGGATTGGATGAGCGCCGCTTCATTCATCAGTTTGGCGGGCAGCTTGTATTTGCAAGGCTTCTCTGGCACGGCAACGCAACCCGGTGGTTTGGCCTACGTGTTGGGTTGGACGGGTGGGTTTTGCTTGGTGGCTTTACTGGTTGCACCGCATTTGCGTCGGGTTGAGGTTGATACCGTTCCGGACTTTTTTCAGCTGCGGTTTGGTGGCAAGTGGCCACGCTTGGTCGCAGCGTTTGCAGCGGTGTTGTGCTCTTTTACTTATGTGGTTGCTCAGATTTATGGGGTTGGCTTAATCACTTCGCGATTGACGGGCGTGCAGTTTGAAATTGGGATTCTGTTGGGCCTTGGCGGTGTTCTGGTCTGCTCGTTTTTAGGCGGTATGCGCGCAGTGACTTGGACGCAGGTTGCGCAATACATCATCATCATCTTGGCGTTTTTGATACCCGTGTCTTGGTTGGCGTATAAGCAGCTTGGCAACCCACTTGCAACTATAGCTTATGGTCAGCAAATTGAGAAAATAACCGCGTTGGAAGAGCGACTCATTGCCTCACCGGCGGAGCAGTCAGTGGTTCATGAATATGCCCGTCGTGCTTACGCCTACGAGGTCAAGTTGCTGAATATCGAAGCCTCACTCGCCGAGGATCACAAAGCAGCGCAAGCAAAATTGCGGCAGCTCAACTTGCAGCGCGCGGATGCTTCTATCATTTTCGCGGCCACCAGAGAGCTCTCTGCATTGCCTAAAGATGTAGATACTGCCAGAGAGCGTTGGACAGCTGCCATGCTTGACTACACGGAACGCGCCAAACCGTTAGCGGGTATGCCCAGGCATGCAAAACCTTTCGCGGGCGACCCGAAAGGCACGCCAGCAGAGCAGCAAGAGTTCACCTCATCGCGAGTTAACTTTCTGGCTTTGATGTTCTGCTTAATGATAGGTACTGCAGGTTTGCCGCATTTGTTAACGCGTTACTACACCACCCCCAGCGTGGCGGAGACGCGTACCTCTGTGGCTTGGTCGCTTTTCTTTATCGCTTTGCTGTATTTGTCGGCTCCCGCGCTGGCCGTGCTGGTGAAGTATGAAATCATGAGTAATCTGGTGGGTTTAAACTTTGATCACCTACCGACGTGGATTGCGCAGTGGTCTAAGGTAGACCCGACCTTGATTTCAGTCAGTGATGTGAACGGCGATGGTATTTTGCAGTTTGCTGAGCTGCGCTTAGGGGCCGATATTGTCATGCTGGCAACGCCAGAGCTGGGTGGCTTGCCCTACGTGGTGTCGGGTTTAGTGGCTGCGGGTGGTTTGGCGGCAGCTTTGTCTACCGCTGATGGTTTGCTGCTGACCATTGGTAACGCTTTGGCCCATGATGTGTATAAATCTAAAACGACAGGCCACCGTGGCAATTTACATCGCGTGATGTTGTCTAAATTTACGTTGTTGTTAGTGGCGCTTGCTGCTGCCTATGTGGCTTCACAGCGACCTGCAGCAATCCTTTCCTTGGTTGCCGCTTCATTTTCTCTGGCTGGCGCAGCATTTGTACCTGCGATGGTGATGGGTATTTATTGGCGTCGTACCAGTCGCATCGGGGTTGTCGCTGGCATGTTGTGCGGTTTGGCTGTGACTTTGTACTATATGGTCGTGAATTCAACACTTACCAGAACAACATTTGGTTGGAGCGGTAGCGACTTGTGGTTCGATATTCAACCGATTTCTGCCGGCGTTTTTGGCGTTCCGGCAGGTATTTTGGTGATTTGGCTGGTGAGTTTGCTCTATCCACACACGGATATGCACCCGAATACCTCCAAATAGAAGCCAAAAAAGCTTATAATCGAAGACTTTTCCCTTGCCACACCGCTACACGTTTGATGAATTTGTTTTTAAATTCATAGGCTTGTAGACGCAGCGGGTGGCTTAATCCTAAAGGAGTGTCTATGCGTCATTATGAGATCGTCTTGTTGATCCACCCGGATCAAAGTGAACAAGTTCCAGCTATGCTGGAGCGTTACAAGGGCATGATTACCGCTGGTGGCGGTAAGGTGCACCGCGTTGAGGACTGGGGTCGTCGCCAAATGGTCTACATGATCAACAAGCTGGCAAAAGCCCATTACCTGTGTGTCAACATCGAGGCCGACCAAACCGTTATGGCTGAACTTGAGCATGCTTTCAAGTTTAACGATGCTGTTTTGCGTCATTTGACCGTTCTCAAGAAGACAGCCGAAACTGGTCCATCTTCTATGATGAAAACTGTCGAGCGCGAAGAAACTCGTAAAACCCAACAAGCCGAATACGCCGCTCAGTAATTATTACTAGAGCGTGGAGTGAATCAACTTGTTTTGACCGCTTGTATTGTTGAGGTTTCTACCTTACGTTACACGCCTGCTGGCTTACCCGCTTTGAATTTCACACTCGATCACGAGTCTCAAGTTCAAGAAGCAGGCAGCACAAGGCAAGTCAAAGTGAGTATCAAAGCAATTGCTGTGGGTGCTTTAGCCGAATCTATCGGTAAGCAAATCATAGGAAGTGTTTGGCGGTTCACAGGCTTTTTAGGAGCCGCGCGTCAAGGTAAGAATATTGTGTTTCATATTCAAGAATTTCAGCAAAACTAATTTTTCAGGAGTCCATCATGCCCGGACCAAAACGTTTTAATAAAGACAAGCGCCCAAAGCGCCCAGCTCAAAATTTGTTGTTCAAGCGCAAGCGCTACTGCCGTTTCACGGTGGCAGACGTTGTCGAGATTGACTACAAAGATGTCGACACATTGCGTGACTTCATCGCCGAAAACGGCAAAATCATTCCTGCACGTTTGACTGGCACCCGTGCCATTTACCAGCGTCAACTCAACACAGCTATCAAGCGCGCGCGCTTCTTGGCTTTGGTCCCGTACAGCGACCAACACCGCATCTAAGGAGTAGTCACATGCAAATTATTCTATTGGACAAGGTTGTTAACGTCGGCAATTTGGGCGATATCGTCAAAGTTAAAGATGGTTATGCACGTAACTTTTTGATCCCGAGCGGTCGTGCACGTCGCGCTACCGAAACGGCTAAAAAAGAGTTCGAAATCAAACGTGCTGAATTGGAAAAACAAGCCGCTGCAAAGCTGGCTGAATGCCAAGCGCAGGGTGAAAAACTCGGCGGTGCGGTCATTAAATTGACACAAAAAGCCGGTGTTGACGGCCGTTTGTTCGGTTCTGTCACCAATGCAGACATCGCCGAAGAGTTGGGCAAACAAGGCTACAAAGTCTTGAAATCTCAAGTTCGTATGCCTAACGGTCCTATCAAGATTGTTGGCGACAGCGCTGTAAGCGTGGCTTTACACACTGACGTGGTTGCTGAAATAACAGTGACTGTCTACGGCGAAACAGCTTAATAGCTGCAAAACCCCTTGAAAGGCTGCCGAGTGCAAACTCGGCGGCTTTTTTTATTGTTTTTTTGTTGCATTTCCAAAGATAAGAAGTTTTACACATCATTCAGATGTTTATACAGAACTTATGCAGAAGATAAACAGCAGTTATTCACAGCTTTCCATGTGACTTTTACGACGCTTCGTATTAGTATTTAACACCAATTCAAGGAAATAAATGTCAGCCGTCATTCCATCAGACTCCGCTCTTGCCGACATCAATCACGACCTGCAAAGCGCGGTAAGTGCAGTGACGGAACACGATGTTCTTGGTGGCAACTTTGGCGGCAGAGTCAGCCAAGACTTCATTCCCGATCGCCAAATTGCCCAGCTGCGTATTCCACCTCACTCTATTGAAGCAGAGTCCAGCGTTCTAGGCGGTTTGTTGCTAGACAATGGCGCTTGGGACAGAGTCGGCGACTTGCTCACTGATAGCGATTTTTACCGCTACGAGCATCGTTTGATCTACAGCGCGATGACCAGCCTGATGAATGCGACCAAACCGGCAGATGTCATCACGGTTTACGAGCAGCTGCAAAACTTGGGTAAATCAGAGGAAGTAGGGGGCTTGAGCTACCTCAACTCGCTGGCCCAGTATGTGCCCAGCGCCAGCAATATTCGCCGCTATGCGGAGATTGTGCGTGAGCGTGCCATTCTGCGCAAATTGGTCAGTGTGAGTGACGAAATAGCCACCAACGCCTTTAATACGCAAGGGCGTCCAGTTGCAACCATTGTGGATGAAGCCGAACAGAAAATCTTCAACATTGGTGAAGAAGGCTCACGCATGAAGCAAGGCTTCCAGAGCATGGACACCTTGGTCGTTGACTTGCTTGACCGTGTGCAAGACATGGCCGACAACCCGAATGACATCACCGGTGTGCCGACGGGGTTTTATGACCTAGACCGCATGACTTCGGGCTTTCAAGCCGGTGATTTGGTGGTTTTGGCTGCACGCCCTTCTATGGGCAAAACTGCTTTGGCGATCAACATCGCCGAGCATGTGGCTTTGAATGAAGGTTTGCCAGTCGCTGTGTTCTCCATGGAGATGGGCGCTGCTCAGCTAGCGGTGCGTGTGGTGGGCTCGATTGGCCGGATTGATCAATCGCATCTGCGCACCGGTAAATTGTCTGACGAAGAATGGCCGCGCTTGACGGAAGCGATTGAAAAGTTGCGCACCGTGTCATTGCACATCGATGAAAGTGCCGGTTTGAATTCCAGCGAACTACGCGCCAACGCCCGACGTTTAGCCCGCAAATGCGGCAAACTCGGCCTGATTGTGGTCGATTACTTGCAGCTCATGAGCGGCTCAGGCGGCGGAGGCAACGGTGAAAACCGTGCGACCGAGCTGGGCGAAATCTCCCGAGGCTTGAAAATGCTCGCCAAAGAGCTGCAATGCCCGGTGATTGCGCTTTCGCAGCTGAACCGAAGCGTAGAAACCCGACCCGACAAACGCCCCATGATGAGCGATTTGCGTGAATCAGGCGCCATTGAGCAAGATGCCGACATCATCATGTTCATCTACCGCGACGACTACTACACCAAAGAACTCTCAAAAGAGCCAGGCGTCGCCGAAGTTATCATCGCCAAACAGCGTAACGGCCCAACGGGTACAGTGAAGCTGGCATTCTTGAAGCCAATTACCAAGTTTGAAAGCTTGGCGAGTGGGGGCGGGGATTATTAATTTGTCATTCCCGCGAAGGCGGGAATCCATTGCGGCACTATTAGATTCCCGCCTTTGCGGGAATGACGGTCCCAAGGATATTTGGGCATAAATAGGCCGTAACTGGCGTATTTGCTTCTTAAAAAGCTATCGTAAATATAGCAAAAAATGAATGCTATTTTGATCCTTTTGATTTTATTTTAATATTGCATTTGCGAAGTCGCATAAGTGATGCTAATAGTTCCGCATCATGTTGAGCTAGTTTCTTAGATTTATAGGAATTTAATTCTATTTTGGAACCAGTTTTGCACACAAGAGCTAAGCCGAAATTGATGTCACCGTCACTGTGAGTCAGAGTTATTAAAATTGACTCGAGTTCATCAAAATTAGTGATTTCTAATATCTTCCCCCAAATCGATGATGCACTTACGTGATGAGCGTTCCAATTTATTACTACCTTGTAAGTAACCAATGTAGTCGCAAAGACAGCCGTCAAGAAAATAGTCATCCAAACCACAAGTGCCGCTATGTTGTCTATGCTGAGAAACACAGCAGTTAGCGCTAACGTAGTGCTGAAAATCAGAAATAGCCATTCGATTTTGCTCCACTCTGAAACAGCTTGCTCAGAGTTAAAAACAAGTTTAGGCATTCTTTGAGATGTGATTAGTGCAATAATTATTAAAAAACGATTTAACCGGCGTATTTATTGCCTAAACAGCTATCAAATTAATAGTAATTTAAAGCACTTCACTCGCAAAATCCGCCAACCTCGACCGCTCGCCACGCGCCAGCGTGATGTGTCCGCCATGCGGCCAGCCTTTGAACTTGTCGACGGCGTAGGTCATGCCGGATGAGCCTTCAGTCAAATACGGCGTGTCAATTTGCGCCAAGTTGCCCATACATACAATTTTGGTGCCAGGCCCGGCGCGGGTGATCAGCGTTTTCATCTGCTTGGGCGTCAAGTTTTGAGCTTCGTCGATGATGACGTATTTGTTCAAAAACGTGCGGCCGCGCATGAAGTTCATGCTTTTCACCTTGATACGGCTACGAATCAACTCATTGGTGGCAGCACGGCCCCATTCGCCAGCGGTGGTCTCGGTCTTGGCCAAAACCTCCAAGTTATCGTCCATCGCACCCATCCATGGGCCCATTTTTTCTTCCTCGGTACCGGGTAAGAAGCCAATATCTTCGCCCACACTGACCGTCGCACGGGTCATGATGATTTCGGTGTAGCGGCGGTCGTCCAGCACCTGTGTCAGCCCGCAAGCCAACGCCATCAAGGTCTTGCCAGTACCTGCCGTGCCGGCGAGGGTGACAAAGTCGACTTCCGGATCCATCAACAAATTCATGGCAAAGTTTTGCTCGCGGTTGCGCGCAGCGACGCCCCAGACCACGTTTTTGAGGTGTTTGTAGTCTTTGAGTGTTTTCAGCACCACCGTTTGCGGCCGGACTTCAACCACGCGTGCGTACAAACTCGGCTCACCCGCAGCCTCAAAGTAGACAAACTGGTTCACCATCATGCTGGGCACCAAAGGGCCGCTCAAACGGTAGAAAGTCGCATGACCTTCTTGCCAGCTTTCGACTTTTTTGGCTTGTTTGGTCCAAAAATCAGCCGGTAGTGCCAAAGCACCTGAGTACAGCAAATCGCCGTCCTCAAGGGTTTTGTCATTTTGGTAATCTTCGGCGGCTAAACCCAAAGCACGGGCTTTGACGCGCATGTTGATGTCTTTGGACACCAATACGACCTCGCGTGGCGTGGTGTTGGGCTGTTCGGCAGATTTGGTGTGCAGTTTGCGCAGCGCCTCAACCACGCCCAAAATTTGATTGTCAGCTTTACCCTGAGGCAAACTGGTGGGCAAACTGTAGTCTAAGACCTGGGTTTGAAAGAAGAGCCGGCCTTTGGCTTCTCGGTGACCCGTAGTGTCCAATTGCAAACCCAGCGCCATGTCGGCGCCTTTGGCTGCGGCCAAAGCATCCAACGAGCGGCTGGTCTGGCGTGCGTTGCGATTCACCTCTGTCATGCCTTTTTTGTGGCCGTCCAGTTCCTCAAGGACGATCATCGGCAGGTAAATGTCGTGCTCTTCAAAGCGGAACAGGCACATGGGGTCGTGCATCAAGACATTGGTGTCCAGTACAAACAGCTTGGCTGGGCCAGTGGGTTTTGTACGCTTGGTTTTGTTGCTTGATGCTGAGTGCGCTGGATTTGCCTTTTCACTATCGTTATGATAGCTAGGAATGCCTATTTCTTGCCGGCTAGAGGGTGATTTGCCTATTATTTGAGGTGTTTGCTGGTTTTTGTCGGCGATGGGCGGCATCGCGCGCGCTTCAGATCGGGATTTTCCACGTCCTGATGGCGCGCCTAGGCGTTCCAACTTGGCTTCAGGTTTGTCGTCGTATTGCGAGCTGGGGCGGCTCTCATGTTGAAGATTGTTCACATTGCTAAAGCTGGCAGAAGCCAGCAAAGCGGCACGTTTGGTGGGGGCGGGAGGTAGTGGCATCGATGGGGTTCCTCAGTGGTGTGAACAAAAAAACATGCAGGTAAAAAGCAAAAAAGCCGCCTAGATGCCAAGGCGGCTTTTCGTGCTCTGTTTAAAAGCTTCTGTGATTAAAACTTGAGACAAGTTAACATTTACATGCATGAG
>JAYVSU010000098.1:0-7266 GCA_043775055.1 Polaromonas sp.
TCCGACTAAACAACTCCCCATGAAGATGCTTGCAGCCCCAACCGTGCTGATTTTGGCTTCTGGTCGGGGCGAGCGGTTTTTGGCGTCTGGCGGCCAAACGCACAAGCTACAGGCGCTTTTGAACGGCAAAACTGTGCTACAGCACACCTTGGACGCGGTCATGGCCAGCGGTCTGCCTTGGCATCTAGAGGACGTAGGGCATCCGGGCATGGGCGACTCGATTGCTGCGGCTGTGGCCAAGACGGCGGGTGCGGCGGGTTGGCTGGTCTTGCCAGCAGATTTGCCGCTGGTGCAGGCTAAAACCTTACAGGCGGTGGCGCTGGCCTTGCAAACCAACGAGGTGGTGCAGCCGTGTTATGTTAGTGTAGAAGAAGGTGAGCAAAAGGGGCACCCGGTTGGCTTTGCAGCGGTTTGCAGACAAAATTTACTCGATTTGAAGGGTAATAAGGGTGCAGCCGGCGTAATTATTGCTTATTCAGCTATAAAAATAATAGTAAATGATGTGGGTATTTTGACGGATATTGATACGCTGGACGATTTAGACCGTGCTGCAACGCTGTTGCAAAGCAGGCTTGGCGTAAGCTCCCGACACTAAAATTGCCCACTGAATGTGTCCCTGCTTCAACACACTTTACAATTGACACAGGTTTCGGTTTAATTTTACTGCTTTTTTGGAGTTTTCAATGTTTTCTCAAGACGACGACAGCCATGGCTGGATTTTAGGTGTGGTGTTTGGCATAGTGGCCTTGGTCATTGCTTTGGCCGTGGGTTTGGGTATTTACCAAACCAACCTCAAGGCTAAAGCGGCTGCTGCAGCTTCTACAACAACTGCACCAGCCGCAAATGCAGGTGCCAATGCAGTTGCAAATTCTGGTGCTGTGGATGCCGCTTCTAATGCAGCCATGCTCGCCGCAGCACAAAGCGCTTCTGATGCAGCCAGCGTCAAGGTTGAAAACGGCGTCGTCAAGTTCTACTTCGCCTCTGGCAAGTCAGAAGTGGCAGCGGGTGGCAACGCAGCTTTAGCCGACGTGGTCAAAGCAGTTGCAGCTGGTAAAAAAGCGGTGATCAGCGGTTTTCATGACGCAACGGGCGACAAAGCCAAGAACGAAGAATTGTCAAAAGTTCGCGCCTTCGCTGTGCGTGACGCTTTGAAAGCCTTGGGCGTGGCGGAAGACAAAATCGAGTTGAAAAAGCCTGAAAACATGCAAGCTAACGGTAGCAACGCCGAAGCGCGCCGCGTTGAAGTGACTGTGCAGTAGGCCTGCGCCTCGCTTTTTAGCACTCAAAAAGCCCGACTTGTTCGGGCTTTTTTACGTCTATGGGTTTTAAAGGTTTTTTAATTTGGTAACCCGCTGGTAACCAAATGGGCAAAATAGAGGCCCACGGCAGGCAATTTGGCGCTAACATCGAGCGTTGTAACTAAGTTACCTAAAATCATGAAACTAAATCACATAGTAGATACGGTCACCCAGCGCATACGAGAGCGCAGTTTGGTAACTCGGCAAGCGTATTTGCAGCGTATCGACACCATGATGCAGCGCCCGCGCGGTGCTGACCGGCTGGGCTGTGCCAATGTGGCGCACGCTTTTGCGGCGCTACCTGGGGCTGAAAAATTCAAAGTGGTGGCTGAAAAAGCCCCCAATATCGGCATCGTCAACGCCTACAACGACATGCTCTCGGCCCACGCGCCGTATCAAAATTATCCCGATCTCGTCAAATTAGAAGCCCGCAAACACGGCGCGACAGCGCAAGTGGCCGGCGGCGTGCCGGCGATGTGCGACGGCGTGACGCAAGGCACACCGGGTATGGAGCTGAGCTTGTTCAGCCGCGACGTGATTGCGATGTCGACCGCCGTGTCGCTCAGCCACGATGTGTTTGATGCGGCCTTGATGCTAGGTATTTGCGACAAAATCGTGCCCGGTTTATTGATTGGTGCGTTGCAATTTGGCCATTTGCCTACCGTGTTTGTGCCTGCTGGCCCGATGACCAGTGGCTTGTCGAACAACGAAAAATCGAAAGTCCGTGAAAAAGCAGCGCTCGGTTTGGTCGGCCGCGCTGAGTTGCTTGAAGCCGAGTCCAAGGCCTACCACGGCCGTGGGACTTGCACGTTTTACGGCACCGCCAACAGCAACCAAATGCTGCTGGAGGCGATGGGTTTGCATGTGCCTGGCAGTGCTTTTGTCAACCCTGACAACGACTTGCGCGACGAACTCACGCGCGAAGCGACCCGCACCGTATTAGGTAAGCAGTGCCCACCAATTGGCAAAATGGTGGATGAGCGTTGCATCGTCAACGCTATGGTGGCGCTGTTGGCTACGGGGGGCTCGACCAACCATTTGATCCACTGGGTGGCGGTGGCACGGGCAGCGGGTATCACGATTGATTGGGATGATTTTTCAGCCTTGTCAGATGTGGTGCCACTCTTGAGCCGTGTCTACCCCAATGGCAGCGCCGATGTGAACCAGTTTCAAGCGGCAGGCGGGCCGGGTTATGTGATTCGGGAGTTGCTGGATGCGGGCTTGATGCACGAAGACGTGCTGACCGTGCGCGCTGGCAGCTTGCGGGAATACACCGGCGAGCCCCACTTAGAAGGCACAGAACTACGCTGGAACCCGATTGGCGCGTCTGAGGACGAGAGCGTGGTTCGTCCCGTCGCCAGTCCCTTCAGCGTCACGGGCGGTTTGAAGCTACTGTCAGGCAATTTGGGGCGCAGCGTGATCAAGGTTTCTGCCGTGCCCGTGGATAAGCATATTGTCGAAGCGCCAGCACGGGTCTTTGACTCGCAAGAAGCAATGCTGGCCGCTTTCAATGCCAAAGAGATGGAAATGGACATGATTTGTGTGGTGCGCTGGCAAGGGCCGCAAGCCAATGGCATGCCAGAACTGCACAAGTTGACACCGCCGTTGGCCGTGCTGCAAGGTCGTGGCTTCAAGGTGGCACTGGTGACCGATGGCCGCATGAGTGGCGCTTCGGGCAAAATCCCGGCAGCGATTCATGTCTCGCCCGAGGCGGCAGCGGGCGGCGCACTGGCCAAAGTCAAAACCGGCGATGTGATCCGCTTGGATGCTGTGGCGGGTACGCTGCAAGTTCTGGTTGATGAAGATGAATGGTCTAAACGCGAAACAGCGGTGATGCCGCAATCGCTGCGCGACGCTAATGGCGTGGGCATGGGTCGAGATTTATTTGCCGCCATGCGGCGCAATGCCGCCTTGGCGGAAGAAGGAGCTGTGACATGGTTGTAAATACAAATACACACTTAAATTTCAAAAAACTAAGCGTACTGCAAGTGATGCAAGACGCACCGGTGATTCCAGTCATCGTGCTCAGCGACGTGGCCCATGCCGTGCCTTTGGCGCGCGCGTTGGTGGCAGGTGGTATCCGCATGTTGGAAGTCACCTTGCGCACCCCGCAAGCCTTGGCCTGCATTGAAGCCATAGCGCGTGAAGTGCCTGAAGCTGTGGTTGGCGCAGGCACGGTACGCAGCAGCGCAGATGCGCAAGCGGCAGCCAAAGCAGGTGCTTTGTTTGCCGTGAGCCCCGGTTATACCCGTGCGGTGGGTATGGCCTGTCGTGATGTCGGTTTACCTTTGTTGCCCGGTGTGGCAACAGGCAGTGAAATCATGATGGCCCAAGAAGATGGTTTTACTGAGCTGAAGTTCTTCCCTGCCATGCAAGCCGGTGGGTCAGCGTTGCTCAAAGCTTGGAGCGGCCCGTTCTTCGACATCAAGTTTTGCCCAACCGGTGGTTTAACGGCCGCCAATGCACATGAATTTTTGAATCTGCCTAATGTGCAATGTGTGGGCGGCTCTTGGCTAACGCCCGCAGACGCGATGGCAGCGGGCGACTGGGCGCGGATTACGCTGCTTGCGCAACAGGCGTGTCAACTGAAGTAAAGGAAGTAGCGATCAAGCGGCATCATTAAGCCGCATATTGCGGCCGCTGAATCAACTCAATCTTGTAGCCATCCGGGTCTGTCACAAACGCAATGATGGACGTGCCACCCTTCACCGGGCCGGCTTCACGCGTGACCGCTCCGCCAAACTTGGCGACCTGAGTCTTGACGGTTTCGCAGGTGGTGGCCACGTCCGGCACACCTAGCGCTAGGTGACCGAAAGCGGTACCCATCTCGTAGCTCTCTACACCATGGTTGTAAGTGAGTTCAATTTCAGCATGTTCTGGGTTGCTGCCGTAGCCTAAAAAGGCGAGGCTGTACTTGTACTCTCGGTTTTCAGAGGTGCGGAGCAACTTCATGCCTAATACATGGGTGTAAAAATCAATCGAACGTTGTAGGTTGCCAACGCGTAGCATGGTGTGTAGAAATCTCATAATCATATTGTGCCGCTAAATTGCATGCAATGCAGGCGACCGTGCGCTGGCATGTTTTGGCAAAAACAGGTACATTGATGTAGTACTGTTGACATTGTTCGACGCTTACTGGAGGACATTTTGAAAGTTTTGAAATTGTCGGCCCAAGGGCTACCTCAGTCTTGGATCACGCTTGAGCAAGCCGTGACGCATTACGCTTGCAGCGAAGTGCGCTGGGAGTCGGGCGCGCAGGTGGCCGTTTTTCATGGTGGGCACAACGCCATCACGGGTGAACAATCCATCATCACCGTCAACAGTATCATTGGTACGCGCGGTGTACCTAAAATCAACCCGTTTGAGATGAAGCCGGGTTTGACCAATGGCAAACTGTTCATACGGGATCGCAATGTCTGCGCTTATTGCGGTAATGATTTTCATGAAACTGAACTCACACGCGAGCACATCATTCCGTTTGCTCAAAAGGGTATCGACAATTGGATGAATGTGGTCACAGCTTGTCGTGCGTGTAATCACCGCAAAAGCAGTCGCACACCTGAGCAAGCCAACATGCCCTTGTTGTATGCACCGTATGTGCCAAGTTTGTGGGAAGACTTTATCTTGAGGAACAGGCGAATTTTGGCGGATCAAATGGAATTTTTAATGGCACATGTGCCCAAAACTTCACGTTTGTCTGCTTAACCTTTATCCCGTTTACTTTTATGTCTAAGTTAGACCCTAATTTTCTCAACCAGCAATACAACATTCGTGCCTTGGTGCCTGAATGCACGCAAATGATGCAGCGCTGGGCGAAAAACTCAGAAACCGAACGTGAGCAGCAAGACTGTTTTTTGGATGTGAGCTACGGGCCAGGGGTGAATGAATCTTTGGATATTTTCCCATGCGAAGAGAACCAAGCGCCTGTTTTGATTTTTATCCATGGAGGCTATTGGCGCTCCTTAGACAAATCAGACCACTCTTTTATCGCGCCCGCTTTTACACAGCAAGGCGTTTGCGTGGTGGTGCCCAATTATGCTTTGTGCCCTGCTGCGACGGTGCCTGAGATCGTGATGCAATTGGTGCAGGCCGTTGCTTGGGTTTACCACCATATTGGGCAATACGGAGGCGACAGGTCACGCATCACGGTGGCAGGTCACTCTGCGGGCGGGCACTTAACCGCCATGATGTTGAGTTGCCTGTGGCCGAAGTTCGATCCTGACTTACCTTCAAATGTGGTTAAAAATGCACTGGCCATTTCGGGCTTGTATGAACTTGAAACCATCATGCACACGCCGTATTTGCAAGAGACCTTGCAGTTGACTGAGAAAGATGCCGCACGCATCAGCCCCGCTTGGATGGTGGCGCCACCAGCAGGTTGGCTTGCCAGTGTGGTGGGCGGTGATGAGACCGCAGAGTTTCTAAGACACAAGCAATTGATCCAACAAGCTTGGGGGTCGAAAGTGGTCCCCATTTGCGAAAGCTTGGTCGGTTTAAATCATTTCAGTGTGTTGGAGTCTCTGGCCTTGCCGGGCCAGCGCTTGCATCAAATTGCCCTCGACATGCTCAAAAAATAATGTGAGCCTGTCATCAGCGCCGGATAGTTACATCAGCAAGTGCTCGCCTGCATTGTCGCCACCCAGCAAAACGTAATTTACTTTGCGAATATCCAGCAGCTTTTTACCACCCGAGTAGCTGATAGAGCTTTGCACATCCTGCTCCATCTCAATCAGTGTATTGGCTAATTGGCCTTTGATGGGTTCCAAAATGCGTTTGCCTTCAACATGCTTGTATTCACCTTTGTTGAAGTCTGATGCCGAGCCGTAATATTCTTTGAACAACTTACCATCGACCTCAACGGTTTGACCCGGGCTTTCTTCATGGCCAGCCAACATGGAGCCAATCATGATCATGGTGGCGCCAAAACGGATGGATTTGGCAATGTCGCCATGCTCACGGATACCACCATCGGCAATGATGGGTTTGGTTGCGACACGGGCACACCATTTCAAAGCGCTGAGTTGCCATCCGCCCGTGCCAAAGCCAGTTTTCAAACGGGTGATACACACTTTGCCCGGTCCAATGCCCACTTTGGTGGCATCTGCACCCCAGTTTTCAAGGTCAATGATGGCCTCGGGTGTGCCGACATTTCCAGCAATGATGAAAGCAGTTGGCAAGTGCTCTTTCAAGTACGCGATCATGTTTTTTACACTGTCGGCATGGCCATGGGCAACGTCAATGGTGATGTAGTCAGGCACCAAGCCTTGTGCTTTGAGCTGATCTGCCGTGTCGTAGTCAGCTTGCTTGACGCCCAGTGAGATGGATGCAAAAACGCCTGCAGCACGCATGTCTTTGACGAACTGAACATTGTCCAAATCAAAGCGGTGCATCACATAAAAATAACCGTTTTTGGCCAACCAGATACAAATCGGCACGTTCACGACGGTCTTCATGTTGGCCGGTACGACGGGAATGCGAAATTTACGACCTCCCAGTTCAATACCAGCATCGCATTCAGAGCGGCTTTCTACACGGCATTTGCGAGGCAAGAGCAAAACATTGTCATAGTCAAAAATTTCCACGGTCTCAGTCCTTTAAAACAAAATGTCCAAAAATATCAACAAAAAATGCTGAGCATTTGGATTGAGACCGGCTTCTCTATCAGTTTTGGCGTGCGATAACGCCAAACGACAGACAAAAAAAACCGAGCCTCAATTGCTTGAGCCCGGTGTCTGATTCTACTAGCTTCCTAGGGTTTAGCCAGATTCGTTGTGCAGCGCGATTGAACAGCCGTCAAAACTTGCCCATTTGCGTCTTGAATCCAACCCACAAGCCCTAAATTGTCAGGATTAACACCCGCTGGAATGCTCATCGGGCGACGTGAAAGCATCACAGGTTTGCCAGACTGAGCTGGGAAGGTCACTGATTCTTGCAGCATATTTCTGACCAACAAGCGCTCAATCGGTGT
>JAYVSU010000099.1:0-25775 GCA_043775055.1 Polaromonas sp.
GTTAACGTCTTGTGAAGCGGGGATTTTGCGCATATGGACGTTCAAAATCTGTTCACGACCACGGATATCCGGCAAGGTCACATAGACCTGACGGTCAAAACGGCCAGGGCGCAACAAAGCGGCATCCAAAATATCAGGGCGATTGGTCGCAGCCACCACGATCACGCCGAGGTTGGTCTCAAAACCGTCCATCTCAACCAGCATCTGGTTCAGGGTTTGTTCACGTTCATCATTACCACCACCCACACCTGCGCCACGTTGACGACCTACAGCGTCAATTTCGTCGATAAAAATGATACACGGGGCGTTTTTCTTGGCATTCTCAAACATGTCGCGCACCCGAGATGCACCCACGCCGACGAACATCTCTACAAAGTCCGAACCAGAAATCGCAAAGAACGGGACTTTCGCTTCACCAGCAATCGACTTAGCCAACAAAGTTTTACCGGTGCCAGGAGGGCCAACCAACAGCAAACCACGGGGGATGCGACCACCGAGTTTTTGGAAACGACCTGGATCTTTCAAGAAATCAACCACTTCTTTGACTTCTTCTTTGGCCTCATCGCAACCAGCCACATCCGCAAAAGTTACGGTGTTAGCGCTTTCATCAAGCAGCTTGGCTTTGCTTTTACCGAAGCTGAACGGGCCGCTCTTGCCGCCACCTTGCATTTGCTTCATGAAATAAACCCAAACGCCGATCAGCAACAGCATCGGGCCCCAACTCACGAGCAGGGTCATCAACAATGAGCCCTCTTCGCGGGGTTTGACGTCAAATTTGACGTTGTTGGCGATCAAATCACCTACTAAACCACGGTCAAGGTAAGTCGCCGTAGTGCGGATTTTCTTGTCATCGTTGGTTGTACCCACGATTTCAGTGCCGCCTTGGCCTTCTTGGATAGTGGCGCTCTTGATGTGCTTCCCGCGAACTTCCTCCAAGAAATCTGAGTAGCCTACATAGCCAGCGCTGGCGCCGCCTTTGGTCTCAAACTGTTTAAAAACAGTGAACAACACCATGGCGATAACCAACCACACGGCAATTTTTGAAAACCATTGATTATTCAAACGAGGCTCCTACCTTATTACTTACTGACCCACATGCGCATCATTTTAGGCGTTTCAAGGGGAAAGAGAGAATTTATGGTCATTTATGCACAGATTTCTTGTCACTATTTGCTTATTTTTGGCCTATGCCAACCAAGAAGGTCTCTGACGACTCCGAGCGAGACGATTTTGGCTTGATCGCTTTGACCACTTTGAAGCTCGCTTTGAACATCACGACCAGCTGACTGTAGCCACTGCCGTGAAAGACTTTGGCCACCAAAGCGCCTTCTGGCTTCATGTGGTTTTTGCAAAAATCAATCGACAATTCAATCAAGTGCTCCACCCGCGCGGCATCTGCCGAGTCAATGCCCGATAAATTGGGGGCCATGTCAGACACCACCACATCGGCCAATTGACCTTTCATTTCAGTAGCAAGCTGCGCCAGCAAGGCGTCTTCGCGGAAGTCGCCCTGAATAAATGTCACACCTTCCACCGGCTCCATCGGCAACAAATCTAGCGCGATGATGGTGCCATTTAATTCACCCACTGCTGCACCACCGCCCGTCGCTGTTTTGGGTGACAACTTGCGGCGGATGTACTGGCTCCACGCACCTGGAGTTGAGCCTAAATCGATCACCATGTGGCCCGGCTTGATCAAATGATGTGCTTCGTCAATCTCTTTGAGCTTGTAGACTGCACGGGCGCGGTAGCCCTCTCTTTTGGCCAATTTGACGTAGGTGTCGTTCACATGGTCGTTTAACCATGATTTATTGACTTTTTTACTCTGTGTTTTAACTTTCATCTTCTCTCATTATCGCCTTATACGTCAATAAATCACCAACAAATCACCAACTACATGCTCACTTCTACAGCATTTGTAGTGTGCTTCTAGCGTTGTTACGCCTCAATCACCGATAATATGGGTATGTCAAAAATAATACTCACCCCTGCACAGCGCAAAGCTCACCGCGCTGAGGCACACCACCTCGACCCCGTGGTGATGATAGGTAACGACGGCTTATCCGCTGCCGTGACCAAAGAAGTCAACGCCTCCCTCAACGCCCACGGTCTGATCAAAGTCCGCGTCTTGGGTGACGACCGCGTCGCTCGCGAAGCCATGTTTCAGTCCTTGGCTGAAGAACTCAGCGCCGCGCCGATTCAACACATCGGCAAGCTGCTGGTGCTGTGGCGCCCGATTCCAGACATCAAAAAAGAACGCTCTGACGACGAAGACCGCATGGCTGGCCCGCGCGACTTCAAGGTCTTGAAATACAGCAGCCGTGGTGGCCAGCGCCCTGAAGTTAAAACACTGCGTGTTTTAGGCAACCAACGTTTAACCCAAGGCGGCAAAGTCAAGCGTGCGCAGCCTAAACAGATTTCTGAGAAAAAGCGCAGTCAGATGTGATTTTGATTCGCTGATTCAGCGATTGTTGTTTTAAAGCCTGACCGCCTGTGCTGTCAGGCTTTTTTACGTCTATTGCTAGGCGGTTTTATTCGAGCCCGACGGTGCCAATTTGTAGAGCACCACGCCCGCACACAGCCATTGCAGCAGGTACATCCCACTGCCCACGGCATGCCAGAGCATCAAATTCTCTCTGGCAACAATTCTGGGTGAAACGCCAAAAGTAACTATAAGCGCGAGTAGCGTGCCAAGTACTACAAAAATAATAGCAAAGTATTGATTATTTACGCCGGCTACAGCCAAATTCGAGGTATTTTCAGTCGATTTAGGCCTTAAAAGCAGCATCAAGAGCAATCCACACGCCACTGATACCCACGTCTGCGCTGCAAACAGCTTGGCGGCCATGTTCCCAGCCATGGCTGGTGTCGCCAAATTACTGAACAACATCGGGACGACAAAGAAACCCAATGTCGTCAAACTGCCCCACCACAAAGCAGCCACAAAAATCTTCAACTTAGAGCTGATGTTGGCTTTCAAGCTGGTTTGCATTATTCAAATAATACGAACTTAAATATAACGAACGTTCACAATTTCATAATGCTTCACGCCACCTGGCGCTTGCACCTCTACCGTATCGCCCTCTTCTTTGCCAATCAAAGCGCGCGCAATCGGGCTGCTGATATTGACCAAGCCGTACTTGATGTCAGCCTCGTCTTCACCCACGATTTGGTAAGTCACCTTGTTGCCAGAGTCTTCATCTTCCAACTCCACTGTAGAGCCGAACACCACGCGCCCACCTGCATCTAATGTGCTTGGATCGATGATTTGCGCCGATGACAATTTGCCCTCTAGCTCCACAATCCGCCCTTCAACAAAACCTTGTTTGTCTTTGGCTGCGTCGTATTCTGCGTTTTCACTCAAATCGCCGTGCGAACGTGCCTCAGAGATAGCCGCAATCACCGCAGCACGCTCAAAAGCTTTCAAGTTATGCAACTCGGCTTTTAAAATTTCTGCACCGCGTTTGGTAATAGGAAGTGTCGCCATAGTCTTGAGAAAAAATAAGGTTAAGAATCAAAGCCTCTGGAGTTAACACTCATGCAGGCACTCATAAAAACAAAACCGCCGAACAAGACCCAAAGGGTCGTTCGGCGGTGAAATCGAAAACAGTCTGCTAATTATGCCTGAAAGCTGTAAAACTACAAAAAAACTAGGCTAACTGTGCGTGCATCTCTTGCACCGAAATCACATCCAGCTTGTCCATGTGCTTCATGCCCTCCACAGCCGCTTCCGCACCAAAAATGGTGGTGAAGGTGGTGACGCGCGCCAACAGCGACGAAGTACGAATAGCGCGCGAGTCGGCAATCGCGTTACGGCGCTCTTCCACGGTGTTGATGACCATGCTGACTTCGCCGTTTTTGATCATGTCAACCACGTGCGGACGGCCTTCGGTCACCTTGTTCACCACAGCACAAGGCACGCCAGCAGCATTGATCGCAGCAGCTGTTCCTTTGGTTGCAACCAAGTCAAAATTCATAGCGACTAAAGCACGCGCTATATCGACTGCACGCGCTTTATCGTTATTTTTGACGGTTAAGAATACCTTTTTAACAGCATCCGTTACACGCGGCAACTTGGTACCTGCGCCCAGCTGGGCTTTGACAAAGGCTTCACCAAAAGTTTTACCCACGCCCATCACTTCGCCGGTGGACTTCATCTCAGGGCCGAGAATCGTGTCGACACCTGGGAACTTCACAAAGGGAAACACAGCTTCTTTGACACTGAAATACGGCGGCGTCACTTCTGCACCGATGCCTTGTGCATCCAACGATTGCCCCACCATGCAACGTGCCGCTACTTTGGCGAGCTGGATACCTGTGGCTTTTGACACAAACGGCACAGTACGCGAAGCGCGCGGGTTCACTTCCAGCACATAAATCACATCTTTGCCTTCGATTTGCTGGATGGCAAACTGCACATTCATCAAACCCACCACATTCAAGGCTTTGGCCATGGCAGCGGTTTGGCGTTTGATGTCGTTAACCGTAGGCGCAGACAAGTAGTACGGTGGCAAAGAGCAGGCTGAATCACCGCTGTGCACACCAGCTTGCTCGATATGCTCCATCACGCCACCAATGAAGACGCGGCCGGTGTGGTCGCGTACAGCGTCTACATCGCACTCAATCGCATCGTTCAAAAAGCGGTCTAAAAGCACGGGAGAATCGTGGCTGACTTTGACGGCTTCGCGCATGTAGCGCTCCAAGTCACGCTGCTCATGGACGATTTCCATCGCACGACCGCCCAACACATAGCTTGGGCGCACAACGAGTGGGTAGCCCAAAGTCGCGGCTTTTTCAAGTGCTTCTGGCTCGGTGCGTGCCGTTGCGTTCGGTGGCTGCTTCAAGTTCAATTTATGCAGCAAGGTCGAGAAACGCTCGCGGTCTTCCGCAGCATCAATCATGTCTGGCGTGGTGCCAATGATGGGCACACCGTTGGCTTCTAAGGCCAAAGCAAGCTTCAACGGCGTTTGTCCGCCATATTGGACAATCACGCCAACCGGTTTTTCAATCGCGACGATTTCCAGCACGTCTTCCAGCGTCACCGGCTCGAAATACAAGCGATCAGACGTGTCGTAATCGGTCGATACGGTTTCGGGGTTGCAGTTGACCATGATGGTCTCGTAACCGTCTTCGCGCATGGCCATGGCAGCGTGAACGCAGCAGTAGTCAAACTCAATCCCTTGGCCGATACGGTTCGGACCACCGCCTAAAACCATGATTTTCTTCTTGTCGCTAGGTGCGGCTTCGCACTCGCTGCCGGCGGCTTCGTAGGTGGAATACAAATAAGCCGTATTCGACGCAAATTCTGCCGCACAGGTATCGACGCGCTTGTAAACGGGGCGCACACCGGCTGCGTGGCGGGCTTCGCGAATAGCCGTGTCCGTGGTACGCAATTGCTTGGCTAAGCGACGGTCTGAAAAACCTTTTTGCTTCAAAATACGTAGCGTTTTAGCATCTATTTTTTCGAGCGTGGTGGTTTCTAGCTCCAACTCGATTTTGACGATTTCTTCGATTTGCACCAAAAACCAAGGGTCGATTTTGGTGAGTGCAAACACCTCGTCCACACTGTAGCCCATGGCAAACGCATCGCCTACGTACCAAATACGCTCTGGGCCTGGCGCGCCTAATTCACGTTCCAAAATTTCGCGGTCTTGCGTTTTCTCATTCATGCCATCCACGCCGACTTCCAAACCGCGCAAGGCTTTTTGGAACGACTCTTGGAAGGTGCGGCCCATGGCCATCACTTCGCCGACTGATTTCATCTGCGTGGTTAAACGTGAATCGGCTGTTGGGAATTTCTCAAACGCGAAACGTGGAATTTTGGTGACCACGTAGTCGATGCTGGGCTCAAAACTTGCGGGTGTGGTTCCGCCGGTGATGTCATTACGCAACTCGTCCAAGGTGTAACCGCAAGCCAATTTGGCAGCGACTTTAGCAATTGGGAAACCCGTTGCTTTTGAAGCCAAGGCGGATGAGCGCGAGACGCGCGGGTTCATCTCAATCACCACCATGCGACCATCAACTGGGTTGATGGAGAACTGCACGTTGGAGCCACCGGTATCGACACCAATTTCGCGCAGCACAGCCAAGCTGGCGTTACGCAGGATTTGGTATTCTTTGTCGGTCAGGGTCTGCGCGGGCGCGACGGTAATCGAGTCACCGGTATGCACACCCATCGGGTCTAAGTTTTCAATCGAGCACACGATGATGCAGTTGTCCGCCTTGTCGCGCACCACTTCCATCTCATATTCTTTCCAGCCGAGCAATGACTCTTCAATCAACAGCTCGTTGGTTGGTGAAGCTTCCAAACCGCGCTTGCAAATCGTCTCAAACTCTTCTGAGTTGTAGGCGATGCCGCCGCCGGTACCACCCAGTGTGAAACTGGGGCGAATAACCGTGGGGAAACCCAGTGTCTTTTGAACTGCCCAAGCCTCGTCCATGCTGTGCGCAATACCTGAGCGGGCAGAACCCAAGCCGATTTTGGTCATGGCGTCTTTGAACTTCAAGCGGTCTTCGGCTTTGTCAATCGCTTCTGGCGTCGCGCCAATCAGCTCAATCGCCTTACCAGTAGCTGCGCCTGTGTACTTTTGCAAAACGCCGTTGTGCCATAAATCGAGTGCGCAGTTCAGCGCCGTTTGGCCGCCCATGGTTGGCAAAATCGCATCTGGACGCTCTTTGGCGATGATTTTTTCAACGGTTTGCCAAGTGATAGGCTCGATGTAAGTGACGTCTGCCGTAGCGGGGTCGGTCATGATCGTAGCGGGGTTGCTGTTGATCAAAATGACTTTGTAGCCCTCTTCGCGCAAAGCTTTGCAAGCCTGCACGCCAGAATAGTCAAACTCGCAAGCTTGACCAATGATGATCGGGCCTGCGCCGATGATGAGGATACTTTTAAGGTCGGTACGTTTTGGCATGTTATTTCGCCTCCATCATGAGTTTGACGAAGCGATCGAAGAGGTAGCTGATGTCTTGTGGTCCGGGTGATGCTTCAGGATGACCCTGAAAGCCGAAAGCTGGTTTGTCGGTACGGACAATGCCCTGCAAAGTACCGTCGAACAAACTGATATGTGTAGCTCGCAAATTCGCTGGCAGGGTCTCAGCGTCCACAGCAAAACCATGGTTTTGGCTGGTGATGCTGACACGACCGGTGTCTAAATCTTTAACCGGATGGTTCGCGCCGTGGTGGCTAGATTTCATTTTGAAAGTCTTGGCACCACTGGCTAAGGCGAGAATTTGGTGACCCAAGCAAATACCGAAGGTCGGTATGCCCGTTTCAATCAATTCTTTGGTCGCGGCAATGGCGTAGTCGCATGGC
Source organism: Polaromonas sp. (assembly GCA_043775055.1). Taxonomy (GTDB): domain Bacteria; phylum Pseudomonadota; class Gammaproteobacteria; order Burkholderiales; family Burkholderiaceae_C; genus Aalborgiella. The sequence continues at coordinate 7,316 of JAYVSU010000099.1, forward strand.
TCTGGGTCGCCAGGGCCGTTGGACAAGAAAATACCTTGCGGGTTGAGCTTCAACACCTCGGCGGCAGACGTTTGCGCAGGCACGACGGTAACGCGGCAACCACGCTGCGCCAACATACGCAAGATGTTGTACTTGACGCCAAAGTCGTAGGCTACGACGTGAAACTTGGCATAGTCAGCGACTTGTTCGCTGTAGCCAGCTTGACCATCCAAAGTCGAGTTGTGCAACTGCCACTCGGTTTGCGTCCAAGCGTAGCTGGTTTGGGTGCTCACCACTTTGGCCAAATCTAAACCAGCCATGTTGGGTGCGGCTTTGGCCAAGGTAATGGCTTTTTCTTTCAAGGCAGCAGTCACAGTCTCGCCTTCAGCCAAAGCCATGATGCAGCCGTTTTGTGCCCCGTGGGTGCGCAGGTGACGGGTCAATTGGCGGGTGTCGATACCGGCGATGGCGATGGTTTTTTCTTTGACCAAATACTCGGTCAAGCTCATGGTCGAACGGAAGTTGGAAACTAAAAGCGGCAAATCTTTGATGATCAAGCCAGCAGCATGGACTTTGGCCGATTCAACATCTTGCGCATTGATGCCGTAATTGCCAATGTGCGGGTAGGTCAGGGTGACGATTTGCTGGCAGTAGCTGGGGTCAGTCAGGATTTCTTGGTAGCCGGTCATGGAGGTGTTGAAAACAACCTCTCCGACGGTGTGGCCAACATCTTTTGATGCGGCTCCAATGGAAGACCCGACAAAGACCGTGCCGTCTGCGAGTGCCAAAATGGCTGGGGGGTGGCATCGCTTGAGGGACAAAAGCACTGGGTTCTCCTAATATGTAACGGGTACGCCCAAGCTTGGCTCTGCAGTGACTGCTTAACAAGTCAGTTTCGAGCGGCTTTGTAAGGGAAAAGCTTTTATTGCGCTAGGCGTACGATGGGTTGATATGAAAGCCTCCTATTATAGCCGAGGCGTAAGAGGTTTTCTGATGTTTAGCCATGAAATCTGTACTCATGAAGGCAACGAGCAGCGTCAGTGCCTAATTTTAAGGCGCCTCTATTTTGCTATGTATTTAATAGCTAAATTATCAATAAATACGCCGGCTACAGCCCAATTTAATCATATTTTTATGCTTTTTAGCGTTTTTCAAGTAATTTCACCAGTTTGAAGCGCTTGTAGCTGAGCGAATGAAGCTTAACGTGCTGCATAACATATCACCTATTTATGTGATTTATCATATTCTTTAGAAAGAGTATGGTTATTTGCACAAAACAGGAGAAACTGCCATGCGTCTAATCTATGCACTTTTCTTTTTCACATTTTCTGCATTCGCGCAAACCCCGTTAACGACTGAGTTCTTGGCCGATTCAGTCATGCCAACCGACGATGCTTTGCGTGCTCATGTCTCTGGAAAGACTTTTAAGATTCAACCTGCAACAGGCCCGAGTTGGCGACTGGCTTATAAAGCTAACGGTTACGCGTTTCTTAACCTTAGCAATGGCTTTAGCGACTCAGGCAAATGGCGAATAGAAAAAGGTCAACTTTGCAATGATTGGCAAAAAATCGGAGGCAGCTGTAGCAATGTCAAGATGAAGGATGACGTCCTTTATGTCAAACGAGTTAGCAATGGGGAAATCGTAGCTTTTCAAATTGATTAGTCTTTGGCAATCAACCCGCCACCGAACTCGCATGTAAACAAATCGCCGCCGCCGCCGCCACATTCAGCGACTCTTCTCCGCCGGGCTGGCCAATCCGTACTGAGACCGCAGCTTGCGCTAGCAGCTCGGGGCGGACGCCCTGCCCTTCGTGGCCCATGACCCAGGCGCAGGGGGTCGGCAGTTTGAGATTTTGCAAAAAATCGCCTTGATGAGAGCTGGTGACGACCAAGGGGATGGCGAGCTCGGACAGATCTACGACGTTCGCACCCTCCATCAGCCGTAAACCGAAGTGCGCCCCCATGCCAGCGCGCAGGACTTTGGGGCTCCACAGCGCGGCCGTACCGGTGAGTGCGATGACTTGCTTAAAGCCAAACGCTGCTGCGCTGCGCAAGATGGAGCCGACGTTACCAGCATCTTGCACGCGGTCTAGGATGACGGTAGCGGCTGTGGATGACAGTTGCACGGAGCTTGGCAGATCAACCAGAAAACCCATCTTCGCGGGTGACTCTAGGCCGCTGATGTCTTGCCAAAATTTATCACTAATTACTATATTTTTGATAGCTGAAGAGGCAAACAATACGCCGGCTACAGGCAAAAATGACTCTGAAAACACGGCTACAGATGGTTTGATGCCACGAACCAGTGCGGCGCTGCACAAATGGTCGCCTTCTAACCAGACGCGGCCCGCTTTGCGGTAAGCGGTGCTCTCGGTACTGAGTTTGCGCAGCTCTTTGAGGAAAGGGTTATCGCGCGAGGTGATATGGGTGATGTCTGAGGAGGTCATGATTTTTTAGCACTCTCGGCAAGTCGAGCACGTTCAAGCACTTTGGTGACGGGTGCAAAGGTTCTACGGTGCTCAGGGCAGGCACCAAATTCATTCAGCGCAGCCAAATGCTGGGCTGTGCCGTAGCCTTTGTGTTGATCAAAACCGTACTGCGGGTGCTGGGCGTGTAACTCAGCACACCAACGGTCGCGGGTGACTTTGGCCAAAATGGAGGCGGCGGAGATGGCGGCGACTTTGCTGTCGCCCTTCACAATCGCCTCGGCCAGCACGTCCAAAGTGGGAATGCGGTTGCCGTCGACCAGTACTTTGACGGGTTTGAGGCGCAGCCCCTCCACTGCACGGCGCATGGCCAGCATGGTGGCTTGCAGGATGTTGATGTCGTCAATCTCCGCCCTGCTTGCCTGCGCGATGGAGCAGCACAGGGCTTTGGCACGGATTTCGTCGTAGAGCTTTTCACGGCGGGCAGCGCTCAAGGTTTTGGAGTCGGCCAAGCCTTTGATGGGGTTCAAGTCGTCCAAAATCACGGCTGCGGCGACCACGGGGCCGGCCAAAGGGCCACGGCCAGCTTCGTCCACACCGGCCATCAAGCCAGGCGCGTCCCACACCAAGGCGACTTGCTCGGCGGCGAGGATGTTAACTAATGCCTTTTTTGACTGCTTAGCTGCTGGCTTAGCGGCTACTTTGTTTACTGGCTTAGCTTGAGGTTTTGTCGCGGCTGGCTGGGTTGATGACTTGGGCGATGGCATGGGCGGCGAGTTCAGAAGTGTTGCGCAGGAGCTGGTGGTGCAAGTGGGTGAAGGTTTGCTCTAAAGCGGCTATTTTCTCAGGTTTATCCAGCCATGCCAGCGTAGCCGCAGCCAAAGCTTGGGGGGTGGCTTCATGCTGCAGCAACTCGGGGACAACGAAGTCTTGGCACAAGATGTTTGGCAAACCGACCCAAGGCTGCAGCTTTTTGCGCAACATGATTTGGTAAGACAGCCAGTTGAGCGCATAGCTGATGACCATGGGGCGCTTGTACAAAGCGGCCTCCAAGGTAGCGGTGCCGCTGGCAATCAAGGTGACGTCGCAGGCTTCTAAGGCGAGGTGAGACTGGCCAGTGAGAATCTGCACATGTTGAGCCACACCACATTCCTGGGCGATTTTTTGCAACGTGGGCAGATGTTTGGGCACTGCAGGCACTATGATTTGTATAGCTGAGTTTGCTTTAATCATGCCGGCTACAGCCCAAAAAAACCTTGGTGCGAGGTGATTGATCTCGCTCAAACGGCTGCCGGGCAACACAGCGATGACAGGGTCGTTTTGGCGCAAACCGAGCTGCACCCTTGCTTCAGCTTTGTCAGGCTGCATAGGAATGACTGACGCCAAGGGGTGGCCGACATAGGTGGCGTTGACGCCATGTTTGGCCAGCAATTCGGGCTCGAACGGGAAGATGCACAGCACATGGTCAGCGCTGGCTTTGAGCTTTTCCACCCGCTCAGGCCGCCACGCCCAGATGGACGGACAGACGAAATGCACGGTTTTGACGCCTTGAGCTTTGAGGTCGGCCTCTAACTGGAGGTTGAAATCTGGGGCATCGACGCCGATGAAGACGTCTGGCGGATTGGCTAAAAGCTTGGCTTTGAGCTGGTTGCGGATGCCCAAAATCTCGCGGTAATGGCGCAGCGCGTCCACGTAGCCAAAGACGGAGAGCTTGTCGCAAGGCCACCAAGCTTTGAAGCCGCGTTGCAGCATTTGCGGGCCGCCAATGCCAAAAGCGTGAACATCGGGCCATTGTTGATGCACGCCATCTAGCAGTAAACCAGCGAGCAAATCCCCCGACGTTTCGCCAGCGACCATGGCGAATTGTGGTGCTGTTTGGGTGTTTCCAGCAGTTGCCACAGCTTTCAGCGGGCGATGCCGCGTGTAGATTGCGACAAGAAAGCGTCCATCAAAGCCACGTCAGCGGCGGCAAGAGGCAGTGTTTTGACCAAATCGGTGATCTCAGCGTGGGCTTGACTCAAGGTTTTGCCTGAACGGTAGAGCAGTTTGTGCATTTGTTTCACGGCGGCGATGCGTTCGTCGCCAAAATCGCGTCGACGCAAGCCTTCAACATTGAAGCCACGAACCGCCAGCGGGTTGCCGTCTGCCATCATGAAAGGCGGGATGTCTTGCGTAACAGCGCTGGAAAACCCTACCATGGCGTGTGCACCTACTTTGACGAATTGGTGGATGCCGGTCAAGCCGCCCACAATCACCCAGTCGGCCAAATGCACGTGGCCAGCTAAGGTGGTGTTATTGGCCAGAATCGTTTTGTTGCCCACTTGGCAGTCGTGCGCAATGTGTACGTAGGCCATGATCCAGTTGTCATCACCCACGCGGGTCACGCCCGCATCGCCAGGGCTGCCAATGTTGAGGGTGCAAAACTCGCGAATGGTATTGCGGTCGCCAATGTGCAGCTCACAAGGCTCACCCGCGTATTTTTTGTCTTGCGGGATGGCACCTATCGAGTTGAATTGGAAAATCTGGTTATCGCGGCCAATGCGGGTGTGCCCCTCAATGACGCAATGCGCCCCAACGCGTGTACCCGCCGCAATGCTGACGTGCGGGCCAATAACCGTGTAAGGCCCCGCCTCTACTGTGCTGTCAAGCTGTGCACCAGCAGCGACGATAGCTGTCGCGTGAATATTACTCATCTGTCGCTTCAAATGACCAAGCTTCAGTCGTCTTCACCCAACATGCGGATTGTGCACATGATGGTCGCTTCGGTCACGATTTCGCCATCTACAGTGGCTTGGCCTTTGAACTTCCACATGCCAGAACGAACGCGCTCTACATTCATCTCCAACCAAAGCTGGTCACCCGGGGCGACTGGTTTTTTGAAACGCACGCCATCGATTCCCGCAAAATAAAACATGGTTTTGTCGTCTGGTGTCACTCCCAAGGTATCAAAGCCCAACAAAGCTGCTGTTTGCGCCAGCGCTTCAACAATCAACACACCTGGCATAACCGGGCGATGCGGAAAATGACCCACAAAATAAGGCTCGTTGATAGAAACGTTTTTGTAACCTTTGATGTATTTGCCTTTTTCAAGCTCGGTCACTCTGTCCACCAGTACGAAGGGGTAACGGTGTGGGAGTTGTTTGAGAATGCGGTAAATATCCATCATGATGATTGCTTCTTTCTTTATTATTTCTATTGTTAGGGCTGAGGGCCTGATTTTTTCTCAAGTGCACGCAGTCGTTCACGCAAGGTGTACAGCTGCTTCAAGGCGGCTGCATTTTTAGTCCATGTCGTATTGTCGTCGATTGGGAACAGACCAGAATAAACACCAGGCTTGTGGATGGAATGCGTCACGACTGATGCACCAGAAATTTCAACATGCTCAGCAATCGTCAAATGCCCAGCAATACTCACCGAGCCGCCGATTGTACAAAAAGCGCCGATCTCGGCGCTGCCAGCAATCGCCGTTGCTGCGGCGATCACCGTGTGTTTACCGATTTTGACGTTGTGGCCTATTTGAATCAAATTGTCCAGCTTCACGCCTTCTTCAATGACAGTATCTTGCAATGCGCCACGGTCAACGCAGGTATTGGCACCAATTTCAACGTCATGTCCAATTTGCACGGCACCCAACTGTTCAATTTTGACCCAAGACCTTTGCCCGTCATCTGCTTGTTTGGGCGCAAAACCAAAGCCATCGGCACCGATCACGACCCCTGAGTGCAGGATGCAATTGTCGCCAATGACACAATTTTCACCGACTGTCACGCGTGAAGTGAGCACGGTATTTGCGCCAATCCGTGCATGACGTTCTACAACGCACAAAGGGCCAATTGTTGCAGAAGGATGAACCAATGCACTTACGTCAATGACGGCGCTGGCATGAACGGTTGCGCGACGGATTGGGTTGTGTTGCTGCTTCCAAAACTGCGTCAACAGCGCAAAGTACAAATAGGGTTGCTCTGTGACAATGCAGGCCCCGCGCGCCAAAGCCACTTGCGCCAGCCGTGGGCTAACAATCACGCAAGCCGCTTGCGTCTGGCTGAGTTGCTGCTCGTATTTGGGGTTGCTTAAAAAACTGATGTCAGAAGCTGTTGCCGACTTCAATGGGGCCAGCCCTTCGATCACAGCGCTGGTATTCCCGTGCAGCTGCCCACCCAAAGCTTGAATAATTTGAGCTAGATGAACAGACACACGCAAGCGAGGCTATGAAGATACCAGTAACGCTAGTCGCTTACTCGGTATGTTTACTTGGTGGCGTTCAAGACTTTGAGTACTTTTTCAGTGATGTCATGCTTGGGGTTGATATAAACCACTTCTTGCAAAACCACATCGTACTTTTCAGCTTCTGCCACTTGCTTGACAACGCGGTTTGCGCGCTCAAGCACAGTCTGCAGTTCTTCGTTTTTGCGTACGTTCAAGTCTTCTTGAAACTCGCGGCGCTTGCGCTGGAAATCACGATCTTGTTCAACCAATTGCTTTTGACGTGTATTGCGCGCTGCTTCTGACAATGTTGGCGCATCTTTGTCCAATTTGTCTGCAATGGCTTTGAGCTGGGCACCTTGATCCGTCAGCTCCTTTTCGCGACGCATGAACTCCTGCTCTAGCTTGGCTTGTGCCGCTTTAGCAGAATTAGCATCTCGGAAGATGCGGTCAGTGTTGATAAATCCGATTTTCAATTCTTGTGCAACGGCCGTGGCAGAAATACTAGACAGGCCAAGCGCCAAAATTAAAAACCATTTGCGGTGTGATTGAGTTTGTGAGGTATTCATTAGAAAGAGGTTCCGATTTGAAATTGAATTTTTTGAAGTTTATCAGTAGGTTGACTACGAATAGGTTTAGCGTATGCGATACGAAGTGGGCCAATTGGGGAAATCCAACTGATACCAATACCCGTAGAGGCACGAACTTGGTTGAAAAGAATTGGATCGTTTTCGCCATAGACATTGCCCGCATCGAAAAATGCGTACAAACGCAATGATTTGTCATTGCCTGCACCTGGAAATGGGGTCAAAAACTCCACATTCAAGGTGACTTTCTTAGGTCCGCCCAAAGCAATGTCGGTTGCTGCGTCACGTGGCCCAAGCGAAGATTGCTCAAAACCACGTACAGAACCCAAACCGCCGGAATAAGAATTCTTAAAAACTGGGAATGGCTTGCCGCCTAAACCTTTACCCCAATTGACCTCGCCGTTAAAGGCCAGTGTAAATTGTTTGTTCAAAGGAATGTATTGCTGATACTGCGCCACAGCTTTTACGTAATTCACATCTCCCGCAGGACTCCACTCAGCGGCAAACCGTTGGAATTTACCAGTGGTAGGAGTGAGCGCACTGTCTCTGTCGTCGCGCGACCAACCCAGGGTCAAAGGCACGGAGAAACTACTGTAACCAAACTGGTTGGCATAGTCGGTATAAGCTTGTGGCATGTTGGTGCCAGGAATGATCTTATTGCGCTCTAAACCACCGCCTAAATAGATAGTATCTGTCGGTCCAATAGGGATGCCAAACTTTAAACTGGTACCAATGGTTTGAACTTGGTAATCACCAGTCACAGCGCTGGAAGGGCTCAAGGTACGGTAGTAAGCATCAACCGTGCGAGAAATCCCATCTTCAGTGAAGTATGGATCAACGGTGGTCAGAACCAGGGAGCGATTGAGCTTGCTTGTATTCAGGTCAACGCCCAAATAATTGCCAGTACCGAAAATATTATCTTGTTTAACGCCAAACTGGAACGTTAATTTGTCTGCGCTGGAGTAGCCCGCACCAAACGTTAAGTTACCGGTTGGTTTTTCAACGATAGTGAGATTGATATCGACTTGGTCAGGTGTGCCAGGTATTTCTTGAGAATCAATCTGAACATCTTTGAAAAACCCTAAGCGGTCTACACGGTCGCGAGAAGCACGGAGCTTTTCACCGTCGTACCAAGATGATTCAAATTGACGGAACTCACGGCGAATAACTTCGTCACGCGTTCTGTTGTTGCCAGAAATATTGATGCGTCGTACATAAGCACGCTGCCCTGGGTCAGATGTGATGAGCAACGCAACCCTGTTATTGGTACGATCAATTTCTGGTTTTACAACTACGCGCGCGAAGGCAAAGCCGAAATCACCAAAATAATTCACAAATGCTTTTGTTGTATCGGCAATTTTGTCAGCGTTGTATTCTTGTCCGGGCGATACGGTAACCAAGGATTTAAATTGATCTTCTTTTCCCAAATAACTACCCGCAAGCTTGACGCTGGACACTACAAAGCGCTCACCTTCGGTGATATTCAAAGTGATTGAAATGTCTTTTTTATCGGTAGAAATAGAAACTTGACTGGCTTCAACTTTGAACTCAAGGTAACCGCGGGACAAGTAGTAAGACCGTAAGGTCTCAATATCGGCATTGAGTTTAGCTTTGGTATATCGGTCGCTTTTCGTGTACCAGCTAAGAATGCCGCCTGTGTCCAAATCAAACAGCCCACGCAAGGTGGATTCACTGAAGGCCTTGTTGCCGATAATCCGAATGTCTTTAATTTTGGCAACATCTCCCTCGACCACACTGAATGTCAAGTTCACGCGATTGCGTTCAATTGGCGTCACCGTGGTCACGATCTCAGCAGCATACAAACTGCGTGACAGATATTGACGCTTCAACTCTTGCTCAGCTTTGTCCAGCAATGCTTTATCGAAAGGCTGTCCATCAGCCAAACCAATTTCGCGGAGTGATTTGGTTAGCACATCTTTGTCAAATTCTTTTGCACCCACGAATTCAACATTAGCGACCGTCGGACGCTCTTCAACAATCACAACCAAGACGTCACCATTTACTTCAACCCGGACGTCTTTAAAAATACCAAGCGCAAAAAGTGAACGAATAGCGACCGAACCCTTTTCATCATTGTAGGTATCACCAATACGAAAGGGTAAAGTTGCAAAGACTGTCCCTGGCTCAACGCGTTGCAAACCCTCTAAGCGAATATCTTTGACCGCAAAGGGCGTAACTGACCACGCAGCAGTGGTTGCCAGCAACAAGGCAACCAAGGCACTGGTTTGACGCAGTGGTAAATAGTGAGATATGTGTTTGATATTTTTTTTCATGTAACTGGCCGTTTGACACACTCTTAACGAGAAACGCAAATTGTTGGCCCTATGTTTTCGATATGCTAATTTTCACTTGAAATGTATGTCAGTTGATAAACAGTCTTGTAATGTCATTGTAAAGAGCTATGAACATCATCCCAAAAAGCAATGCGACTCCGCCACGTTGTAGACGCTCCATCCAAGCATCAGCAACAGCTTTTCCCGTGATACCTTCCCAGAGATAATACATCAGATGCCCACCATCTAGTACCGGCAAAGGCAGCAAGTTAAGCACCCCAAGACTAACGCTGATAAAAGCGAGAAAACTCAGGTAAACCGATAAACCCATACTAGCCGATTTGCCTGCATATTCCGCGATGGTCAATGGCCCACTCAAGTTTTTCAAGGAAGCCTGGCCAATGACCATTTTCCCCATCATGCGCAGCGATACCACCGAAAATTCCCACGTTTTATGCACACCTTTGTTCATGCCCTCAAAAAATCCGTAAGAAACAGTTGTGAACTGAGGCGCTGCCCCAACAAAAGCACCAATTCTTCCAACTTGAACCCCATTTTCAGACTTTAAATCCGGCAGAACCTGTATTTTTAATTGCTGACCTTGCCTATCAACCGTCCAAGTTTGCGGCAATGGGCCGCTTGAAAACGCATTTAAGTTTGAAGCATCGATCAGCTTTGGTCTTGCAGACGTTCGAATCAATTGGCGCAGCTGCAAACCGTCGACGATAGCCACGTCGTCGACCGCTAAAACAATATCCCCAGCTTGCAAACCCGCGCGCTTGGCAGCGCCGTCTGCTTGTAATCCGTCAATAAGTGCTTGGGTCCATGGGCCCGTGATACCGATTTTTTGAAACAATTGGGTGTCAACTTCTGTCACATCCAGTTGCGTTAACGCCAGCAGCAGCTCACGCTTAGGCGCATTTGGCGATGTGGCAACCATCACGCGGACATCATGTCCATTCAAAGCACCGCGTGTGAGAAGCCAACGAAAGTCTTCTAAAGAATGGATATCCTGAAGCTCTTCGTCTTTAAAAGACGCTTGCAAAACATGTTCGCCACCCACTATGCCAGCACGTTGAGCGATTGACCCAACAGTTGGACTCGCTAAGATAGCTTTGGGCTCCTGCACCCCTATCCAATTAAGCGCAGAATAAAGAAATATGGCGAGTAACAAGTTGGCTAAAGGGCCCGCAATAACAATCGCCGCTCGCTTTGGCAAAGATTGATTGTTGAATGCTAAATGCTTCTCATGTTCAGCGACAGGCGCTTCGCGTTCGTCAAGCATCTTGACATAACCACCCAAGGGCAATAACCCAAGCGCGAATTCAGTGTTCGAGCCTTTGGGCTGCCACTTGAAAATTGTTTTCCCAAATCCAACTGAAAACCGCAATACTTTCACGCCACAGGCAACGGCTACGCGGTAGTGACCATACTCATGCACTGTAATAAGTAGACCCAGCGCAACGACGAAGGCCAGAACGGTCAGCATGTCAAACACCCATCCGCTTCACATGACTTAGCGCAGCTTGCCGAGAAAGCGTATCAATATGCAGCAAATCCTCTAACGTTGAGGGCTTAGTGGGTAAAATTTCGGACAAGGTTGCCAGATTAACGGCGTGAATTTGGTCGAATCGAATGCGCTCATCTAAAAATGCCTGTACGGCAATTTCATTGGCCGCATTCAGCACTGCAGGTGTGCCAGCAGGTGCTAGCAGGACTTGCCAAGCCAATGAGAGTCCTGGGAAGCGCCGTTGGTGATCATTGCTATCAATCGCTTCAAAGGTCATAGCAGACAAAGTCTTGAAATCAATCGCACTAGAACCATTGCCGATCCGATCCGGCCAAGACAGACCATAAGCAATCGGCCCGCGCATGTCAGGCGTACCTAATTGCGCCAGTACAGATTTGTCACAAAATTGCACCATAGAATGGATCACACTTTGCGGATGAATAACCACCTCAATTTGCTCCAATCTCACACCGAACAAATATTTGGCCTCAATCACCTCAAGCGCCTTGTTCATCATCGTGGCGGAGTCAACCGAAATTTTGCGCCCCATGACCCAATTGGGATGTGCACAAGCTTCGGACGGGGTAACATTTTTTAAACTGGCAACATCACGCGCCCGAAAGGGGCCACCAGAAGCTGTGAGTATAATTTTTTCAACGCAAGACGGCCAGCTTGATCGCTCAGCAGGCAAGCATTGAAAAATAGCAGAATGCTCACTGTCAATCGGAAGCAAAGTTGCACCGCCAGCTTCAACCGTACTTAAAAACAACTCACCGCCGACGACCAACGCTTCTTTGTTGGCAAGCAGCAAGCGCTTTCCAACACGTGCAGCTGCCAGACAAGGAGCCAGACCAGCGGCTCCCACAATAGCGGCCATCACAATGTCTGCAGATTCATGTGACGCTATCATTTCAATAGCTTTTTGACCAGATAAAACAATGGTATTCAGGCTGTTGATTTTTACTTTATCTGCTAGTTGCGCCGCATGCGACGCACTCGCCATCACAGCAAATGTTGGTTTAAACTGAGCAACCTGCGCCAACATCACATCAACCTGCGTATTGGCGCTGAGAGCGAAGACCTCAAAACGATCCAAATGCCGTGCAACCACGTCCAATGTGCTCGTCCCAACCGAACCTGTGGAACCTAGGATCGTCAAGCCTTGCTTATTCATTTGGCGAGACCCACCAACATCATGGCAATCGGCAACGTGGGCAGCAAGGCGTCAATTCGGTCAAGTACACCGCCATGTCCTGGCAGTAAACCGCTGGAATCTTTAACGCCAGCGCTGCGCTTGATTAACGATTCAATCAAATCACCCACCACACTCATGGCAGTCAAAAATAAGAGCGCAACCAACATCACCAGCAAATGCTGACTCCGTAATTGTGTGTACAAACTGGACACCGTGTTTTGCCAATGCGCGTCAAACGCAATCCATGTAAACGCCAAAACCATAACTCCAACGGCCCCCCCCCACACACCTTCCCAGCTTTTACCTGGACTGATGCTAGGCGCTAACTTGTTTGATGTGAATTTACCTCCAAAGGTTCGCCCCGCGAAATACGCAAAGATGTCTGCAGCCCAAACCAAAGCCAACACTGACAGCAAGAAATTAATTCCAATGACTCGGCCTTGGGCAACCGCCAACCAAGCTAGCCACAAAGCCATGACGCCACCCATTCTGCGTAATGTGAGGGGTATTTTTGCCCAACCCGCTGGGCCAACTTTAAGCAGCCAAGTGCTTACCAAAACCCACAAACCGCTGGCCACAATCCATAGCATGGTGAGCTGTCTCTCTAGCAAGCCCAAATACCAAGTCATAGCAGCCAAAATCACAAACTGGCAAGCCACCCAAATAGCGCCGTTTTTACCGAGTCCATTCAAATTCCCCCACTCCCACGCACCCGCCGCCATAAAAACAAGTGACAAGAGGCAAAACGGCCAAGGGTTTGCATAGAACAAAGCTGGCAGCAAGATGGCCATCATCACAAGTGCTGTCAAAACGCGTTGTTTAAGCATCAAACTTCACCTTTGTTTGGATTTGCTCAGTCGTTTTTCCAAAACGGCGTTCGCGCTGATTAAAAGTATCAATGGCATTATCCAAGGCATTAGCATCAAAGTCTGGCCACAATTTATCAGTGAAATATAGCTCAGAATAAGCCGCTTGCCACAGCAAGAAGTTACTGATCCGTTGCTCACCGCCCGTGCGAATCACCAAATCTGGGTCCGGCACATGCCCTAGGGCCATCGCTGCATCTAAGTTGCTAGGGGTCATGGGCAAACCTTGCGCAACCACTTTAGCCGCTGCTTGGGTAATGTCCCAACGCCCACCATAGTTGAAACAAATGTTAAAAATGAGCCGCGTGTTGTGTTCGGTCAACTTCTCTGCTTGAACCAAACCTTTCTTCAGGCTTTCCGACAAGCCATCGCGCTCACCCACAAAATATATTCTGACGCCAAACTCGCTGAGCTGAGCTACTTCTCGCGCTAACGCTCTAGCCAACAACTCCATCAAGCCAGAGACTTCCTCGGCTGGCCTGTCCCAGTTTTCTGAAGAAAAAGCAAAGACAGTGAGCACTTTTACATCGCGCTCGGCGCACGCTTTAACGCAGCGGTGCAAAGCGTCCACGCCTTGCTTGTGTCCTGCAACACGGGGCAAAAACCGCTGTTTCGCCCAACGGCCGTTGCCATCCATAACTATGGCGACATGGTGTGGAATCATCTTTTCAGCACGCATAGGATGAAGCGTCAAACCCCGTGGTTAGCCAAAAAAAGATAGGCTACCAACAGCTTAAACGGCCATGATCTCATGTTCTTTGGCTGTCACCAATTGATCAATCGTAATAATGTGACGATCTGTGACCTTTTGGATGTCGGATTCCGAGCGTTTTTGGTCATCTTCAGAAGCCGATTTGTCTTTGACCAATTTTTTGATTTGCTCGTTGGCATCGCGTCGAATGTTGCGAATAGCAATTTTTGCACTTTCGCCTTCGTTGCGCGCCAACTTGGTCATCTCTTTACGACGCTCTTCGCTCATCATCGGCATAGGCACACGAATCAAATCACCCACGCTAGAAGGATTCAAACCCAAATCACTGTCGCGAATGGCTTTTTCAATTTTCGAACCCATGCCTTTTTCCCACGGCTGGATGCCCACTGTGCGCGAATCAATCAATGACAAATTGGCGACTTGACTAACCGGAACCATGCTGCCGTAGTAATCGACTTGCACATTTTCAAGCATCGCAGGGCTGGCGCGGCCAGTACGAATTTTGCCGAGGTTGTTTTTGAAAGCTTCGATGGATTGATCCATCTTTGTTTCAGCTTGCGTTCTAATCGGGGTTGTTGGCATGTTTTTCTCCTATCAAGCATGCACCAAAGTGCCTTCATCTTCACCCATGACGACGCGCTTCAAGGCGCCATGCTTGAAAATAGAAAATACTTTGATCGGTAATTTTTGTTCACGGCAAACAGCAAACGCCGCTGCATCCATGATGCCCAAGTTTTGCGACATCGCTTGGTCAAAAGTCAATGAAGCATAACGCACGGCATGAGGATCTTTTTTCGGATCGGCTGAATAAACACCGTCTACTTTTGTCGCTTTAAGAACCACTTGTGCACCGATTTCAGCGCCACGCAGTGCAGCCGCCGTATCCGTGGTGAAAAAGGGGTTGCCAGTACCAGCCGCAAAAATCACGACTTTGCCTTCTTCAAGGTATTGCAAGGCTTTGGGGCGAATATAAGGCTCGACAACCTGCTCAATGGCAATGGCCGACATGACGCGGGCAATCAAACCAGCCTTGTTCATGGTGTCGCCCAAAGCCAAGGCATTCATCACTGTGGCCAACATACCCATGTAGTCAGCGGTAGCGCGATCCATGCCTACAGAGCCACCGGCCACGCCACGAAAAATATTACCGCCACCAATGACCACCGCCACCTCAACGCCCATGCGAGTGACTTCAGCGATTTCCTCAACCATCCGCACAATGGTGGCGCGGTTGATACCGAAGGCATCGTCTCCCATCAAAGCCTCACCAGACAATTTCAACAAAATCCGCTTGTAAGCAGGTGCATTGTTCGCTGGCGTTGGCTCAGACATTGACGACTCCTTGGGGTTGATGGGTGATATCCGCTGATTGATCTGTAAACTTAAGCTTAAGCAGCTTTAGAAGCAGCAGCAACTTGAGCAGCCACTTCAGCCGCGAAGTCGTCAACCTTCTTCTCAATGCCTTCACCAACAACGTACAGGGTAAAGCCTTTGATAGTTGTTGTTTTTTCTTTAAGCATTGCAGCAACGGTTTGCTTACCATCAGCCGCTTTGACGAACACTTGGTCGTACAAAGAAACTTCTTTCAAGAATTTCTGCACGCCGCCCTCGATACGTTTAGCAACGATTTCATCAGACTGCACTGGCTTGCCAGCAGCAGTTGCAACAGCAGCATCTTCAGCCGCTTTAGCAGCAGCGACTGAACGCTCTTTAGCCACCAATTCAGCCGGCACTTCTGCGCTTGACAACGACACGGGCTTCATCGCAGCAATATGCATCGCCACGTCTTTTGCAGCTACGTTGTCACCTTCAAACTCAACTACAACACCAATGCGTGTGCCGTGCAAATAGGTCGCCAATTTTGCACCGCTGGCGTAATGCTTGAAACGGCGGAAGCTCATGTTCTCACCGATTTTGCCAATCAAGCCTTTGCGCACATCTTCCAATGTGGGGCCAAAGCCATCCAAAGTGTAAGGCAGTGCGCCCAAAGCAGCGATATCCGCTGGATTGTGCTTAGCTACCAAATCTGCAGCGGCTTGAGCCAAACCTAAGAAGCTGTCATTCTTGGTCACAAAGTCAGTTTCGCAATTGACTTCAAGCATCGCGCCGCTTGAGCCATTAACGCTACACATCACCACACCTTCGGCGGTAATACGGTCAGACGCTTTGCTGGCTTTGCTACCCAATTTCACGCGCAACAACTCTTCTGCTTTGTCCATGTCACCTACAGCTTCTGTCAGGGCTTTTTTGCATTCCATCATTGGGGCATCGGTCTTGGCGCGCAATGCGGCTACCATGCTGGCTGTAATTGTGGTCATTGTTTATTCTCCAACTCAATATTTCAAAATACTTAAAAAAACTAAACGCAAGCCCTTTAACTCAATCCATTCAATCAAGTTAATTGATCGAGTTATTTTTCACCTAAAAAAAGAGGGCAACCAGTGCCCCCTATTTTTTCCTAGTGAACTAGGGGCTTGTCAAGGCTATTGCTTATGCTGCTGACGGCTCGGCAACTTCAACAAACTCGTCACCCGTCTCAGGCGCAACTGCTTTAACGACTTCGTTGCTACGGTTGTTACGGCCTTCGATGATCGCGTCCGCAATACCGCGTGCGTACAAAGCAACAGCTTTAGATGAGTCATCGTTACCAGGGATGATGTAATCAATACCTTCTGGTGAGTGGTTAGAGTCCACCACGCCGATCAATGGGATGCCCAATTTACGAGCTTCCAAGATGGCAATTTTGTGGTAACCGACGTCGATCACGAAAATAGCATCTGGCAAACCAGTCATGTCTTGAATGCCGCCCATGTCGCGCTCAAGCTTGGCCATTTCGCGGGCAAACATGAGTTGTTCTTTTTTGCTCAAAGCGTCCAAGCCAGCTTCTTGCTGAACTTTCATCTCTTTCAGACGTTTGAGGGAGATTTTGACGGTCTTAAAGTTGGTCATCATGCCGCCCAACCAACGTTGGTCAACAAATGGCACACCGGCGCGCAGCGCTTCGGTCGACAAGATTTCGCGCGCTTGGCGCTTTGTACCGACCATCAACACAGTACCGCCGTTTGCTGTCAATTGACGCACAAACTTGGTCGCTTCTTGGAACATCGGCAAAGATTTTTCCAAGTTGATGATGTGGATTTTGTTGCGATGGCCGAAAATAAACGGGGCCATCTTAGGGTTCCAGAAACGGGTTTGGTGTCCAAAATGAACGCCCGCATCCAGCATTTCACGCATTGTTACTGCCATGATAAATTCCAATTAAATCAAAAGGTTAGGTCTAAAATCCGCCCGATTTGTTAAGCTGTGAACTGTTAATTTCTGCAGATCACAACCAGCAACACCTTGAATGGGCTGATTCGCGAATAACTTTGCTGGCGACTCACCCGTAGGCACGCAACTAGTAAAGCCAGTCAATTGTAGCATGGCCGGCCTCTTTGTTCGTCTGTAACGCCTGCTAATTCCGCGATAATCAGGGGTTGCACTGCAACAAAATCAACTAATTCATGAAAATTGCCATCGTTGGCGCTGGCATTATCGGCGTCACTACTGCTTATGAACTCGCCGCAGACGGTCACGACGTCACCGTTTTCGAGCGCCACCGCGCTGTCGCCGAAGAATGCAGCTTTGCCAACGCTGGCGTGATTGCACCCGGCTATGTCGCCCCGTGGGCCTCGCCCGGCATGCCCGCCAAAGTCATGAAGCACCTGTTCAGCCGCCACGCCCCCGTTAAAGTCAAATTTCCCTTAAGTGCCGCAGAGTTAGGCTGGATGTGGGACTGGTACCGCGCCTGCAAACCCGGCACCTACTTAGCCAACCGCGCTAGCATGCAAGGCTTGGCCACCTACAGTCGTGAGCGTTTGCGCGGCCTCAGCACCGCTTTGAACCTAGATTACGAGCGCGGTGATGGCTTGACCGTACTGCTACGCACCGCCAAAGACGCCAAGCTGATCCTCCCCAGCCTTGAAGTTTTGACGCAAAACGGCATCCCGTACAGCAAATTAACGCCTGAACAAATCCGCGTGATTGAGCCTGCACTGAACCCAGACAAAAAGTTCTTTGGCGCCGTGCACTTTCCTACTGACGAAGTCGGCAATTGCCGTGAATTTGCCTTGCTTTTGAAGAAGGAAGCGCAAGATTTAGGTGTTAAATTTGAGTTCAATTCGACTGTAGCCGGCATAGAATCTAATAATTCAGCTATGATTTATATAGCAAATGAACCCTCACCTAGACACTTTGACGCCATGGTGCTTTGCGCCGGCGTTGCCAGCGCCAACTTGCTCAAATCCATCAAACCACTCAAACTCAAAATCCCGCTGATTCCGGTCTACGGCTACTCCGTCAGCGCCGTCGTGCGCGAGAACATGAACGCCCCCACCAGCGCCTTGATGGACGAACGCTTCAAAGTCGCCATCACCCGCCTTGGCAACCGCATTCGGGTGGCAGGCAGCGCCGAGATTGGCGGCCCTGCTATCAATAATGATGACAAAGGCGCTTCCAGCAGCCAACGCTCCACCGCTTTTGACACACTTTACAAAGTCCTGCAAGACTGGTTTCCGGGCGCGGCTCATACCTCTAACACCAGCAGCGTCCAAGAATGGCGCGGCGCACGACCCATGCTGCCAGACGGCCCGCCTATCATTGGCCCCAGTGGCATGGCCGGTATTTGGCTCAACTTGGGCCACGGCTCC
>JAYVSU010000100.1:0-19135 GCA_043775055.1 Polaromonas sp.
GGTCGCCACCTGATGGCTGTCCATGTGGCTGAAGGTTTGGCCTTTGAAGCTGATGCTGCCCTGCTGCGGCGTGTAGACACCGTTGATGCAGTTCAGCATGGAGCTTTTGCCAGCGCCGTTGGGGCCGATGATGGCGCGGACTTCATGCTCCCGCACGTCAAAGGAGATGTCCGTCAGCGCTTTCACGCCGCCAAACGCCAGACTGATGTTTTTGACGTCAAGGATGACGTCGCCGATTTTTTTAGTTACCATGATGTTCTTAACTCTTCAAGCTGCAGCTTTGACAGGTGCGTAGATTGTGGCGTCTGACAACTTCAAGGTCGCGCTGACGCTGCCCGTGCGGCCATCTTCAAACTTCACCACAGTCTCAATGAATTGCTCTGTTTTGCCAGCGTACAAGCCATCGATCAATGCCGAGTACTTGTCCGCAATGAAGCCGCGACGCACCTTGTTGGTACGTGTCAACTCACCATCGTCGGCGTCAAGCTCTTTGTGCAGCACCAAGAAGCGGCTTACTTGGCTACCGGCCAAGAGTTTATCGGCACTCAAGTCGGCGTTGACTTTTTCAACGCATTCTTTGATGAGCTGGTAAACCTCAGGCTTTTGCGCCAAATCGGTATAGCCAGCGTAAGGCAGGTTGCGGCGCTCAGCCCAGTTGCCAACGGCATCCATGTCGATGTTGATCATGACGCAGACCTTCTCTCGGCCATCGCCGTAGGCGACCACTTCTTTGATGTGCTGGAAGAACTTGAGCTTGTTTTCCACATATTTAGGGGCAAACATAGCACCGTCAAACGCGCCACCTTTGACGCGGCCCACATCTTTCACGCGGTCGATGATTTTCAAATGACCATGCGCGTCCAAAAAGCCGGCATCGCTGGTGTGGTACCAGCCGCCTTCGGTCAAAACCTCGTCTGTTGCGGCTTTGTTTTTGTAATATTCCTTGAACAAACCGGGTGATTTGACCAAAATCTCGCCGTTATCCGCCACTTTGATTTCAACACCGTTGCTAGGAACGCCCACCGTATCTGCCCATGCTTGGTTGTCCGGTTGTTGGCAAACAAACACAGCCGTTTCGGTCGATCCGTACAACTGCTTCAAATTGATGCCAATCGAGCGGTAGAAAGTGAACAAATCCGGCCCAATCGCCTCGCCCGCCGTGTAGGCGACGCGCACGCGGCTCATGCCCAAGTTGTTGCGCAGCGGCCCGTAAACCATCCAGTTTCCCAAGCCGTACAACAAGCCGTCAACCAAGCCAACTGACTTGCCATCCATCTTGGCGGGGCCCACGCGTTGCGCCACGCTCATGAAGTAGTGGAACATCTTGCGTTTGATTGCGCCTGCATCTTCCATGCGGATCATCACGCTGGTCAGCAAGCCTTCAAACACGCGCGGTGGTGCAAAGTAGTAGGTTGGGCCGACTTCTTTCAGGTCAATCGTCACAGTGGCGGTTGATTCAGGGCAGTTGACCACATAGCCGCAAGCCAACCATTGCGAGTAGCTGAAAATGTTTTGTCCTACCCAAGCTGGTGGCAAATAGGCAAGAACCTCTTCTTTGTTGGTCAATTTGTCAAAAGTAGCGCCCGATTCAGCCGCGTTGAGCATGCTGTTGTGGGTATGCACCACGCCTTTGGGGTTGCCGGTGGTGCCAGAGGTGAAGAACATCGCCGCCACGTCTTCAGGTTTGGCGATATTGATTTCAGACTTGAAAAACTCGGGATGCTTGGCGGCAAAAGCTTTTCCGCTGTCCAGCAGCGTCTCCAAACTTGCCAAACCGGCTTCGTCGTACTTGCGCAAACCGCGTGGGTCGTCAAAGTAGATGTTTTTCAGCTGCGGGCACTGCTCGCGGAT
Source organism: Polaromonas sp. (assembly GCA_043775055.1). Classification (GTDB taxonomy): domain Bacteria; phylum Pseudomonadota; class Gammaproteobacteria; order Burkholderiales; family Burkholderiaceae_C; genus Aalborgiella. Next base: position 1,852 of record JAYVSU010000100.1, read on the forward strand.
TTCCAGCAGCTTGTCGACCTGCTCTTGGTCTTCGGCAAAGGCAAAGCTCACCTCGGCGTTGTTGATCGGGAAAATGCATTCCAACGCGGCGGCGTCTTGGTACAGCGGAATCGGCACCGCACCCAGCGCCTGCACCGCCATCATGGTGGCGTACAAACGTGGGCGATTCGCACCAACCACCACCATGTGGTCATCGCGGCGCAAACCGGCGACGTGCAGGCCGCAAGCCAAGTGCTCGACCATCACCGCCAAGTCTGACCAACTCAGCGCCTGCCAAATACCGTATTCCTTTTCGCGCATGGCCGGCGCAGTGGGGCGCTCGGCGGCATGCTTCAAGAGTAATCTGGCAAAAGTGGTCTGCATCGCGGTACGTCCTATTTAACTTATTTTTGACTGGTGACTGAACACATCATGCCGCGATAGTAAATTTATATTTGACGCCATGTTGTCGTTTGGACGACAATTGAGCCCTTCATTGGCTAGGACTTTCCCTACTCACTCTCGTCAACACATCAAATGACCACCGATTTATCCCTGCATCAGCGCCGTCGCAGCCCTACGCATGCTGAACTGGGTGGCATCCCGTGGTTGTCTTCTTTGGATGCACAGCAACGCGAGCGCGCAATTGACGAACTCGACGTGACCGACGCCCAGCCCGGCGACTACGTCTGCCGCATGGGTCGCCCCGTCACCTACTGGTTTGGTTTGATTGAAGGCTTGTTAAAAATGAGCAGCGACAACGCCCAGGGCCAGACCATGACCTTCACCGGCGTGCCCCCCGGCGGCTGGTTTGGCGAAGGCACGGCCTTGAAGCGCGAACCCTACCGCTACAACATCCAAGCCCTGCGCAAAAGCGTGGTCGCCGGCCTGCCCATCAAAACCTTTGACTGGTTGCTGGACAACTCCATCGGCTTCAACCGCTTTGTGATGTACCAGCTCAACGAGCGCCTGGGCCAATTCATAGGCGCCCGCGAGATCGACCGCATGAGCAACCCCGACATCCGCGTCGCCCGCAACCTGGCCGCCCTCTTCAACCCCATCCTCTACCCAGGCGTCGGCCAAGTGCTGCGCATCACCCAGCAAGAACTAGCCTACCTCGTCGGCCTGTCCCGCCAGCGCGTCAACGAAGCACTGACCAACCTGTCAGATCAAGGCACCATCAAGGTCGAATACGGCGGATTGCGGGTTTTAGACATCTACGCGCTACGGACGCGGAATTTTTGAAAATACTGACTTTTAGAGGTTATTTTGGGCTGCAGCCGGCGTATTTATTGCCTCGTTAGCTATCATAAATACTCAATCGAACTTTGCCAGATTCCTCATCATTTTCATACAATCATCTGCCTGAGGTGCGCGGTTATCTGGAATGCCTAACTTGGAGACTTGCCATACTTTTGCCTGAGTTTTTTCCAAACTTGTCAATTCTGCAAAATCAATATCTCCACCTTGACTTGCGCGCTTTAGCATCAATGCGGCAGCAGCATCGAGCTTGTTTTGATTCGACGCTTTCCAAGCCGCGAGTGCATTGCTATTTTCAGTCGCTTGTCCTGGAAACTGTTTTGAACAATAGCCACCTACTTTTTGAAAAAATTCATGACGCAAGTGAAGACGAAGTTGGGACAGCTCGTCACTACCTAATTTTTCGATTATTTCTTTACTTGTTTGCGATTCCGCAATTGATGCGACTTGCGGCTGATTGGCAGCAAACAAAGCTTTAATTTCTTTTCCAAGTACCGTCTTGTCAGTGTATTTCCCATCGAAAGAACCAATATTTTTCTCATTTGCAAACGCCACCTGCATGGGCAGACCAACAATGGTGGTTAAAGTGCCCATGTCAGGAAGTTTTCGCCAAGGAAAGGCCCATTGAACACGTGCAAAAACGATTCCTTTATCCGTGTTTTTTGAGGCTAATTCGTTGAAAGCCAACTCAGCACCATTGCAAAATGTGCAAAGCAAATCAGACGAAATAAATTGCACCACGACCTTGCTATTCGATTTTACGAATTGCCTCAAGTCTTGTGCTGCCACATCTTTAACGCCTGGTGTGGAAGCAATGACCACAGCGCCTTGCGCATTGACGGGCCTGGTGACAAAAGACTCCACGGCTTGCACCATCTCCTGGGGGTCTTTTGGCATACCGTCAAGACCGCCAGCACTCTTACCTGATCTGAATGTGAGATGCCACGGAGCACCTAGCACACCAAATTCGGCAGGAAACTGCGGCAACTTACTCCATGGCGCTGGCCACACCACGCGGGCAAAAGCCACGGGCTGCGAATAAGCTTTTGATGCTACCGTATCAAAAGCTTTATCTGCACCGACACAGTAGCCGCATTTTGGGTCTGTTGAGGTGAATTGCACTACAGCATGTCGATGCTTTGCCGTATAAGCTGATACCTCATTGGCTTGCAGCTCCACGACGGGGTTGGCGGCAATTGCAGCAGTACTAAGCTTAAGCAACGACACTAAAAGTAGAGTTCGAATTTTTTGTACTAACTTCATATTATTATTTGAAACTCATTTGTTTCGTATATTCGGCCACAAAAGCATCAACATCTTTGGGCTCTTTGAATCGACCGATGCCATATATAGATATCTTCACAAGATATCTTTTATTTTTTATTGCAGAAAACACATAGACATCACTCTTGCCGCTGGGCATGGCAATTCTTGCCATATCTCTATCAAAATCTTGGTTGTTACTTTTATAAATATGCATCATGGGTGAAATCATATTTACATCAAAGCCCATCAATACTACTTTTAGTATTTTTTTATTGATATCTGATTGATATTCAGAGCCTTCCATATCCAAGATAGTCATTCTGAAGTTTAAATTTTGTCCAAGTAGCAAACCCGTATCACTCATCTCCTGCCGATGTCCTGATTTGCAATATGTAACGCTTAAATCAGACTGGGATGCCACGCCGTTGTAAAGGCAGGAAGGTCCAGGATCCCATATTTGCCCTTTGTATTCAAGTATCTTAGGAAAAATATCATATAGATTCGCACTACATTCGGTTTTGTCTAATGTGGGAATTTCTCGGTGGTGTGCGGGGTCACAAAAATAACCCAAACCACCAGCATGTGCATTTATACACATCATTAGCATTAACAAAGAAGCAGTAAGTTTTTTCATATGGCGATCCACAGCTTAAAACTTCACCAACTCAACACGGCGGTTTTTAGCGCGGCCTTCTTCACTGCGGTTGTCTGCAACTGGTTTTTCACTGCCAAAACCTTTGGCTACTAACCTGTCTGCCGCAACACCGTTACTTGTTAAATATTTAACAATGCTGTCTGACCGCTGCTTTGACAATGTTTTGTTCGCTGCTGCATTGCCCACGTTGTCGGTATGGCCGTCTACAGACAGCTTCAAGTCGGTATCGTCCTGAAGCAATGCAACCACTTCATTAAGTGCGGGTTTATCTTGATCTTTGATAATGGATTTATTAGTATCAAAATTTACATTTATAGTCACGTAGCCCTGCTTGTCAATATCTTCAGCTAATTTACTGGCTGTTAATATTGATTTGTAGCCGCCATTTGTCACGGTAAGCAGACTAAACATGTCGCCAAATACTTGCAAAATAACAAATGTTTTTTGGCCATTTTTATCTATTAAATATGCTTCTTTGCCGCTTCTTTCATTAAACGCATATTTCTTGCCGCCCAGGCTTTCTACAACTGCAAGATAGTTTCTTTTTAGCAGCAATTTAGATGCTTCGCCACCGTCTGTTTTTCTATAAGTTATATCAAGTATTCTCCCTTCAATACTAACCAAACCTTTGTCATCAAAGCCATAATTTTTTGAATTGCATATAGACGATGATGCTGGGTTTTGGTAGCAAGTGAAAGCCTCTTGTGCATAACCTGGTATCTTTAACTCATCAAACTCAAGATCTTTTTTGACGTTATAAATACTGTAGCCATCGGGTATATTGAATGGTGGCTGAGATGTTGGAAGTTCTTTTGAGAGTGATAAACCACTAGACAGCAATAACGCCACAGCAATAATAAATTTTTTCATGTTATTTTTTTTATTTAATGTTTTTGTTTTTTACAGGATGTTTTGAAAATGATGATGCGTCTACTTGCCGCCTGCATATTTATCCATCCAATCAAGATTAGTTTGCGCACCTATGTCACCTTTAGCGGCAGCAGAGGTTAGTAGCAATCTTGCTCGTGGGTAATCTTTGGGCACGCCTTTACCTATCAGATAAAAATACCCGAGCTTACTCAAAGCAGTTGCTTCTCCTTGGTCAGCGAGTATTTGGTAGTCATTCACAGCCTCCGCCATGAGCCCTAAGGTTTCGTTTGCCCAACTTCTAGCTTTCAACGCCTGCGTGTGCTTTGAGTCCTCATTAATCACTTGTGTAGCGGAATCTTTTACAGATTTCCAATCTCTTTTGCCCCAACTCAGGCTGACAATTCTTAACCACGGCTGAGAACCACTGCAAATTTGTGTGGCAACATGGTATTGTGAAATTGCCTTATCGTTTTCTTTAGTTATTGTTTCGAAGTAATTCGCCTTTTCCATTTCAACTTGATATTTCAAAAGTCGTATTTTTTTACTGTTTAGTTGATCTTTGTTCGCTCTATCTAGAATCGCGTCCAAATCCTCGAAGGCACCTCCCCACCGCGGGCTTAATGCAGCTATCGCATAGTAACGCACTGCTAAATTAGCGGTATCGTTCTTTTCTGCTTTGGTCACAATTTCGCGCGTAACCTCAGCCCCAGAATTAGAGCGCGTAATTTCAATCATTGCTGCGGCAGGTAAAGCTGATTTAGGATCAATCTCTTGCGCAACCTTTAGCTCTACAGTTGCCTTTTGTAATTCAGTCGCTAGAGAGCGGAATTGCTCCTCCGTCGTCTTACTAGCAATCTCAGTTCCACGTTTTGAATATCCGATTGAGATGTGATTTTTAGCTTTGAGTATCCTTGCGAACATCGATTTAGGCATTGCAGCCACCCATTCGGCGAGTAACGGCTCTAAGGTCACATCATTTTTAACTGCCGTAGTTATATCCATGAACAATTCAAGATCGCTGTATTCACCTTTGCTATAACGGCGTTTTTTATCATTCAGTTCGTCATCTAGTACAACAAACTGTTTCCCTTTTAATAGTTGATTTATTCGCTTAGCATTTGGTGAATCTGCATTTGTTAATGTTTCACAATTTTTGTTTTCTTGAGCATATATGGGAAATGCTGAAAAGCTAATATGTGCCGCGACCATCAGTGCTGCAAAATTAAGTTTCATATTTTTTGGCTTAAATTAAAACTTCACCAACTCAACACGGCGGTTTTTTGCTTTGTTGTCTTCTGTGTCGTTTGCAACCATTGGCTTTTCAGCGCCATAACCTGTTGATTTCAAATTGTTTTTATCAATACCGTCTGATACCAAAGCCAACATCACGGTATTTGCACGGTCAGCGGATAGTTTTTTATTGTGCTCAGCAGAACCTGTGTTGTCTGTGTGGCCTTCAATGGATAGTTTTAAGCCAGCGTTATTTTTTAACAATGCTGTAATTTGATTGACAACCGTTTGACCATCCGCTTTCAGCGTTGCTTTATCTGTATCAAAATTAATATTTAAAACAGCTTTGCCTGTAGCTTCTATTTCTTTTTTCATGCCCTCGGCTGAATATTTTTGTATGGACTGTTTGAAATCTTCCAACTCCATAATAAATATTTGCCCTTGTGCAGAGTTTGATTGAACATTGATTACATATTTTTTGCCGTTGTTTTTAAAGGCATAAAGGTAAATAGGGTCGCTATATACAGATATACCAACCGATCTGCCTTTTCCATTAAACATGTTCTTTTTGAGTTTTTCACGAAGCACGTCATCAGAAGGAATAACGCCTTCGTGAATTTTTTTAGCACCAATACTATCCAAATAACTCAATATGCTTTTATCAAAAAAGCGTTGGTTATATTCACCACTAGAAAAATGGATGACGCCGAGTTTTCCTTCGGTCGTGTAGATGCCACTGCCTGTATAGTTTTCCATTCTTTCGTATGGGAAAAACTCGGTAAGCCCATTCTTTTCATTTTCAATTTTCAAGCCTTTAGGCGCAGTTACAAAAGGGAAATTGCCAATTTCCTTAAGGTCTGGCATGTCATCCCAGTTAATAGTTGCAGCCGCGCTTTTGTCAGCCGGCTTTGCCTCTGGCGCAGCCACAGGTGCAGGTGCAACTGCAGTGGCTGGTGCAGCAACTTTTGTGGCTGTTTCAGAAGGTTTTTTATTGCAAGCTGAGAGGCTGAATGCCAAACTGACGATCAAACCAAGAGCTAGGGGTGAAACAACACGAGGCGAGAAAGTTTTTGAGGATTTCAAAAGGACAACTCCAATAAATAAGTTCAAACAAGCAAACAAATGGCCACTACACGTGAGCGTAGCGGCCATTGTGGACTGCAAATTATCAATTATTTACTTATTCGATTTATCCAACTATTTCTGATGCGGCGTTTGTTTTTGTAACAATTTGTTTTAAAATTGCAGTTTTTAGGTATTTTGGCTGAACGCCCAGTATTTGCTGCCTAAATAGGTATATTATTTATACTACAATGAATTTTTCTTAAAGCCATTGACTGCGCAGTCGCGCGCTTTGTGCAGCCACCTGCGTTGCTAGCCGCCACAATCACGCCATCCCTTGCGGCAGGTCAACATCCTGAAAGCTCCGAGGCTCAAAATAAGGGTTAATACCAATATTGAGACAGGAGACTGCCCGTGCTGCCAGCCTTTATTACCCATGCTGATTGCGCCCGCCACGAGATGGGGCCGGACCACCCTGAGTGCCCGGAGCGCTTGGGCGCTATCAAAGACATGCTGCTGGTGCAGGGCTTGCTGGACTATATGCAGCCCGTTGAGGCGCCCATGGTCACTTTGGAAGAACTGGGGCGGGCGCATGATGTGGGCTATGTGTATGACATCATCGCCGCGTCGCCCGAAGAGGGCTACCACCGCATCGACCCAGACACCTGCATGAACAGCTACACCGTGATGGCCGCGATGAGGGCGGCGGGGGCGGTGGTGGCGGCGACGGATTTGGTGATGACCGGCAAGGCACCCAGCGCTTTTTGCAGCGTGCGCCCACCCGGCCACCATGCGGAGCGCGCGGCGGGCATGGGGTTTTGTTTTTTCAACAACGTGGCTGTGGGCATCAACCATGCGCTGGCTGTGTACGGGCTGAAGCGGGTGGCGCTGATCGACTTTGACGTGCACCACGGCAACGGCAGCGAGGACATTTTTCGCAGTGACAACCGGGTGCTGATGTGCTCGATTTTTGAGCAGGGCATCTACCCTTTCTCGGGTGAAAACGCTACCGGCCCGAACATGGTCAACATCGGCCTGCCCAGCCGCTCGGGGAGCGAGAAGTTCCGCGAGGCGGTGCGCGACCACTGGTTGCCTCGGCTGGAAGCCTTCCAACCGCAACTGATTTTCATCTCAGCGGGTTTTGACGGCCACCGCGAGGACGACATGGGCAATATCGGGCTGCTGGAGGCCGATTACGCCTGGGTGACGCAACAACTGGTCGGCGTGTCCAAGCGCCATTGCCAAGGACACATTATTTCTTGCCTAGAAGGTGGCTACGAGCTCAGCCCCTTGGCACGCAGCGTGGCCGCCCACGTCAAAGTGCTTATCGGAGCAGACTAGAAACCATTTTTTGCCCCCTATTTCGAGAAACCATGGACAAACACTACCTCACCCCTCTTTTCTCCCCCGAGTCCATTGTTGTTTTTGCCGGCAAGGTGGACGATCCCGCGTCGCAAAGCGCCCAAGCGCAGGCGCTGGTTGCTGCGCTGAAGGGCCAGCCCTTCACCGGCACGCTGACGTTTATCGACATCCACACCACGGGCACGCTGGCTGATTTAGCCCAAACGCGGGCCGATTTGGCCATCATCGCGCTGCCGCCTGAAGAGGTCGCCGCCGCGTTGGAAGTGGCGGGCCGCATTAAGTGCCGCGCTGCGACGGTGATTTCCAGCGGCATCAACGCCGCGCTAGCGGCTGACTTGCACCGTGTGGCGCGTCGGCAAGGCATGCATTTGTTAGGTCCAAATTGCTTGGGCTTTCAGCGGCCGCGCAATGGCCTCAATGCCAGCGTGGCGGGTGGTTTGGCTGCGGCTGGGCCGCTGGCGCTGGTGTCGCAATCGGGCGCGCTCACCGCCTCGATTCTGGATTGGGCCAGTCAAAATGCCGTGGGCTTTTCTACCGTGGTGTCTTTGGGCCCCAATACAGCGGTCGATATTGCCCAAGTGCTGGACTTTTTAGCCTCTGACCCGCAAACCCACAGCATTGTGGTCTACATGGAAGGCATTTCCAACGCACGCCGCTTCATGAGCGCCCTGCGCGCGGCGGCCAATGCCAAACCGGTCGTGGTGCTCAAAGCCGGCCGCAAAACCGCCGGCAACGCGGCAGCGCAAACCCATTCGGGGGCGATTGTGGGCAGTGACGATGTGTTTGACGCCGCCTTGCGCCGTGCCGGTGCGGTGCGTGTGCGCTCTTTTGTGCAATTGTTTTCAGCCGCCAAATGCCTGGCGTCGCGCTACCGGCCAGTCGGCAAACGGTTGGCCATCGTCACCAACGGTGGCGGCCCCGGCGTGCTGGCGGCTGACTGGATCAGCGAAATCAACCTACAACTTGGTCAACTCTCCAAAGACAGCGCGACTAAACTCAAGCCGCTGCTACCGCCACTGGCCACGCTTAGCGACTTGATGGACTTGTCGGAAGACGCCATCCCCGAGCATTACCGCGCCGCTGTCGAAGCAGCCAGCCAAGACCCTCATATTGACGGCGTTTTGGTCATCCACTCACCCAAAGCCGGTTGCGATGCCGCCTCTGTGGCCGCTGCGTTGGTGAGCTACAAGCCAAAAATGAACAAACCCCTGCTGACCTGCTGGATGGGCGAAGCGACCGTGGGCGAGGCGCGTAGCCTGTTGAACACCGCCGGCATTCCGACCTTTCGCACCCCCGAAGCCGCCGTGGGCGCCTTTGGCAATATCGCCTCCTTCTACCAAAACCAGCAACTCTTGCAACAAACGCCGCCACCGCTGTCTACACTGGCTAAACCTGACGTCGAAGGCGCGCGCCTGCTGATTGAAAGCGTGCTGGCCGAGCGCCGCAACATCTTGACCGAGATGGAGTCCAAAGCGCTCTTGGCTGCGTTTCACATTCCCGTGACGCAGACCATTTTGGCCCGCAGCGCCAATGAGGCGATGATGATTGCGACCCAGCTGGGCTACCCGGTAGCGCTGAAAATCGACTCGCCCGACATCAGCCACAAGTCAGACGTCAACGGCGTTGCGCTGAACATCATGAACGCGGTCGGTGTGCGCGATGTCTATAACGACATGATGCAATCCATCACGCGCCAGCAACCCAATGCCCGCATCAACGGCGTGACCGTGCAAAACATGGCGTGCCACAAGCGTGGCCGCGAGATTTACATCGGTTTGGTGACCGACGACCCGTTTGGCCCCGTTATCGCTTTTGGCGCGGGCGGCACCATGATTGAGCTGATCGACGACCGCGCCATGGAGCTGCCGCCGCTGAACCAGTTTTTGGCCCGCCGCTTGATTGACCGCTCCCGCGTGGCGGAAACGCTGGGCAACTGGCGCGGTGCCAGCGCCGTGGACATGGATGCGCTGGAACATGTGCTGCTGCGCGTCTCAGAAATGGTCTGCGAGCTGCCGCAACTGCGCGAGATGGACATCAACCCCATCATCATCGACGAGTCAGGCGCCGTCGCCGTCGACGCGCGCATTTTGATAGAAACCACCACCTTAACCAACAGTTCTGGTGGCCGTTACAACCACTTGGCCATCTTGCCCTACCCGGCGCAGCACGAGCAAGCATGGCCGCTCAAAGGCGGTGGCCAGTACACCATCCGCCCGATCCACCCTGACGATGCCAACATGCTGCAAGATTTGGTGCGTGGTTTGTCGAGTGAGAGCCGCTATTTCCGCTTCGTCTCGTCCATGCCCGAGCTGCCGCCAGCCCTGCTGTCGCGCTTTACCTTGATTGACTATGACCGCGAGATGGCGCTGGTGGCCGTCTACAAAGAGCGCAAGACCTTGCCGGACGAAGATGTCACGGAGACCGAGCGCATCGTTGGCGTCTCGCGCTACATCACCAACCCAGACAGCGCCAGCTGCGAGTTCTCCCTCGTCGTCGCCAACGACTTTGGTGGCCGTGGCCTCGGGTCTAGGCTCATGCTCAGCATCATGGAAGTGGCGCGGGAGAAGGGGTTGGATGAGATTGACGGCTTGGTTCTAGCTAACAACGTCGGTATGCTGAAACTGATGCGCAGCCTTGGGTTTAGCGTCAAAACCTTTGCTGAGGATGCGGATTTTAAATTGGTGTCTTATTTGCTTTGAAACCCTCATTTTGAGATGTTTTTGGTTGTAGCCGGCGTTTTCATTCAATAATTAGCTATTAATAATATAGCAATCTATTTTTACCCAAACAAGCCCTTTTGAGCCCGTTTTTTGACTTATGACAAAGTCAAACGCACGCCAGCGACCTATCCTTCCCGAATCACTTATTCAGGATGCCCGCCATGTCACAGCTCGTTTGGTCAGACGCTTTGTCGCTCGATTTACCCATCATGGACGACACGCATCGCGAGTTTGTCGAGCTGTTGGCTGTGGCGCAAAACGCCACTGAAGACACTTTTCTCAGCCATTGGCAAGCCTTGATCGACCACACCGACGACCATTTTGGCCGCGAAGACGCGTGGATGCTGAGCACCCAATTTGCCTCGGGCAACTGCCACAGCACGCAGCATAAAGTGGTGCTGCAGGTGATGCGTGAGGGCTTGAAAAGCGGTCACGCCGGCGATTCGGCCACCCCGCGCTACATGGCTGGCGAGCTGGCACTGTGGTTTCCGCAACACGCACAGGCCATGGATGCATCCCTCGCCCTGCACCTGCGCCGCGTCGGCTTCGACCCTGAAACTGGCATCGTCCACCGCCCCGACGCTCTTCCCAAAGACTTTATCAATGGCTGCGGTGGCGCGACGTGCTCAGAGACCGAAGCCGTCAGCGAGCCAGATGCGCAAGCCGCATAGACGTAAAAAAGCCGTCTACCGTCAAAATGCCTCATTTTAGAAGGTTTTTTGGCTGTAGCCGGCGTACTTATTGAGTAGTTTGCTATTTATTCAGTAGCAAAACAGCATCTTCTGAGCGCTTATTTCTCCACAAACGCCCGCTCAATCACGTAATCTCCCGCTTGGCCGATGCCGGCGGAGATGTTGAAGCCGAGTTTGTCCAGCACTTCGCGCAGGTCTTTCAGCATGGCCGGGCCGCCACAGATCATGGCGCGGTCGGTTTGGGGGTTGAGTTGCGGCAGGCCAATGTCGGCGCAGAGTTTGCCGTTTTCGATCAGCACCGGCAAGCGGCCAACGTGACGGAACTCCTCGCGGGTGACGGCGGGGTAGTAAATCAGTTTTTTGGTCACGTCTTCGCCCAAAAACTCGTCTTTGGGCAGCTCTTCGGTGATGAATTTGTCGTAGGCCAGCTCGCTGACAAAACGGGTGCCGTGCACCAAAATCACTTTTTCAAAGCGCTCGTAGGTCTCTGGCTCACGGATGATGCTCATGAAGGGCGCTAGGCCAGTGCCGGTGGCAAAGAGGAACAGGTTTTTAGCGGGTAACAGGTCAGACAGCACCAAGGTGCCGGTGGGTTTACGGCCAATCAGCACGTCGTCGCCGACTTTTAAATGTTGCAAACGCGAGGTCAGCGGGCCGCTTTCGACCTTGATGCTGAAGAACTCCAAATGCTCGGCATAGCTGGCGCTGGCGATGCTGTACGCGCGCATCAGTGGCTTGCCGTTGACCTCAAGGCCAACCATGACGAAATGGCCGCTCTCAAAGCGCAAGCTGGGGCCGCGTGTAGTGGTGAAGGAAAAGAGGGTGTCGTTCCAGTGGTGAACGGAGAGCACTTTTTCAGTTTCGAAAGCAGCCATGGGAGCAGTGTGTGCAATGAGCGCAAGTAGGGAATAACCCGCTATTTTAACCTTCAGGGCCTTTGTGAGGGCTTAGCTTATGTCAACTCTAGGACTTTCTGCGCATATCCTTAGTTGTTGATCACACTAAAGGATCTGCCAAAAGACGCATTTCGGGATGCACTAAAGCTACACTTAGAGCCTATGCCGAACAGCCCTAAAGACCCGAATCAAACGCCCCCCGCCATCCCAGCAGCACCTGTGTTCCGCCGCGCCTTGTCGCCCGGTGCCGCCAAAGCAGCTGCGAAAGGTGCACCCGCTGCTGCCCCCGCCAAAGCCACCAGCCGCCTGAACAAACGCATGGCCGAGTTGGGCATGTGCTCACGCCGCGAGGCGGACGAGTGGGTGGCCAATGGCTGGGTCAAGGTCAACGGTGTGGTGGCCGAGATGGGTGTGCAGGTGTTGCCGACCGACAAAATCGACGTCGACCGCGCGGCCAAAGGCAAGCAGGCCAACCAGGTGACGATTCTGATCAACAAACCGATGGGTTTTGTCAGCAGCCAGGCCGAAGATGGCCATGAGCCAGCGGTGACGCTGTTTACCCCGCAAAACCGCTGGGCGGACGACAATGCCCGCTTCTTTTGGAACCACTCACAATTGCCGGGTTTAGCGCCCTGTGGACGCTTGGACATTGACTCCATTGGCATGCTGGTGATGACGCAGGATGGCCGCATCGCCCGCCAATTGATTGGCGAAGACTCAAACATGGAGAAGGAATATTTGGTGCGGGTGGAGTACTACCAAGACGGCGACATGAGCGACCAAAGCCCGATGCTGCCGATCAATTCAGACGTGCAAGCCGCCTACCCGCCCGCGCTCTTGAACAAGCTGCGCTTTGGCCTGAGTTTGGACGGCCAGCCGCTGAAGCGCGCACAAGTCGAGTGGCAAAACCCCGAGCAGCTGCGTTTTGTGCTGACCGAAGGCAAAAAACGCCAAATCCGCCGCATGTGCGAGCAAGTCGGCCTCAAAGTTGTCGGCTTGAAGCGGGTGCGGATTGGCAACATCGTGCTGGGGAATTTGCCGATTGGGCAATGGCGTTACTTGGCGCCGCATGAGAAGTTTTGAATTTGATAGACGACGCTTTTTTGACTTTTGGCGTTCTTAATTCTTTACCTTAAACGAGCAGCAGCTTTACATCTCCTTTGACCTATGTCATGCCCTGCCAGCGCTGTGGCAGCAAACTAGCTACAGGTCTGAAGCTTATTGCGCGGTCTCAAGCCTTTCCGTCCAAGCGCTTAAAGGAATGTCATCATGTCTCACCCTCTTGCTCACTCATTGAAGTTGGCTGCAGTCGCGCTTGCTGTTTGTGCAGCCGCACCGTCCTTCGCGGGCGATGCCGCAACAGACGCCATCCAAGCGGCCTATGCGCCGTACCGTGAAGCGCTGTTTCAAACCAACAGCAAAAACCAAACCGGCTCACAAAGCTCGGTCAACCAAGCATCACAAGCGTGGAGCGGCATTGTGAGTCGCTTTGCCACCAAAGCACCTGCGCCCTACGACAGAGACCCAGCTTTCGCGGAGTCTTTGGCTGCTGTGGCTAAGGTCTATGCACAGGCCAGCACTGAAATCAGCGCCAACAAACTGACCGAAGCGCATGAAACGTTGGAGCGTGTGCGCGACATCATTGCAGAAACGCGGCACCGCAATGGCGTCATTGTCTACAGCGACCATATGAATGCCTACCACCTGGCGATGGAGAACGTCTTGATTGACGGTGCCAAAATCTTGTCGCAACCCAATGGCCTGCAACAAGTCGCCGACATGGTTGCCGTGCTGCGCTATCTAGACAAAAAACTGAGTACAGAAGCGCCAGCGACCCTCAGCAGCAATGCCGAGTTTGCCAATGCCGTCAAGGATGTTGACAAGTCTGTTGTCGATTTGCAGGCCGCTGTTGCTAGCCAAGATCTGAGCGCTGTGAAAGCTGCTATTGGCAAAATAAAGAGCCCCTATAGCAAGCTGTTTTTGAAGTTTGGTTGATTCAGGCCAGTTTGCGTTATGGTTTAGGCTGGTCGCTGTGCGAGACCTCGAAACCATCGGCCACGTAGGCGGGGCCTTTCATCAGCCAAACGATGACGCAGCCAATGGTTATGGTCAACACCAGCGTCCAGATGAAAATCACCAAGCCGATCATCATGTAATCAAACAACTGGATGTTGCGCCCCAACTCGGCCGCGTTGTGGGCGGAGATGAAAATGCGCCCTGCCAGTGCCATCAGTGCTGGTAACAATGTGCCAGCCAGCAGCACCGTGGGCATCAGGCGCAGCACGCGCCACTCAAACCCATACGGGGTGCGCTGGTAGCCGGGGAGTTTTTTGAGCCAATCCATGATGGTTATTTTACGGCAGCGCTGATTTCGACGCCAGACTCTAACGCTGCAAGGCTTTGTAACTCACAATGGCAGACATGACAGACACCCAACCCTCATTCGCCAAAGCGCTCAAGCATTTGCGCCCCACCGATGCACGCGCTGCCGTGCAACTCGCCACCCAAGCCACCCGTGGTGTGACGCGGATGGTGGAAGGGGTGAACCAATCTGTTTGGGGCACATTGGGCGCGCCCTCTGGCAAAGCTGCTGACAGAACACGCGGCATCACCGGCTTGGTCTTCAAAACCATCCATGGCGTAACGCAGCTGATAGGCGCAGGTGCTGACAACATGCTGCAGCGTTTAGAGCCGTTATTGCAGTCGGCAGACGCCGCGCCGCCAGACTCGCCGCAACGCGAAGCAGTGCTGGCCGCGCTGAATGGCGTCATGGGCGACCGCTTAGCCAAGAGCAAAAACCTGTTTGCCACGCCGATGACGCTGCGCTTTCAAGGAGCGGCGCTGGATTGGACAGTGCCGCCAGCCAAGTCGCAAGTTACCGGCAAAGTGCTGCTGCTGATTCACGGCTTGTGCATGAATGACTTGCAATGGCACACTGTGCAGGGCGAACATGAAGTCGACCACGGCGCAACCTTAGCCGCCGAGCTGGGCTACACACCCATCTACGTGCGTTACAACACCGGTTTGCACACCTCACAAAACGGGCACGAACTGGCCAAACAGCTGGAAGCACTGGTGCAAAACTGGCCCGTCAAACTCAAAGAACTGACAATAGTGGTGCACAGCATGGGCGGTTTGGTGACGCGCAGCGCCGTACAGGTGGCGCAGCAAGGCGGCTTGAAGTGGCCCAAGTTCTTGAAAAACATCGCCTTTTTAGGCACACCGCACCACGGCGCACCGCTGGAGCGGGCGGGCAGCTGGGTTGATGTGCTCTTGGGCAGCACGCCATACAGCGCACCGTTCAAAAAACTCAGCGGTCTACGCAGCGCTGGCATCACCGACTTGCGCTATGGTTTCGTGCTCGATGCAGATTGGCATGGTCAAGATTCTGAAGATGCTCGTCTGCGCCGCCAGCCTGACCGCCGCGTCCCCCTGTCATTGCCCGATAGTGTCGCTTGTTACACCATTGCCGCCACCATCGCCGCCAAACGCAGCGCCTTGGCAGACCGCTTGGTCGGCGACGGTTTGGTGCCGCTGCACAGCGCGCTGGGGCAACACCCAGACCCGGCACGCTGCCTGAATTTTGACAAAGACAAGCAGCTCATCCTCTACCGTATGAACCATATGCAACTGCTCGGCAGCCCAGCGGTGACGCAGCAACTGGTGGCGTGGCTGCAAGCTTGATAGTTTGTAAGTTGCAGCACCAAATTGCTATATTTTTTATATCTTAAAGATAAATAAATACGCCGGCTACAGCCGAAATATTCTATTAAATCTGCGAAATCACAAAAATCGACAAAAGCAGGACGACCGCTGGCGGCAAAAGAACCAAGGCAATTAACAATGCACGGCGCTGGCGGCCAAAACCCATGGTGTGGCTGAACAACAGAGAGCACAGCGCGGCAAATAAAAACGTGCCGCCTGCGACCATGAGCGCACCGTTGCCGTCGATGTAGCTGACCCCGCGTTTGCCAGATAGTGACACGCCGCCCGTCAGCAAAATGCTCCAACCGAAGCCGATTAAAAAGAAAGTCAGCAAGCCGGTGGCAACGCGCTCAGCCGTTTTATCCGTCGGCGTAGTCTTAGGTAACTGCTTGTTGCTGGGGTTGGCTTTTTTAGTTGGCATGGGTGGATTTATCCTCGTTTAGCCTTTTTAGCCACTTCAAGCTTCGCCGCGCAAGCGGTCGATCAGGCCGTTCAGCTCCTCCATCGAGCCAAACTGAATCGCCAACTCGCCCATCTCTTCAAACTTGCCGTGGCGTTTGACGCGCTTTTTAACGCGGATCTCGACCTGCGCGGTGAGCAGGTCAGACAACTCTTCTTCGACCCGTTTGAGGTCGCGGGACTTCTCTTTTTTCGGCTTGGTGGCGACCAAGTTGAACTCGGCACCGAGTTTTTTAACCAAACTTTCGGCCTCACGGACTGACATTTTCTTGGCGCTGATTTGGTTGGCTGCGGTGATTTGTGTCGCGCGGTCCAGCGCCAGCAAAGCGCGGGCATGGCCCATATCCAAGTCGCCGGCCATAAGCATGGTTTGCACCGGGTCAGCCAAATTCAGCAGGCGCAGCAAGTTGCTGGCAGCGCTGCGGGAGCGGCCCACGGCTTGGGCGGCTTGCTCATGCGTGAGGGCGAATTCTTTTACCAAGCGCTGCAAGCCCTGGGCCTCTTCCAGCGGGTTGAGGTCTTCACGCTGGATATTTTCAATCAAGGCCATGGCTGCAGCGGACTCATCCGGCACGTCGCGCACCAAGACGGGCACGCTGTCCAGACCCGCTAATTTGGCGGCGCGGAAACGGCGCTCGCCGGCGATGATTTCGTATTTGCCATCATTCGCGCCGCTTGACAGGCGACGCACCAGAATCGGTTGCATGATGCCCTGAACCTTGATGGACTCGGCCAGCTCATACAAAGCGCCCTCGTCCATGCGGGTGCGGGGCTGGTATTGGCCAGCGACCATCTCGGTCAGCAACAAGACCGATGGCAAGCCGGTGTTGGCTGCCGTGCCGCTGCTGGTGGCTGCATTTTCGTCAAAAGTGGGGCCGAGCAGTGCTTCTAAGCCGCGGCCTAGGCCTTTGGGTCGTTTGGTAACCATGTTTTTCTCTCTTTACAGTTCTTTTTTCTCCGTTCGTCCTGAGCCTGTCGAAGGGCTCTTGAATCCTTCGACAGGCTCAGGATGAAAGGTTAGGTTTGTCTAGGTAAGTTAATCAGCTGCATCAATATCTCCCGTCCAGCAGGCCAGTCGCCCAGACCCGATTCAGCATTGATATGTCCCAGCTCGCCAACGTTGACAAA
>JAYVSU010000101.1:0-5801 GCA_043775055.1 Polaromonas sp.
AACTTGGCCACAATGGCGTCGGTCGGGTGGTCGAATTTGAGGGTCAGCCGCACCAGTTCGGTACAGGCTTCTAATAGTTGTTGTGGATGCATAGGCTAGATTGTCCCACGCTTGGCGTGGTGGACAATAGACATACCTAGCTACATAGCTGGTTATTCGGCCCTTTGCATACTTTTTCATCCCCAACTCACCCCAAATTCACACCATGAATGAACCCGATTTGCCACCTTTGGTCGTCACCCCACCCGGTTTGTACCGCCACTACAAGGGCGGCATGTACGAGGTCGTCGGTACGGTGCGGCACTCGGAGGATTTGTCGCCTATGACGCTCTACCGCGCTCTCTACGGCGAGAACGGTCTGTGGGTGCGCCCTGCTGCCATGTTCAACGAAACGGTGGTGATTGACGGCGTTACTAAGCCCAGATTCAGCTTGGTAGAGTCAAAATCGACAAAAATTACTTAAAATGCCAAAAATGGAGGTAAATATGGCTGTAGCCGACGTATTTATTTAATAGTTTGCTACTAAAAATATAGCATTTAGTTGTTGAAAACGCCTGCTAAATAAAAAAAGCGATGAGTCAAACCCATCGCCTTTGTACTGACTGAGCCGAAAAGTGCGTGCTTACATCGCGTAAATCGAGCTCGGTACTTGTACTGCTGGCATCGACATAGGCTGCGCCATCGGTAAAGACACAGGCACGGACACAGGTACAGAGAGCGGACGGCGTGGGGTTTCCAGCATGATGTCTGGGTGGTGGGTGCGGAAGGCGAAGTCAAACAGCGGGTGGCCGACTTCGGTCCAGCGTGCTTCTGCTGTTTTGACGCAAGACGACATCACGCGGTGTGGCAAGTTGCTGGCGTGCGCCAAGGGGATGAAGCCGCGGCCTGGAAAGACGTCGTCAAACAACATGCGCTGGTATTGGCGGTCAATCGGTGAGCGGCCTGCAATCACCATCCACTCAATACCGGCCTGTTTGCACCACATGTAATAGGCTTTGAACAACGCGGTGGTGACCAAGCGGCCACCTTTTTCATTGGTAACACCCAAGCGCGTGGCCTCGGCCATAGGCAAAACTTTGAGCCAATCAGGTAAGTCGATGGATTGCTCTAAGCACAGTGGTTTGTAAGCATTGGTTTGGATGCGCATGGTGCCCACCGGGGAGCCATCTTCTTTGGACTCCGCCACCAAAACGACTACACCTTTTTCAAAATCTGCCGCTTCGGGCTTAGACAGCGTCTCGGCAAACTCAGGCAAATGGCGTGCGTAGGCGTCGTGGCGAATTTGCACAGCTTTGTCCAATTCTGCCTTGGTGCTGACGATTTTGACGGTAAAAGGCAGTAATTCTTCTGTTACGGCTAGTGCCTTGGCAACCAATGTGCGTGCAGACAGTGTCTCAATGCGTTGAGGCCGGATGGATTGGGTGGCTAATTGCAGCATGGTGAAACTCCGTTCAGTAAAGTAAATGGACTTCGTTATGTGTAGCAACGAAAGTCTCAATTAAATTATGTAACAGAGGGGCTAATTAACGACCCAAAAGCGTTGTTTGCCTAACACCGTCAAGTGTAAAAGTTAGTAATAAATTGCTAAAATTGTGCCAACTATGCCACGTTTTTACTTAAAAATGAGGGGCTTTTGCCACATTTGGAAAGCCTAGGCGTTTTTTTGCATACTTTCGTAAACAGGTCGTGACTGCAATGATTTTTGCAATATTGAGTCTTTAGCATTACATGCCGAGCTGTCATGGCCTGCAACAATGCATAAAAAATCATACCGAATGATTTATGCATGTTTAATATTTTAAAAATGGCTGTATTCGGCGTAAATAATAACTATTTAGCTATTAAATATATAGCAATATGTGGAATTTCACAACTTCGCCAATAATTCAGCAATTGCTTTTGGGTAGATCACATGCTCCTGCGTTTGTACGCGTGCTGCGAGTGTTAACGCGGTGTCCTGCGGCAAGATCGGCACCACGGCTTGCGCCAAGATAGGGCCTACATCCAGCTCGGTGGTGACTTGGTGCACGGTCGCGCCAGCAAAGCGGCAACCCGCGTCAATTGCGCGTTGGTGCGTATTCATACCCGTGAAGGCGGGTAAAAGCGACGGGTGAATGTTGATCAAGTGGCCTGCATAATGGGTCACAAAAGCCGGTGTCAAAATCCGCATAAAACCAGCTAATACGACCAGAGTCGGCTTATATTTGTCAATCTCAGCTATCAATTCTGTATCAAAAGCTTCCCGTGAGGCAAAAGTTTTGTGGTCGATACTCGCTGTGGCGATGCCGTGTTGCCGTGCGAGGCTCAAGCCGCCTGCGTCGACTTTGTTGCTGATAACTGCTGCCACTAGCGCGCCAAATTTGTCATCCCAAGCTTGTTTTTTTGCGGTTTGAACGATGGCTGCCATGTTCGAGCCACTGCCAGAGATCAAAATAACGATATTCTTCATACTCTTTCAGTTTTGACAGTTCACCATGACAGGAATTATCGCCTTGGAATCTTTGCATATCGCCTCTGCAGACGCTGTATCAGCGCAAAACACGCAATTACCCACTTTAAGTGCTGTTGAAGCGCGCGTATTGGCTACTTTGATGGAAAAAGCCCGCACCGTGCCGGACAGTTATCCGCTCACCCTGAATGCGGTGGTGACGGGTTGCAACCAAAAAAGCAGTCGTTTCCCGACCATGGAATTGACAGAAGTCGAGGTAAATAATGCCTTGACAAAACTCAAAACTTTGGGCGTTTCAGTTGCGAATTCTTCACCTTTGGTGCGCGAAGTCAGCGGCAGCCGCAGCACGCGGTTTGAGCACAATTTTCAGCGCGGAGTGGGGGTGCCAGAGCAGTCTGCCGTGCTCTTGGGGCTGTTGATGCTGCGCGGGCCGCAAACGGCTGGCGAGCTGCGCATCAACACCGAGCGTTGGTACAAATTTGTCGATATTTCGTCGGTTGAAGGCTTTTTAGAAGAGCTGCAGGATCGTGCTCTTGAAAAAGGCGGCCCTTTGGTCCAAAAGTTGCCCCGTGCACCGGGTGCGCGCGAGCAGCGCTGGGCGCATTTGCTGTGCGGCCCCATCGATTTGGCGCTGTTAGCAACTGAAAATGAAGCGGCTGAGTTGGCCGTGAACGAGGGTTCGGTGATTCACCAGCGCATCAGCAGTTTAGAGCAAGAGATAGCAGCGCTCAAAGCGACGGTGCAAAGTCTGTGCGCTGAATTGGGCTTACCCCCACAGGCCTAGTTGGGTATGTCGCACTTCGGACATAGATAAACGCACGACCGTGCTAAAGTTAAAAAATACTTGTTTGATTCAATTTAGGAGCATGCACTCATGGATTTGGCGTTCACCCCCGAAGAGCAACAGTTTCGTCTAGACATCCGGTCATGGGTGCAGAGCAATTTACCCAAAGAGCTTTCACACAAAGTCTTTAACTCGCTGGATTTAACCCGTGACGACATGCAAAACTGGGCCAAAATTTTGGGCAAAAAAGGCTGGCTGGGCCATGGTTGGCCCAAAGAGTTTGGCGGTCCAGGTTGGAATGCGGTGCAAAAGCACTTGTTTGAAGAAGAGTGCGCCTTGGCGGGTGCGCCGCGCGTCGTGCCGTTTGGCCCCGTGATGGTCGCTCCCGTGATCATGGCGTTTGGCAATGCGAAGCAGCAGGAGCAGCATTTGCCCGGCATTGCCAGCGGTGAAGTGTGGTGGAGCCAAGGTTACAGCGAGCCAGGCTCCGGCTCAGATTTGGCATCCGTCAAATGCAAGGCCGAGCGAATTTCGGGTGTTGGGGGTGACAAATTCATCGTCAATGGCCAAAAAACCTGGACGACTTTGGGTCAATATGGCGAGTGGATTTTTTGCTTGGTACGCACCAGTAATGAAGGCAAGCCGCAAACCGGCATCAGCTTTTTGCTGATTGACATGAAAAGCCCGGGCGTCACCGTACGCCCGATTGTGCTGTTGGATGGCGATGCCGAGGTGAATGAGGTCTGGTTCGACAATGTTGAAGTACCCGCCGAGAACTTGGTTGGTGAAGAAAACAAAGGCTGGACCTACGCCAAACACTTGCTCAGCCACGAGCGCACCAATATTGCAGATGTGAATCGTTCTAAACGCGAACTAGAGCGCCTGAAACGCATCGCCAAAGCTGAAGGCGTGTGGGAAGACACCCGTTTCCGCGACGAGATTGCCAAGCTTGAAGTCGACGTTGTGGCCTTAGAGATGATGGTTTTGCGTGTTTTGAGCGCAGAGAAATCTGGCAAAAACTCCTTGGATGTGGCGGGGTTGTTGAAAATTCGTGGCTCTGAGATCCAGCAGCGCTATTCGGAACTGATGATGTTGGCTGCTGGCCCGTACGCGCTGCCTTTGATTCGGGAAGCCATGGAGGCGGGCTGGCAAGGTGACCACGTTGGCGCCGCACATTGCGCACCGCTGGCGAGCACGTACTTCAACATGCGCAAAACGACGATTTACGGTGGCTCCAATGAAGTGCAACGTAACATCGTGTCGCAAACTGTTCTTGGCTAAACATCAAAGATATTAGGTTATTCGGATTAAAGGGACAACATCATGAATTTCGATTTCACAGACGATCAAGAACAACTGCGTGACGCGGTGCGCAAATGGGTTGATAAAGGTTACGACTTTGAGCGCCGCCGCAGCATTGAAAAAGCCGGTGGTTTCTCCAAAGAAGCTTTCAACGAAATTGCCGAGCTCGGTTTAGGCGGCTTGTATATTTCTGAAGATGATGGCGGTTTAGGCATGGGCCCGGTTGAGGGTATGGTCGTGATGGAAGAATTGGGCCGTGGCATCGTATTGGAGCCGTTTACACAAACGCTCATTTGCAGTGCACTGTTGTCCAATTACGCACCCGCAGCGTTGAAGTCAGCTTGGTTGCCAAAAATTGCAGCAGGTGAGGCCTTGGTTGTTTTAGCATATCAAGAACGTGCAGCACGCTATAAGCTCGATGTTTGTGCATCAAAAGCGGCTGTAGCCGGCAATAAATATGTTGTTACCGCTATAAAAAGTGTAGTATCTGCTGGTGACAAAGCTGATGCCTTCTTGGTGCCAGCGATGTTGAACGGCAAAATAGCCTTGTTCCTGGTGGAGCGCAGCGCAGCTGGCGTCATGACCACAGGTTATGGCACGCAAAATGGCAGCCGCGCTGCAGAAGTGACGCTGGTCAACGCGCCTGCGCAGCTGGTGACTTTGGATGGCCTGACCGCGCTGGAGCATGGCGTGGACATTGGCATTGCAGCCACCTGCGCTGAGGCAGTGGGTGCGATGGACAAAACCGTCGCCATCACGGCTGAGTACATGAACACCCGAAAGCAGTTTGGCGTGGTCATCAGCAGCTTTCAAGCACTGCGCCACCGCATGGCCGATGTCAAAATGCAGCTGGAGTTGGCGCGCTCGATGAGTTATTACGCAGCGCTGAAGCTCAATGCACCAGCGCCAGAGCGTCGCGCTGCGATGGCGCGCGCCAAATACCAGTTGGGCAATTCGATGCGTTTTGTGGGTCAGCAAGCTGTGCAATTGCATGGCGGCATTGGTGTGACAGATGAGTACATCGTGAGCCATTACTTCAAGCATTTGACGCAATTGGAGATGACCTTTGGTGACACCTTGCATCACTTGGGCGAGGTTTCAAGCCGCATGCAAGACACCGCAGGGGTGTTTGCATAAACAGCTGTGATTTAAACTAAAAAGAGGCCACGTAGGCCTCTTTTTTTATGATTAAACAATTTTTTGTGTACTTAGCCAGTAAAGCGAGAGGGTTTTTGTGGCACGGGAGGATTGGCAAATGATTCAAAG
>JAYVSU010000102.1:0-13140 GCA_043775055.1 Polaromonas sp.
CGGCGGCGCCGATGAGCCCACCACCAGCGTGACCTTCACGGCCACCACCGGCGCGACCAACGACAGCGTACCGGCCAACAACGTAGCGACCCAAGCGACCCCGGTGATTGATGCGGTCAACGACGTGGATACAAAACAACCAGGGGTACCTGGAACAACAAATATTGCCCCGAACGACCAGTTCCCAATCGGGTCTACGTTTGCCGTACAACCAACAGGTACGTGTGCAGGAGCAGCGGTAACCGCAGCAGGAGTTGCTTCCTATACAAGCCCAACTACAGCAGGAGGTACTTGTACAGTCAACTACCAAGTCTGTGCACCGGCGCCAAACGCGACCGTGTGTGACACTGCGATCTTGACTGTGACCGCCAGTGCGTCTCCATTGCTGACGGTAACTAAGACAGCAAGTCAAACTCCATTAGTCATTGGTCAAGCTGGGCAGTTCTACACGATTACCATTACCGTTGCCAATGGTCCAACCACAGCGCCAATCGCGCTGACGGACAATATGCCAACGGGTGTAACCACAAATGCTGCTGTTACAGCAGTTGGAGGAACACTGAGTGGTTGCCCAGCAATTGGATCCACGAATTTAACGGGCTGCACTATTGCATCTCCGACTTCAGGGCCGATCGTCATTACAGTTCCTGTCGCTATCGGTGGAGCTGTATTGGGGTCATCGCTCGTAAACTCCGCTTCCGTAACAGGTGGTGGTGACCCGAGCTGTCCTGCAGCAGCTCATTGCACAGGCACGGTTACAACGTTGTTTAATCGTCCTGATATGCAAGTACCTGTCAAAACAGATTTGCCTCCTGCAATCAAAGATGTGCCGTATCCGCCTGGACAGACAATTACTTGTACAAATATAAGTACGGTCGTTGCTATGAATCCAACTTGTGTCGTGATAGATTTGCCGCCGGGATTGGTTAGTACCTGTGCGCCAGCGGCTCCAGTTGCTTCTTTGCCTGCTGGTGGAAGTATCGTATGTACCATTAGTGGTACGCCTACCACAAGTACGCAAATCAACGCAAAAGTGACTACTGGAGCGGATGGAGATTTAGTGGTTTCGAACAATGAAGGTGTGCTTGGTAGTAAAGCGCCACCAGGTTTAAATGTTGCCAAAACAGTTAGCGTTAACCCATTGATTGTTGGGGCAACTGATCAGTACTACAGTATTTCAATCGGAGTAAGCAATGGCCCTACTACTGAGGCTATAGTTCTGAACGATAGCTTTGCACCTGGCATTACTTCAAGTGGTCCAGTGACGATTAGTGGTGGCAGCTTTATTTCTGGCACCTGTAGCGCAGCAACACAAGCGGGTGCAACTTCGTTAACTGGTTGTGCAATCGAGAAAGGTGTTACAGAAACCATTTATATCAAGGTACCAATCTTGGTTGACGGTGCTGCCGAGGGTGAAGCGGGCGGTAACAATACCGTTATTGCATCGGGTGGTGGTGATGCAACATGTCCTCAATCGGCCAATTGTGTTGGATCGACTGGAGCTGTTGCTGTGATTTACGGTGACGTCGGGACTTTGTTTATACGTAAAGTCGTTGATAAGAAAACAGTCGAAATTGGCGACGTTTTAACTTACCAAATTTCAGTTAAGAGCAGCAAAGTGACTGGTGTCGCAACGGTACAAGATCATTTGCCGCTTGGATTTAAGTTGATCAGCAATACAGTGCGCGTAACGAAGGCTGGAGGACTTGTTGCAGTATCAGATCCAGTTGGCGCGCCTGGACCAAACTTGACCTTTAAAGTTCAAGTGCCAGCTATCGACCAAGAGATCACGATTGAATACAAAGTACGTGTGGGTCTAGGTTCTGACCGAGGTGATGGTATCAACCAAGCACAAGCGAGCATGCTGAATGGGCGTTTGCGTTCAATGGTTGCTAAAGCTAAGGTGAAAGTGACTGGAGGCGTGTTTACACGCGAGGCGTGCATTATTGGTAAAGTTTATGCGGACTGCAACGGTAACGCAGTACAAGATAAAGGTGAGCCGGGAATTTCAGGCGTAACTCTTTTCTTGGAAGACGGTACAAGCATGACTACAGATGAAAATGGTCAATACAGTATTTGTGGGGTCAGAGCTATCACACACGTACTTAAAGTTGATAGCAAATCTTTGCCAACTGGTGCGATGTTAGGTATTACTAGCAATCGTAATGCAGGTGATCCGAACAGCTTATTCGTTGATGTGCTCGCTGGACAATTGCATAACACTGAATTCCGAGTTGATAGTTGCACACCAGAAATACAGCAGCAAATTCAGTTGCGGCAGAAGGGGCAGGGCATAGCTAAGCCCGCCCGAAATGGCACAGGTGGTATTCAATTTGATAGCTCTCAACCAAGTGTTGGCGGGATAGGGTCGGGTCGGGTTACTCCGAAAGCACTAGAGGCTGGGAGCAAATGATGAAAAAGATTAATACACCAGATGTCGTATTTACAGCATCAAAATCTTTGAGAACCAACGTGAATCAGTTTGATCATAAATTTACTATGAAGCAGAGTGTGGCTGCCATTCAGGGTGGTATTCAAATTCTGACAACGAGCATGGTGCTTGGATCTTTCTTTTTAGCTACGTCTGTTTGGGCGCAAAGCAACACAAGTCAGTCCGGATTAAATCCAAGTCAAGCGATGTTTGATGTAAGGGCTAAGGCAATTGCTCAAGATAGCCTGCAACAAGGTGCCACAACTGGTGTTGTATATCGTCGTATTGATGGTATTCGGCTCAGTGCGTCAAATAGCAACCTTCCTGTTACAGCTGATGAAGGCTTGTGGCGGGAAAGTCTGGGTCTGCCTGTGGGGAGCAAAATCTTACTTAGCGTTTCATCAGCCCAAGCTCCTGCTGATGGCAGAAGTCAGTTGAAGCTTAAAATTGAAATTTTTGATGCGCAAGGCAGGCCATATTTAAAACCCACAAGACTCACATTAGAGACTAGCTTGGGAAGTTTCCAAGGCTTGGATGCAAGCTTTACGGCTACTGATAGTTTTGGTGCTCCTAAAGTCACTGAACTGAATCAAATTCAGATTGCCATCTCCAATGGAGTTGCTGAATTAGCACTGCAAGCACCTTCTGTACCAGGTGACTCCTTGTTAAGAGTTTCTAGTGGAGCTGTTGTTGCCCAAGGCGAGATTGCTTTTTTACCAGACCTCAGAGACATGTTGGTCGTTGGTATAGTTGAAGGCGCTATTAATCTGTCTAAAGCAAAGGGACCTAGCGCTGGCGACATTCGAGAGTTTGGTTTTAGTGATAATTTGAGAAACTGGGAGAAAACCTCCACAACGGTAGGTAGTGACGCTACAGAATATAAAACGATTGCTGGCCGTGTGGCCTTATTTGCCAAAGGAACGATTAAAGGTGAATATTTACTCACAGCGGCTATTGATACGGACAAAATTACCAGTCAAAAGCTGTTTCGCGACATAGATCCAAACACTTTTTATCCCATCTATGGTGATACATCTGTAAAGCGGTTTGATGCGCAAAGTGCTAGCCGCGTATACGTACGAGTCGACAAAGATAGAAGCTATTTGCTTTATGGTGATTTCAATACGGCAAGTACTGATCAAGCCAATAAGCTCGCAAGTTTGGGACGTACCTTAACAGGGTCACAAGTAAATTATGAAAAAGAGGGCTTTAAGGTAACTGCCTTTGCAGCTAAAACGGCTAACAAAGGTTATGTGGATGAGCAAGCAGGGCGCGGTATAAGCGGACCATATGCGCTTGGGCGTCCGAATGCTTTAGCGAATAGTGAGACGATTGAGCTGCTAGTCAGGGATCGTAATCAGCCGGCAATCGTGCTGAGTCGTCAAACCTTGGCGCGATTCGCTGATTATGACTTTGAGCCTTTTAGTGGGCGAGTCTTATTTAGGCAAGCCGTTCCCTCGGTGGATGAAAACAACAATCCTGTTTCCATACGAATTGCTTATGAAGTTGAAGAAGATACAGGTGACAAGCACTGGATTGGCGGCCTTAGTGCCAAGGTTAATTTAACCCCCAACATCGCAATTGGTGCGAGCTATGCAAAAGATCAAGATGTGCAAGCGCCTTATGAGATTGCTGGCGCAAATATAGAAATAAAACTTGGCGCGCATACTTATCTGGTTGCTGAAGGTGCAAAAAGTAATGGTACAAATGCCTACAACCAAGCTTTTTCAGCAATTACTGAGGCCAACCCTCTGGTCAAACAAACGGGTAGAGCTGTGCGTCTCGAGCTTCGACACGACGATGAAAAACTAAAAGCACGCGCTTATACGACACGTTCAGATGCTGGTTTTCAAAATGCGTCCACAGGCGTTGTTTCAGGTCGTATAGAAAATGGCTTGACTGCAAGCTATCAATTGACTCCTACTTTAGAGTTGAGTACAAATCTAATCCAGACTGAGGATCATTCTGGCACGGCGACCAATGGCGCCAATAGAACTGCCGCCGGCTTGACGGCTGCAGTCAAGCTTACTGAAGCCATCAAAGTTGAAGTTGGATTGAACTCAGTTAAAGAGCATCTGGTCAATGGTTCAGGTGGTGCACTAGCAACCATTAATACTCCGAATTCAATCAACAGCTATGTTCCTGGTTGGGGGTTCAATGGTACGGGGTTGTTGGCAAGTCCTGATACGCTGCTTTCCAACACGAAAGACGCCCCAGCCATTGTAGATAACGCTTATACCAGTGGACGGATCAAGCTATCAGCAAAAATTACTCCCGAAGCCAGTGTTTTTGGTGAATATGAGCAAGCTTTAAGCGATGGAGCGAGAAAGCGGATCGCACTTGGTGGCGAGTACAGGTTCACTGAGAAAACAAGGTTGTACGCGCGTCACGAAATTGAAAACTCATTAACTGGTGTCTATGGACTAACAAATGATGGAACTCGCAATGCTAGTACTGTCATCGGAGTAGATACTGCGCTCAACGTCCCATACCTGCCTGAAGGTCAGATATACGGAGAATATCGAGCGGCGGGTACGGGTATCAATACTGATATTGCAGCAGTTGCTGGCGTGAGAAATCTATGGAAAATAGCGCCAGGCTTCGGCTTGAGTACAGCGCTGGAGCGTCAACAAATTATCCAA
Source organism: Polaromonas sp. (assembly GCA_043775055.1). Lineage (GTDB taxonomy): Bacteria > Pseudomonadota > Gammaproteobacteria > Burkholderiales > Burkholderiaceae_C > Aalborgiella. The sequence goes on from JAYVSU010000102.1 coordinate 5,074, forward strand.
GCAGATGGCACCAGACACGATGCAACTGCAGTTAGTCTGGCTGCAGAGTACACCGCAGATCCGGTTAATAAAGTGGCGGGCCGGCTTGAATACCGGACTTCAGATATTCAAAACCAGTGGCTAAGTACACTTGCATACACGCGGACACTATCAAACGATTGGTCAGCGATTGTGCGCGATGCATATACCAGGTCTGAGGGGCGCGGACCAAGTGTTGCACAAGGCATTCAACTTCAAAACCAATTTCAAATGGGCCTAGCTTATCGTGATACTGAAACTGGTCGCTGGAATGCTTTGATGCGCGTTGAAAATAGAGTCAACCGCTCCTCATTAACATCAAGTCTGACTGACGAGGACACATGGATTTTGAGTATCCATGGAACCTATCATCCTGTGCGGGCATGGACCTTCGCAGGACAATTGGCTGCCAAGCGCGGCTCACAAGTCATCTTGAATGATGGCAGTGTCAATACGTATAGTGGACAACTCGTCAGTGCTCGTGCTATTTGGGACTTTACTGAACGTTTTGATGCTAGTCTTTACGCCAGTATGGGGCGAGATAATGGTGGAAAATTGTCAGGTTTAGGATTTGAACTAGGTACGCGCGTTATTGAGAATCTTTGGTTATCAGCTGGCTACACAGTTGGACGATTCGCAGACGTCGATCAGTTCAGCTCTAACACCAGCTGGAATGGATGGCATGCACGCTTGCGTTACAAGTTCGATGAAAATAGCCTCGGCGTAGCAACTAAACGAACACCACAAGCAGTAGTGGTGCCAGTACAACAACTTCCAGAACCGGTACAGCCTGCTCCGGTTGTTGTGGTAGTTGCCCCTAAATATGAAAAAATCACACTTGCTGCTGGGGCACTATTTGCACATAACCAAGCTGGGGTAGAGCAAATCTTGCCTCAAGGGCGTCGTCAGCTGGATGAGTTAGCAGTCAAGTTGAAATCGTTGACAGATGTTGAGCGAATTTCTATCAGTGGACATGCTGATATCACCAACGGAACGGGTGATGCCACTTATAACGATAAGTTAAGCTTGGAGCGAGCTAACTCTGTTCGTACTTACTTAGCAGCGCAAGGATTTAATGTCGGGCGTGTTGATGTTGCCGGTTTAGGCGGAAAGCAACCCGTAAAAACGGATTGCTCTGTACCGAAAGGCGCCGTTCAAACCAATATCGGTATGACGCGCGGACGTGCTAGTCAACGTGATATGGATGAGTTTCGTGCTTGTCTTTTGCCGAATCGCCGTGTAGATGTCGAAATATTTGGTCAAACGCTAGTTAAGCCTGCTCAGTAATATCTTTCGGGATCAAAAAAGCAGCATGAAGATATTATCTTCATGCTGCTTTTTGTTTTTTCGGTATGCCAAGCTCTAAGTGAGAGAGTTTACTTTAGAAAAATCAGGCTTGCGCTTTTCCATGAAAGCACCAAAAGCTTCTCTGGCAGCAGGCTCGCGCAGCATGCGGCCAAAACTCACAGCCTCTTCACTGATTTGTTGGGTAACCAGTGCAGCTTGCCCTTTTTTCATTAACCGTTTGGTTTCAATCAAAGAGCTAATAGGCTTTGCAGCGAGTTTGCGGGCTTGTATTTGTGTAAAGCTGTTTGTTTCTAAAGGCGGCAACACACGGTTGACCAAGCCAATTTCAAGTGCTGTTTCGGCCATGAAGGGCTCGCCCAATAACAACGCTTCAGCGGCGCGATGGTAGCCCATCAATTGCGGGACTAATAAACTTGATGCCGCTTCAGGACAAAGGCCCAAGTTGACAAACGGCATGGCAAAAGCAGCATTGTCGCCAGCATAGACAAGATCGCAATGAAACAGCAGCGTCGTTCCAATACCAACAGCCGGCCCACAAACGGCAGCTAACAGAGGCTTGGGAAAGCTACTGATAGCGTACAGAAAGCGAAATACGGGCGATTCCGGAGTGGATGGCGGCCCGTTCAAGAAGTCACCAATATCATTGCCTGCGCTGAATACGGCCTCATGTCCTTGGAATACGACCACCCGTACCTCAGCATCAGTCTCGGCTGCAAGCAAGGCATCGGCCATCAGCGCATACATGGCGCTGGTGATGGAGTTTTTCTTGTCGATTCGATTCAACGTGATGGTCAATACGCCTGCATCGGTGTGCGTCAAAATATCACTGCTTGTTGTGTTATTCACAGTAGAGCTTCCTTAACAAAATCAAGTCGGTCTTGGCCCCAGAACATCTGTGGGCCAACAAAAAAAGTGGGAGCCCCAAATACGCCACGATCAACGGCCTCTTGGGTATTGGTTTTCAGTGCATCTTTAACCCCTGGATCGTTGGCGATCGTAAACAAAGCCAAGGGATCAAAGCCAGCTTGACTCAAAGTCGAGGCAATGACAGTGGCATCATTCATGTTCAGAGCATCAATCCAAATAGATTTGAACATGGCTGTACAAAAATCCATAAAGCGAGCGGGCTCCTTTTGTTGCATCCCTACAGCCCCACGCATCAGTAACAAAGTGTTGATGGGGAAGTGCGGGTTGCGGTTAATTGGGACGCCATAGCGCTTGGCAAATCGGTCAAAATCCGTAAAAGTGTATTTGCCTTTGGCCGGTATCGTTGCGGGTGAGTGGTTGCCTGTGGCTTGGAAAACACCACCTAGCAACATCGGCCGATAGACAGCGCTGGCTCCAGTTGCAGTTTCAATGTCCTGAATTTGCGTGAAAGCTAAATAAGCCGCTGGGCTACCAAAATCAAACCAGTATTCAAAACTTTTCATCAGAACTTCTCCATATAAGGGCGCAAATCCAACTCATGCGTCCATGCATCTCGTGGTTGTGTGTGCAGCATCCAATACGCATCGGCGATATGGTCAGGATTAACGATACCATCCTGATCTTTTAGTGCGTAGCGTTCGGGGAAATTGTCGCGGATAAACGCAGTGTCTATTGCGCCGTCAATGATGCTGTGTGCGACATGAATGCCCTTGGGACCTAGTTCGCGCGCCATGCTTTGCGCTAATGCACGCAACGCCATTTTGGCACCCGAGAACGCAGCAAAACCTGCGCCACCACGCAGCGAGGCCGTTGCTCCCGTGAAAATGATGCTTTGTTGCCGAGTTGCAGCAGACCGCAGTACCATGCGTTTCGCAACTTCACGTCCATTCAAGAAGCCGCTAAAACAAGCCATCTCCCAGATTTTGAAATACTTTCGAGCCGTCTCGTCAAGCACACTACTGGGCGCATTGGCGCCGATGTTAAAAACTAAAACCTCAATCGGACCGAGAGTAGATTCAATGTGTTCTATAAGCGCTACCACTTCCTCTTCTTTGCGCGCATCAGATGCAAATCCATGTGCCTTACCACCTTCAGCCTTGATTTGATCAAGCAAAGGTTGTAGCTTGTCGAGGCTGCGCCGTGTCACACATGCGGTGTATCCGCCTTGTGCAAATCGCCGCGCAATGGCGCCGCCAGTAGCATCACCAGCGCCGATGATGAGAGCCACTTTGTTCATGAACTACTCCTTGTAATAAACCACTTGATGAGTTGTGACTAACAATGCGCCAGACTCATTCCATAACTGCGCAGTTTGATCAAAATAGCCATTCCGAAATGCCTGCGCTTGAGCTTGGCCAAGTAAATAACCATTGCGGGTGGCTTGTAGCTGGGCTGAGCTGGCGTGAAAATAAACGGTCATGGAGACTGTTCCGACGGGGACAAATTTAGCGCGCCGCCGCCAAAGTCGCGGGAAAAAGACATCGGACAGTGCTGTCAACGCAGAAAAATCCAAGGCTCTTGGCGGACTATCACGAACCCAAAGCTGAGTCCGGCTGGTGCCATGATCTTTTCCATCCCATTCAGTAGGTACACCGCCTTCTAGAAAACGCCATTCATAACGATTGAGCCACTCAACGCGACCTTGCATCTCCGGCGGCGGAACTTCTTGGGGTGGCAAAGCTTGAGGGGCGCTGATATCTTCCGCACACCAGGTGTCACGGCGAACAGCCGTTACTGCTGTAGCAGTCAAAACGATTTCTCCAGCTTGCTGCATGTCAATACGCCAGTGTTGGGTAGAGCGATTGGTACGTGAAGGCTGCGCTGTAACAGTGAAGGGGCTATTCGCTAACGCCGCACAGAAGTTAACTGTCAGAGACACCGGTTCACCCAATAATTGCGGATGCAACAAAACCGCTTGCAGTGTTTGTGCGGCTGTGATTCCACCAAACGGCCCAATCATGTTGGCGTAATCCGTGCTAGTGTGACCTTGCCATACATGCTCTGATTGCTGAGTGAGCGCTACTGCTTTATCAAAAGGATGCACGGGTCAATTTCCTTACTTAAAAGTTGCCTGTTTAGTGAAGCCATAAAAAAATGGCCACTCAAAAGTGACCATGTCATTCAGCCATATCACACACGTTCAAAAATGCCTGCAGCCCCTTGGCCCATACCCACGCACATGGTGACCATGCCGTACTTCAGATTCTTACGCTGCAGCGCATGAATCACAGTCGCGGAGCGGATAGCACCTGTTGCACCCAGTGGGTGGCCTAGAGCAATTGCACCACCCATCGGGTTAACTTTACTTGGGTCTAGCTTCAAAGTGTTCAGAACAGCCAAAGATTGCGCTGCAAACGCCTCATTCAGCTCAAACCAATCAATATTATCTTGTTTCAAGCCTGCATAGCGCAATGCAGCGGGAATGGCTTCGATCGGACCGATACCCATAATGTGCGGCGGCACACCTTTGCTAGCAAAACTGACAAACTTGGCCAGCGGTGTCAATCCGAAGCGTTTGATAGCACTTTCACTGGCCAAGATCAGTGCACCAGCACCATCAGACGTTTGCGAACTGTTGCCTGCGGTGACAGAGCCACGTGCCGAAAAAACGGTTTTTAGTTTGCCCAAACCTTCAACCGTCGTATCAGGGCGAGCACCTTCGTCCAGGCTCACGGTACGCGTTTTGATGCTAACTTCGCCAGTTTCCATATTCGGTGTTCGCTCAGTCACTTCAACTGGCGTGATTTCATTCGTGAATTCTCCCGCTTTTATCGCCGCGATGGCTTTCATGTGCGACTGGTAGGCAAACTCGTCCTGCGCATCGCGGCTGATTTTCCATTGGTTCGCCACTCTCTCAGCGGTCAAGCCCATGCCGTAAGCAATGCCGATGTTCTCGTCATGGTCAAACATGGCTGGCGACAGCGATGGGTTGTTACCCATCATCGGCACCATGCTCATGCTTTCAACACCAGCCGCGATCATGACATCAGCTTCGCCCACGCGAATACGATCTGCCGCCATTTGAACGGCACTCAGGCCAGAAGCGCAAAAACGATTCACCGTGATGCCGCCCACACTGTGCGGCAAACCCGCCAAGACAGCGCCAATGCGTGCAATGTTCAAACCCTGCGAGGCTTCAGGGATCGCGCAACCGCAGATTAAATCTTCAATCGCTTTGGGGTCAAGCGTAGGCACTTGGGCCAACGCCGCTTGCAGGGCAGCGACCAGCAATTCATCGGGACGCGTGTTGCGGAAAACACCACGATGCGAGCGCCCAATCGGGGTACGCGTGGCAGCGACAATGTAGGCTTCTTGTACTTGTTTCATGTTTGTTTCTTTCAGTCGCAAAAATAAGTGGCTCAGTTGCGTACAGGTTTGCCTGTGGCCATCATGCCCATGATGCGCTCTTGGGTTTTGGCGTTGGTGAGCAAAGCACAGAAGGCTTGGCGCTCTAAGGTCATCAAATATTCTTCGGTGACCAAGGTGCCGGCATCGACATCGCCGCCACACACCACGTTGGCAATCAGTGCGGCAATGTGAAAGTCATGCGCACTGATGAAGCCACCGTCACGCATATTGACCAAGGAACCTTTGATGGTGGCAATGCCACTGCGCCCAGCGACAGCAAATGTGCGCTTGAGCGGTGCGCGGTAGTCGCAGTTGTACAAGGCTTTCGCCTCGTTGATGGCGACAAAGAGCAACTCGTCTTTGTTCGGCACAATAACATCACTGTCCAGCAAGTAGCCCAGTTTGCGCGATTCAATCGCACTGGTTCCAACCTTGGCCATGGCGGCTGCGGTGAAGCCTTCGGTCAAGAATGGCAAAATGTCTTTGTTGGTACAAGTTGCTGCATTCTCCGCAGCACGGCGTGCAATGTATGCCAAGCCGCCTGCGCCCGGCACCAAGCCCACACCGACTTCGACCAAGCCAATGTAGCTCTCAATTGCCACCACGCGTTTAGCGCTATAAACAGCCATTTCGCAGCCGCCGCCCAACGCTAAACCACGCACCGCAGACACGGTGGGCACGCTGGCATAGCGCAATTTCAACATGACTTTTTGCAGCTCATGCTCTACTTCGTTGATGGCACTGACGCCAGACATCATGAACGCTGGTAGCATGGCTTGCAAATCAGCACCGGCTGAGAACATCTCGTCGGGCGACCAAATCACCAAGCCTTGGAAATCTTTTTCAGCCATGTCCACCGCCAAGCTCAAGCCCTCGGCTACATCTGGGCTGATGGCATGCATTTTGGTTTTGATGCTTGCGATCAGCACCTCGTCATCCAGTGTCCACAAACGAATCGCATCGTCTTCATGTAAGGTCTTACCAGCGGTTTCAGCTTGCACGGTGGTGCAACCTGCCACATCTTCTGGGAAGTGTTGGCGTGCATAAACCGGTAAATTGCGGCGCGGAATGAATTGGCTGCTGGATGCGCTCCAAGAGCCGGCTGGTGTGTGTACGCCACCTGCATCGGCAACAGGGCCTTTAAAGACCCATTCCGGCAACGGCTCTTTACAAAGTGCTTTACCAGCGTCAATGTCTTCCTTGATCATGTTCGCAACCATCAACCAACCGGCTTCTTGCCATAGTTCAAACGGGCCTTGTTTCATGCCAAAACCCCAGCGCAGCGCTAGGTCGATGTCGCGTGCGGTTTCAGCCACGGTGTGCAAGTGCACGGCGGCATAGTGCAACTGGTCGCGGATGATGGCCCACAAAAAGCGCGGCTCTGCGCCTTCGGCGTTGCGTAACAGTTTCAAGCGCTCGGCCGCTGGCTTTTTGAGCATGCGCCCCACCACTTCATCGGCTTTTTTGCCGCTGGGAACGTAGTCTTGTTCGTCAGCGTCAAACCGTAAAATATCACGACCTGCTTTTTTGTAAAAACCCGCGCCGGTTTTTTGCCCCAAATTACCGAGTTCCAGCAGCTTGGCCAGCACAGCGGGTGTCGCAAAGTTGCCGTAGAAAGGATCGCTGTCAATCGTCAAATTGTCTTGCAGCGTCTTGATCACATGCGTCATGGTGTCCAAACCCACCACATCAGCGGTGCGGAAGGTCCCCGAGCTGGCACGACCCAGCTTTTTGCCGGTCAAATCATCCACCACATCGTAGCTCAAGCCAAAGTTTTCGACCTGCTTCATAGTTGCCAGCATGCCAGCAATGCCAACGCGGTTGGCGATGAAATTGGGTGTGTCATGCGCGCGCACCACGCCTTTGCCCAAGCCACTGGTGACGAAGCTTTCCAAGTCATCCAAAATCTGTGGCTGTGTGGTCGGTGTGTTAATCAGCTCCACCAAGTACATATAGCGCGGTGGATTGAAAAAATGGATGCCGCAAAAGCGCGGCTTGATGGCTTCTGGCAGCGCTTCAGACAGTTTGGTGATGCTCAAACCGGAGGTGTTGCTTGCCACAATCGCACCTTCAGCGATGAACGGTGCAATCTTATGGTACAGGTCGGTTTTCCAGTCCATGCGCTCGGCAATGGCCTCAATGATCAGGTCACAACCTGTGAGCAACGCCATGTGCTCTTCGTAGTTGGCTGCCTGGATCAATGCTGCATCTTCAGGCACGCCCAGCGGTGCGGGCTTGAGCTTTTTCAGGCCTTCAATCGCTTTGGTGACGATGCCGTTTTTCGAAAATTGGGGAGACGGGGTCCCTCCCCCGTCTTTGTCCTTAGCTGGCAAATCAAACAAAATAACGGGTATTTTGCAATTGACCAGATGAGCGGCAATTTGCGCACCCATGACCCCTGCGCCTAAAACGGCGACTTTTTTAACTTGAAATCGAGACATGAAGTACTTTCAATGAGGTTCAATG
>JAYVSU010000103.1:0-14200 GCA_043775055.1 Polaromonas sp.
TAAGCGACTCTGTCAACAAAAGGGACCAAAAAATTCAGCCCCGGCGTGAGTGTGCTGTGGTATTTGCCCAAGCGCTCAATCACCCAGGCATGCTGCTGCGGCACAACTTTGAGTGTTTTTACAATAAAAAGCACTGCAATGATGAACAGGACAATGGCGACTTCCATGATGTTTTCCTTTTTTGAATGAGATACGTTTAGATTTTTTCAACAATCAAACGACTGCCAACCACCCGTACAACTTTATATGCCCCAGCGCCTGCTGGGCTGCCCGCGCTGAGTTGCACCGTCCAAGCGGCCCCACGATAGTTAACACTGGCTGTGCCATCGGCGTGCCAGCTGTGCACTTGTACTGTCTGCCCGATGTCCATGTTCACATCTTGATTGAACTCGGCGGATGCGCCGACCATCTTTTTGCCGCGCAGCAGATGCCAAGCCGTGACAGCACCGCCCCCAACAATTGCAGCTGTAACCAACTGCAAAGTCGCACTTAAGCCTAAATGTGCTCCCAAGGCAGCTGCAACAAAGCCCACTGCTAGCATCAAAAGATAAAACGTACCCATCATCAACTCCACAGCGACAGCCGCGCCTGCCAGCAACCACCAAATCGTAGATTCAGCCATAGCATTCCTTTTTTGTCTGCGTTGCACCACATTTTGAACGAATCATGCCCCTATATCTGCCAAGTTGCGGGTTGGGACACATTATTTCCTTACACTTCGCACTTATTCAGTATTTTTCGGTATTTTTCACCTCTTTTTCTCTTCTTAACGCACCGCCATGAAATTTCGCTTCCCCATTGTCATCATTGATGAAGACTTCCGCTCTGAAAACACCTCTGGCTTAGGTATTCGCGCCTTGGCTCAGGCCATTGAGAGTGAAGGTTTTGAAGTTTTAGGCGTCACCAGCTATGGCGATTTAAGCCAATTTGCCCAACAACAAAGCCGCGCCAGTGCTTTTATTTTGTCGGTAGACGATGACGAATTCACCCCTGGGCCTGATTTAGACCCTGCTGTACTGAATTTGCGTCATTTCATTGAAGAGGTGCGCCGCAAAAATTTAGAAGTACCTATTTACGTCTACGGTGAAACCAAAACGTCGCGCCATATCCCAAATGACGTTTTACGTGAACTGCATGGCTTCATCCACATGTTTGAAGACACCCCTGAGTTTGTGGCGCGTCACATCATCCGTGAAGCGAAAAGCTATTTGGAAGGTGTGCAGCCGCCGTTTTTCAAAGCATTGTTAGATTACGCTGAAGACGGCTCCTACAGCTGGCATTGCCCGGGGCATTCGGGCGGTGTAGCCTTCTTGAAAAGCCCTGTGGGCCAGATGTACCACCAATTCTATGGTGAAAACATGCTTCGCGCAGATGTATGTAACGCTGTGGAAGAACTGGGTCAGCTGCTCGACCACAATGGCGCGATTGGTGAGAGCGAGCGTAATGCTGCGCGCATTTTCAATGCTGACCACTGCTTTTTTGTGACCAATGGCACCTCTACCAGCAACAAAATGGTCTGGCACCATACCGTGGCGCCTAACGATGTGGTGGTGGTGGACCGCAATTGCCACAAATCCGTACTCCATGCCATCATCATGACAGGGGCGATCCCGGTGTTTTTGAAGCCGACACGCAACCACTTCGGCATCATTGGACCGATCCCGAAGGAAGAGTTCGAACCCGCATCGATTCAAGCCAAAATCAAAGCCAATCCTTTGCTAAAGGGTGTGGATGCCAAGAAGGTAAAACCGCGTGTGATGACGGTGACGCAAAGCACTTACGATGGCGTTCTGTACAACACGGAGACGATCAAGGGCATGTTGGACGGCTATGTTGAAAACTTGCATTTTGACGAAGCTTGGCTACCGCATGCTGCTTTTCATCCGTTTTACGGTACCTACCACTCGATGGGTAAAAACCGCATTCGCCCCAAATCTGCCGTGGTTTACGCGACGCAATCCATCCACAAATTGCTGGCCGGTATCAGCCAAGCAAGCCATGTGCTGGTGCAAGACTCGCAAACGGTCAAGCTGGACAGGCATTTGTTCAATGAAGCGTATTTGATGCACACCTCGACCTCACCGCAGTACAGCATCATTGCCAGTTGCGACGTAGCTGCTGCCATGATGGAGCCACCGGGCGGTACGGCTTTGGTAGAAGAAAGCGTCTTAGAAGCGCTTGATTTCCGCCGAGCCATGCGAAAAATCGATGAAGAATATGGCAAAGATTGGTGGTTCAAGGTGTGGGGGCCCGAGAAATTTGCCGAAGAAGGCATGGGTCGCGCCAGCGATTGGATCATCAAAGGTGAGTCAAAATCAGCCAAAGCAGGGGTGAACTGGCACGGCTTCGGCAAGATGGCGACGGGCTTCAACATGCTCGACCCGATCAAAGCCACCATCGTCACCCCGGGCATGGACTTGAACGGTAAATTTTCGAAAACGGGCATTCCAGCCAGCATCGTGACCAAATTTTTGGCCGAACATGGTGTGGTAGTTGAAAAGACTGGCTTGTACAGCTTCTTCATCCTGTTCACCATCGGTATCACCAAAGGTCGTTGGAACAGTATGCTGACGGCACTTCAGCAGTTCAAAGACGATTACGATAAAAACCAACCAATGTGGCGCATCTTGCCCGAGTTTTGCCAAAAGCACCGTAAATACGAAAAAATGGGCTTGGCGGACCTTTGCCACCATCTGCACACGCTCTATGCCAAGTACGACATTGCTCGCTTGACGACCGATATGTACTTGAGCGACCTGCAACCCGCTATGAAGCCCAGCGACGCCTATGCCCACATTGCGCAGCGCAAGACGGAACGCGTGCCGATTGACGAGCTAGAAGGCCGCATCACAGTCGGTTTGGTCACCCCCTATCCGCCGGGCATTCCACTCTTGATTCCCGGTGAAGTATTCAACAAGAAAATCGTCGATTACCTTAAGTTTTCGCGCGAGTTCAATGCGCAATGCCCTGGCTTTGAAACAGACATTCATGGCTTGGTGGCTGAAGACGGCGAAGATGGCAAAAAACACTATTTCGCTGACTGCGTAAAGATGTAACAATTGCAGACAAATAATTTGTCAACTATTTCTGCTCTTCAGACATTATGTGGGTTACCGAACAGATGTATTTGAATGTGTCTGGCATCATTTCATGACCAGACCATCTAATCATTAACGCGTGGAAACCCAAGGATTCATCATGAAAACATCTATCAAAGTTGGCTTAACCGCATTGTCAATCGCCTTGCTGACTGCCTGTGGCGGCGGTAGTGACCCGTCCAACACGTTTCTGTCCGTAGACAACACGCAGCGCGGTGTCGTCTGTGTTGAGAATATTGGCTTCGACGCTTATTCGCCTGAAGGTCAACAAGTAGCACGTGATTTGGTGAATTTCTATGGTGTGGCCAACCCGTTTGCCAATCCACTCAACTTGGCGTACTCGGCACCGACGTATTGCGGTGGACCGACGGCTAATTACGTCCCAGCGCCTAATTTGATTATCGAGGCCAGCTATTACTACAACGTGATTGTGCCAACTGTGCGCTAATGCACCCAGTCAAATAGTTTGCTATATTTTATATAGCAAACTATTCATTAAATACGCCGGCTACAGCCAAATTTAACCTTAAAATCAAGACTTTAAGTCGGCAGCCAATGATGCGAGGGTTTCAGGTTCCATCTGGGTGTGAGCAGGGTAATTCGTATGGTCGCAACCCAGTTTGACACCCGCCCCTGCTAAAACGGCAGCGCGCATGGCTGCGTTGAGCTCAAAGCGGACAAAGTGAACGGCTGAGGTCTTCTCATCAGTCTCACGGTCCAAATCTTCGTCTGCAATAGCGTAGACCCGTGCATGACCCTCAACCTCTACAAACATCCGATCTTCCACCCCGATCAAGCGCGCCAATTCGCGGCGGCGCTCGTTTTCATCAGGGTATTCAATCATCATGGTGGCTTTCCAGTTGCTGCCATCTGGAACCAAAGGCGCGTAAGCTTCAATTTCTTGAACAATGCCCTCTTCTTCAAAAATCTTCTCTATGCGCAGCATTTCTTGGATTTGATAGCGCACTGTCATTTCAGACTCAAACTGCAAATTCACATGCTCGCCCAACTGCACGGAGCGCAATTGGCGATGTGCCATGACCTCAAGGCGATGAACTTTGCGGTACTTGGTGTAAGCCTCCAGCGACATGAGGTTCTCTGGGGTGATGTGTCCGGTGATTTGCATAGGTAGCTCTTAATTTTTTCTTAATTTTTCTTTGAATGAACGGCTTATTTCAAACCGTAGGCTTCACGAATCAACGTGAGTGGGTGTTTTTGCGGCACATCGCCTAGCTTGTTGACTTCAAAGCCCTGCGCAATATGGTGACCACCCAGTGGACAGTCTGAACTGATCACATCCGGCAAGCCGCCATCTTTGTGGTTGGCCATGGCTTTAAACAGCGGTTTACCAATCTTCATCGCTTGCTGGTGCGTCGCTTTTTTGACGCCAAAGGTACCAGCATGCCCCGAGCAGCGCTCATGCGTATGGACGCTGGTGCCTGGTACCATTTTGAGCATTTCTTCCGTCTTCTTGCCAATTTGTTGGACGCGGCCATGACACGGGATTTGGTAGCTAATTTTACCCAATTCAACTGGAAATTCGACTTTCAGTAACCCGTCGCGCTTACGTGCCATCAGGTATTCAAACGGATCCCACATGGCTTCTTTGACCAAGGCAACATCAACATCATCAGGAAACATCAAGGGAATTTCCTGCTTGAACATCAACGTGCAACTGGGCACTGCGCTCAAAATCGCAAAGCCATCTTTGGCATATTGCGCCAACACAGGGACATTGGCGTCTTTGCTGTCTTTGACTGAGTCCAAGTCACCCAATTCCAACTTTGGCATGCCGCAGCATTTCTCTTTTTCAACCAAAACATAGGGCACTTCGTTGTGGTCCAAGATTTTCAGCAAATCATGGCCAATACCTGGCTCGTTGTAATTGATGTAACAAGTTGAATAAATAGCTACTTTTCCTGGTGTTTTTTCACCATCTTTGATGGAGAAGTCTTTCGACAATCTGGCACTAGCGCGGAATTTTTTATTCGCGAATTCTGGCAGCCATGCTTCTTTATCTACACCAAGCACTTTTTCCATCACCGCACGGGCGGGTTTAGTGTGGTTCACAGCGTTCACCATCTGCGACACAATGGGGATACCCGCAAACGAGCCCGTCACATCGGTAGATGACAAAATGCGCTCCCCAACACCAACGTCACCTTTTTTAAACTTGATGGCTTTGGCGCGCAACATGGTGTGCGGAAAGTCCAAATTAAACTCGTGCGGCGGCACATATGGGCATTTGGTGAGGTAGCACAGGTCGCACATGTAGCATTGGTCGACCACTTTCCAGTAGTCCTGTTTATCAACACCGTCCACTTCCATGGTTTTGGATTCGTCAACCAAGTCAAACAAAGTCGGGAACGAGCCACACAGGCTCACACATCGGCGGCAACCATGGCAAATGTCAAAGATGCGCTCCATTTCATGAAAAGTCGCTACTTCGTTGTAATAGTCTGGGTTTTGCCAATCAATCGCGTGACGGGTCGGTGCGGCTAGGTTGCCTTCTGTTGCCATGGTGAATGTGCCTTGTTAAATACTGTGCATTGGATACTCCGAAGAACATCCAACACACAAAATTCAATGAAGAATCAAGTTTTGATCAACGATCAATCGACTAAATTAATCCACCAATTCAGCCAACGCCTTGGCGTAGCGGTTAGCGTGTGAACGCTCGGCTTTGGCCAAAGTTTCGAACCAATCAGCCACTTCATCATGTCCTTCAGTACGCGCTGTTTTGGCCATCCCAGGGTACATATCGGTGTACTCATGGGTTTCGCCTGCAACTGCGGACTTCAGGTTGTCACGGGTAGCGCCGAAAGGCATGCCGGTGGCTGGGTCGCCGCACTGCTCCAGCCACTCTAAGTGTCCGTGCGCGTGGCCGGTTTCGCCTTCAGCGGTAGAGCGGAACAGCGCCGCTACGTCTGGCTGGCCTTCAATGTCAGCCTTGTTCGCGAAATACAAATAGCGACGGTTAGCCTGTGACTCGCCTGCGAAGGCGGCTTTCAAGTTGTCTTCCGTTTTTGAGCCTTTGAGTGCTGCCATGGAAATCTCCTAATGGGTTGATATTTCTGATTTTTTGCATTTGTGCAAAAAAATCGCTTTAGCAAGAATTTGCCAAAGACCCACCGATGGTAGCCGCCTTAAAGATTGAGAGCTAATAGGCTGATTCAATCGCCCAGATAGACTTTGGCTATTGATTTACTATGATTGGTAGTTTTATTGAGAATGGTTCGCAATAAAAGTGTGAAGCTCGCCGATACGCCGGATTTTGTGCAGTGCGACTTAAAAGCCGCGCTGTGACCGTCATTCATCTGGGCCTTGAGTCACCCCAAAGCTCGGTGCTACCTACCCGCCAGCTCTGCGGAGCCACATCGACACTGGCCTATTTGGTATTGCTGCGCGTAGAGATTGCCCGTTTCACCTGGTTGAGTTACCCCAAACCGACTCGTCTCTGTTGCTCTAATCCTCACCTTATATCTCAAAGCTTGCACCTTGCGACTTTCAGTGGACAGCCGTTAGCTGCTACGCTGCCCTTTGCAGTCCGGACGTTCCTCCAGTGCTTGGTTTCCCAAATTGCACCAGCGACGGCCTAGCGAGCTTCACCCACGTATTATCCCACCATGCAAGCATGGCGCGTTGGGTTGGTGAAGCTGGCTAAGCATAAATTTTAAAGTCGTCCCATCAGCAACAGCACGATGACGACAATCAGCACCAAACCAAGGCCACCACTGGGACCATACCCCCAACTTTTACTATGTGGCCAGCTGGGCACTGCGCCAATCAACATCAAAATCAAAATCAAAATAATCAACAAGATGGTTCCTAAACTCATACGTTTCTCCTCTAGTTTTAACGCAAAGATTTATTTGGCAGGTTCAACTGGTACGACGACGATGGCTGTGTTACCTGTGTTACCTGTTTTTCCGGTTTTGCCTGTATCACCTTGGTTGCCTTGATTGCCCTGTGTACCCGTTTCACCTTGGCTACCCGTATTGCCCTGTGTGCCAGTTGCTCCTTTGGCGCCGTCATTGCCTTGATTACCCGTGTAACCTTGGCTACCGGTAGCGCCTTTAGCACCATCACTGCCTGCTGCGCCTTGTGGGCCTGCAGGTCCAGGAACGACAACAGGTACAGCAGGAACGATCACGGTAGGACGGTCACAAGCGCTTAGTCCGAGTACTGCAACGGTAGCTAAAATAAGTATGGAGTGGTTCATAAAAAGTCCTTTTAAAAATTAAAAAATCTTGGATAGATTTGCATCTTCCAACTGCGGCTCAACTCAACATGGGTACATGCATCGCCATAGGTATCTGCATAGGAACAAATCGACGTGCACTTTTTTTGGCATCTGCAAAACAATCTTGAGTGCGTTGTTCTAGCTGTTTTCTGTCCAAGACAATAATTTGACCGCGCTTGTAGCTGATCACGCCGGCTTGCTGCAGCTTGAGAGCGGCAGCTGTCACACCTTCACGGCGCACTCCGAGCAAATTTGCCATCAGTTCTTGCGTCATGGTCAATACGTCGGACGGCAAACGATCTAAACCCATCAGCAAGCGACGGCACATTAACTGATCAATCGAGTGATAACGGTTGCAAGCAGCTGTTCGTGCCACCTGCGCCATCATGGCCTGGGTATAACGCAACATCGTGTGCAAGACGGGGCCAGCGAGTGCTACTTCGTTTTTCAATAAGTGGGCGCGTAATCGATAGCCTTGACCAGCGCTTTGTACGACAGCTTGACTGGGTGTTGCGTTACCCCCCATGAACAAAGAAATCCCCACCACACCGTCGTTTCCAACAACGGCAATTTCAGACGATTCGCCATCCTCGGTCAGGTACAGCAAAGAAACGATGGCACTGGTTGGGAAATAAACGTATTCTGGAGCCGAACCAGACTCACTTAACACTTGACCAAGCGATAAGTGCACCAATTCCAAGTACGGCATCCAGCGCTCATTTTCAGCCTCTGGCAATGAAGCCAATAACTGGTTTTGACCTGGGTGCGCTTGGTTTGTCGCTGCTGTATTCATAAGACTCTACTTGCTTTATAAGAGTCTTCATCTTCCTATCTGCTGAGCTTTTTATGTATAGGCGGTAACAGCATCTGAATGTCAGATTGAACCTACATGCTCGATTTAAGTATTGAACCCAAAACGGGTAGACTACTTAATTAGGTCGTTGGCTCTTGCGGTAACAAACGGTCATATTCTTTTTTGACGACGCCATAGCATTCGCAGCTGCGCGCCTCAATACCAGCTCTGTCCAACACCGTGATGCGACCACGCGCGTACCGAATCAATCCAGCCTCTTGCAATTTATGCGCAGCCTCAGTGACGCCCTCTCGTCGCACACCCAACATGTTGGCAATCAATTCTTGCGTCATCACCAAATCCACGCCTTGAAGACGGTCTAAGCTGACCAACAACCAGCGGCAGAGTTGCTGATCTAAAGAATGGTGCCGGTTACAAACAGCCGTTTGCGCCATTTGCGTGATCAGCGCTTGTGTATAGCGCAGTAACAAATGCATAGCTGTACCAGCGCGGTTGAATTCGTCCTTCATCCATTGAGCATGCAAAAGAAAGCCCTTGCCCGCACTTTGTACCACGGCACGGCTACGCGTCGACTCTCCGCCCATAAACAATGAAATCCCCACAACGCCCTCGTTGCCAACTACTGCAATCTCCGCTGAGGCTCCGTTTTCCATCACATAGAGCAAAGACACGATGGCTGTTGTCGGGAAATAGACATGACTCAGTGTTTTTCCAGACTCATACAGTACCTGTCCCAGTGACAGATCCACCGCTTCTAGCTGCGGCATCCAACGTTGCCACTCATCCTCAGGCAAAGCTGCCAGCAAATGATTTTTTCGTGGATCAGGTAACAAAGCCATTTATAAAACTCCTTGGTCAACGATTGCCCAACACGATTTAATGAAAAACAATTTATTTCCCGAATTGCCACACCAGCCCTAAGTTGTAACCAATCACATCAATGCCGGGGTTTGGGTTGGTCATGCCTCGGTTGGAATGGTGAGTGAAGTATCGCCCAGCTGTGACGGCCCATTGCTTGTTGATTTGATGGCGAGCGCCAAGTTGCGTGAACCAGTTGAATGCCAAATTTTGACCCTGTCCACCTTCAACATGTTTTGAATTGGTCAAACCGATCCCGCCACCAATTTCAAAAAAGATAGCATTCTTTTTATCTGCTGACCACAGCTCGATGGAAGGCGCTGCAGCAAATCCAACATAGTAATCTTCAGGGCCTTTGATAAAGGTCTCGCCCACAGCTACCAAGCGGTTACGCACTGCCAAGCGCTCACCATCCGCACCCTGCCAGAGATCAAATGCTGCGGGACTACGCCATACCACTTGAGAGGGCGCAATCACATAATTTAAAGGAGAATTGTGTTTGATTTTGGTCAAATAGCCCACTTCAACACCAATTTCCCACTGGTCTGCGGGGTGATCTTGCGCGAGCGAAGGCCAATGCAGTAGCGAAAGTAGCGACGTAAACAGCAAAATTTTAAATTTTGACATCACTACTTTTTAGCGATGGCACGCGCTAAAGCCAAACGCTCTGTTTTTCCAAATTTGAGCATTTGGGTTGACAAAATCGTTTCTGTTAAAAACAACAGCAACGCAAATAAGAAGCAACTGACTCCAGCCAAAAAGGACACGGTTGCGTAGCGGAAGCTCTGTACCTCAGTTGTCTCCCCAATAAAGAGCGCCATAATAGTAAAACCAATCAAAAGTGCGCAAAAGGTTAACAGAGCGATACAGCCATTGACCAGTCGCCCACGGCGCCGCAAGCGTTTGAGTTCGTCAAACGCAGGCTCCATGGTAGTCTCGTCAACTGCCGACTGGATGCGGTCCTCCAATACTCTTGCGCGGTCAATGATGCGCGCTAAGCGCCCTGCGACCGTGCCAATCATCCCTGATACCGCTGTCAGCAAAAAAACAGGCGCAACGGCCAGCTGTATACCGTGGGTGACCGTACCAATTTCTGTTGCGAAAAACATAGCTAATCCTCAAATAATTTCAACTGCAGTAAGTACCGCTCGTGCCACTTCTGCAAAGCCAGCACCACGCTCAGTATCGGCGATATAGCGCGGCAAATGTTGCAACTGCGCTTCAAAACGCCGAATATTAGCGACACCCACTGAGTGCTTGAAGGCTTCAAACATCAGTTGATCGTTGGTTGAATCGCCCACATAAACCCAGCGGTCTATTTCAGCGTCCAAATCCCGGCCAAACAGTTCGCGGACGATCCAACGTGCGCCTTCCAGCTTGTTGTGCGCCCCATACCAGCCATTGACATGGATGCTACTGACCGTCGCCGTCATACCCTCAGACTGCATGATTTGCACCACTTGGGCAATAGCTTCGAGCGATAAATGACTGAACTCGCTGTGGTCTATCGCCATATCCGTCTCACGCCCCGCACTGTCTTGTGACAGTTTGGCTTCTGGCACTTTTAGCAGCACACGGGTGGCTACTTGCTGCATTTTTGAAAAATTTAAGGCACGTATTTTGGCGCTTTGTTGATATATTTTTAATAGCAAATTATTGAATAAATACACCGGCTCCAGCTGCTTTTTATCAATTTTTTGAGGAATTAATCCAACAGAACCGTTTTCAGCAACGATGGCGTCGACGGGCCACGATACTGCGAAAGGTTCACTCCAACCTACCGGCCGCCCCGTGATGGGAATAACGTGCAATCCCGCTACCTTCAAGGCCGTCAAAGCTTGCAAGGCCTCAGCAGTGATAGCGCCATTAGTCGTGAGTGTGTCGTCAATGTCTGTGAAGACGCCGATGATGTTGCGGCGAGCTTCAAGTGGCCAATGCGACAGTGGCAGCATGCCTAGCCTGCAGACTGCAGCGCCAAGCCCGCATGTTCGCGCAGCGGGTGGAAATGAATCTTCGGGAAGCGCTCTTGCGCCAATCGCACGTCATATGGGCTGGTGCACAAAAACGCCAAAGTGTCAGCCGCATCTTTGGCCAAGCGCTGCGGGTAAGCGTTGACGAATTCGCGCAACTCCGCTGGTGTGTCCGCCGTGATCCAACGCGCACCGGTGTACTGGCTGCCTTCTAGGCGAATATCCGCGTCGTATTCACCCTTCAAACGGTGCTGCACAACCTCAAACTGAAGCTGCCCAATAGCGCCCAAGAGCATGTTGCCGCCAATTTCTGGACGGAAGACCTGAATCGCGCCCTCTTCACCCAATTGCGCCAAGCCTTGCTGTAATTGCTTGGTGCGCAGCGGGTTGCGCAACACCACGGTCATGAACATTTCAGGCGCAAAGAAGGGCAAGCCGGTGTATTGCAGGTTGATAGAGCCATCGGTGATGGTGTCACCCAGCTGCACACCGCCGTGGGTGGTGAAACCCACAATGTCGCCCGCATAGGCTTCTTCTACCGCTTCGCGGCGCTGGCTCATGAAGGTCACGACGCTGGTGGGGCGCAGCTCTTTGGCGGTGCGCATGACTTTGAGCTTCATACCCGGCGTGTACTTACCCGAGGCCATGCGCACAAAAGCAATGCGGTCACGGTGGTTGGCGTCCATGTTGGCCTGCACTTTGAAGACCACGCCGCTGAAGGCTGTGTCTTCAGGCTTCATCTCTTTGACGACAGGTTGACGGTTCACCAACGTGGTGCTGGTGCGACTGCCCGGACTAGGAGCCAAGTCGACCAAAGCATCCAGCACTTCCATCACGCCAAAATTATTCACGCCTGAACCAAAAAAGACTGGGGTTTGCTTTCCCGCTAAAAAAGCATCCACATCCCAAGCAGGTGAAGCGCCGGTTGCCAATTCCATGCTATCCATTGCGCTGCTCCATTCATGGCCAAAGCGTGCCAGCAATGCGGCTTGTTCGCTAAGCGGTATAGCGTCAAAATCCTGCGGACGGCGGTCTTTCCCACCGTCAAAAACAGTCATCATCTGTGTTCGCAAATTGACAATGCCGCCAAATGATTTGCCTTGCCCAACCGGCCAAGTCATAGGAACACACGGCATACCTAATTCACGCTCGATTTCGTCCAAAATATCCAAGGGCTCGCGCACTTCCCTGTCCATTTTGTTGACAAAAGTGATGATAGGCGTATCGCGCTGGCGGCACACCTCAATCAAACGGCGGGTTTGCGCCTCAACGCCGTTGGCAGCGTCAATCACCATTAGCGCCGAGTCCACGGCAGTCAACACGCGGTAAGTGTCTTCCGAGAAGTCTTTGTGGCCGGGTGTGTCCAGCAAATTAATAACGTGGTCGCGGTAGACCATTTGCATCACCGATGAGGCGACCGAAATTCCCCGCTGCTTTTCAATCTCCATCCAGTCAGACGTGGCGTGGCGCGTTGCTTTACGGGCCTTGACTGAACCGGCGATCTGAATCGCGCCCGAAAACAGCAAGAGTTTTTCCGTCAGCGTGGTTTTACCCGCATCAGGGTGTGAAATGATGGCGAAGGTGCGGCGGCGGCGGGTTTCAGCTAAAAAAGACATGGGAAGGGATACTCAAAAGCTCAAAAAACACTAAAAAATACAACCCCCTAGTGTAATCAGTGTCAGCTTCTTGCTATTTTGGTCGTTTTCAGCCCTTTTTCAGTCTTCCGCCTTGTTTTTAGTCACCCCAAGGCAACATCAACGTCACCAAACTGAGTTTGGCGAATTCTGGCTCAAACTCGTCGATGATTTTTTGCGGCTCTGGGCACAGTGTTGAATCGCTGATAACGCCAAATTGAACACCACCGCCGTAGCTCAAAATCGACACGCCCAGCCCGACGCTGCCACTTTGTGGCACCCAAAACAGGCTTTGCTCCAAGGTGGAACCGCAAAACTTGAGTTTTTGAGCCGGTCCAGGCACATTGGTCATCACTGCTGTGGTTTTTTTAGAAAACAGGTTCAGCATGGCTTCCTGGGCCGGCTTGATGAGCGTACCCGCCACCGCCAACATGCCAAATGCCAAAAGTGGCTGCATGCTGCCCTTGAGTTGGTTCATGCGACGGCGCACTTCATAAACGCGTTCAATCGGGTTTTCAATACCAATGGGTAAAACCAAAGGCGCTAAGCCGAAATTGTTGCCCAATTTATACGCATGCTCAAGCGGACGTAGGTTCACCGGCACCATGGCGCGGATTTCTTGGCCCTCGGTGTTGTCGCCAAACGAACGTAAGTAGCCACCTATCGCGCCAGCCACGCAGCTCAATAAAACATCGTTGATGGAGCAATTGAGCGCTTTGCCAACGGCTTTGACTTCATCCAGAGGAATCGGTTGGCACCAAGCGACGCGCTTTTGTGTACCCGGCGTGCCTTTGAGGCGCGTGGGAGAATCGTCGGACATCAGCACCAAGGCTGCTGCATCGCTGGCCAGTTGGTAAGCCATTTGTGCCACATGGATGCTGTCATTCATGCCTTTTTTAGGGTCACCCAACAGCCCCAAAGAACCCACCACGCCATCGCCAGTTTTGCCCAAAGCACCCACGGCCATACGGGTCAGCGACTTCATGAAGGTGCCCGCCAACCAATCTTCAGCGCCTTCGATACCGCCTCGCCGCTCGGCTTTTACCTTGCGCTCAGGCGGTTTTGTACCACCATCGACCATCGACATGCTGACCGCAATCAATGCAATGCCGTCAGCAATGCAGTGGTGAATACGCAAAATCACAACGCTACCACCTTGATAATCTTCTATCAAGTGAAATTGCCATAAGGGTCTCTTGGGGTTGAGTGGCTGCGTTGCCAGCTCAGCAACACGGTCCTGCAATGCTGTTTGCTCTTGACCCTTGGGCATTTTGGCCAGCTTCTCAATAACGATATGTTGACTCAGGTCAAAGTTTTTGTCATCCACCCACGTTGCACCCGCAGTGTCCTCAACAACACGCTGTTTGAAGCGACGAAATTTGAGCAAACTGATAGTGATCCGCTCGCACAAAGCTTCATAAGAAACATGCGGCTTGAGCGTCCACACCCCCACAATCATCATCAGGTTGCTGGCTGAATCCATGCGCAGCCAAGCCGTGTCAACTCGGCTCATGCGCTCACCGCTCAAACCCAATGTACCGCTCAGCGCACGACGAACATTTTTTTGCACTTGGCTAGCTGCT
>JAYVSU010000104.1:0-3591 GCA_043775055.1 Polaromonas sp.
AAGCATGTATTAAAGGAAATTCCGCTTGATATAGCCAGCCAAGTCTGTATCACCAAAGATAACACGCAGTTGCAAGTTGACGGTATTTTGTATTTTCAAGTGACGGATGCCATGCGCGCCAGCTATGGCTCTAGTAATTACATCGTCGCGATTTCACAGCTTGCGCAAACCTCGCTACGCAGTGTGATTGGTAAATTGGAGTTAGACAAAACCTTTGAAGAGCGTGCGATCATCAACGCGCAAGTGGTGGCCGCGATTGATGAAGCGGCGCTGAATTGGGGTGTCAAGGTGTTGCGCTATGAGATCAAAGACTTGACGCCACCGGCAGAAATTTTGCATGCTATGCAAGCGCAAATCACGGCAGAACGCGGTAAGCGCGCGCTGATAGCGGCTTCAGAGGGGCGCCGCCAAGAGCAAATCAACATCGCTACGGGAGAGCGTGAGGCATTTATTGCCCGTTCAGAGGGCGAAAAGCAAGCGGTGATTAATAAAGCGCAAGGTGAAGCTGCATCCATTACAGCCGTCGCCGAGGCCAATGCACATGCGATTGAAGTCGTGGCCAATGCGATTCGACAACCCGGCGGCGCCGAAGCAGTGCAGCTCAAAGTCGCTGAAAAAGCGATGGAGGCCTATGCGCGCGTTGCCAGCGACGCCACCACCACATTGATTGTGCCCAGCGATATGAGTCAAGTCTCCACCTTGATAGCCACAGCCATGAAAATGGGGCAAACTGTTAGATCTTAATTTTGTTCGTTTGTTTTATATTTTTCAGAGACATTCATGAAAATCATCGATTCAATCACGACCCAAGCGGCCAGTATTGCCCAAGTACGCCGTCAAATTCACGCTAACCCTGAGCTTTGCTTCAAAGAGGTGCAAACCGCTGACTTGGTGGCGGCTAAATTGACGGAGTGGGGTATTCCTATCCATCGTGGCATGGGAACCACGGGTGTGGTCGGCATCATTAAACATGGCACATCTGACCGCGCCATTGGTTTGCGTGCAGATATGGATGCCTTGCCCATGCAAGAGTACAACACCTTTGCCCATGCCAGTAAAAATGCCGGCAAGATGCACGCTTGTGGCCATGATGGCCACACCGCGATGCTCTTAGCCGCGGCGCAGCATTTTTCAACACAGCGCAATTTTGATGGCACGGTATACGTGATTTTCCAACCGGCTGAAGAAGGCGGTGGCGGTGCACGCGAGATGATCAAAGACGGTTTGTTTGACAAGTTCCCAATGCAAGCGGTGTTTGGCATGCACAACTGGCCTGGGATGGCGGTAGGTAAATTTGCCGTCAGCCCTGGCCCCGTGATGGCGTCAAGCAATGAGTTCAAAATCGTCATCCATGGCAAAGGTGGGCATGCCGCATTGCCGCACAACAGCTTGGACCCCGTGCCGGTGGCTTGCCAAATGGTGCAGGCTTTCCAAACCATCATCAGCCGCAACAAAAAACCGATTGATGCTGGCGTGATTTCCGTCACCATGATTCACGCAGGCGAAGCCACCAATGTGATTCCAGACAGTGTTGAAATTCAAGGCACGGTGCGCACCTTCACCATTGAGGTGCTGGACATGATTGAGCAACGCATGCGTGAAATTGCCGAACACACCAGCGCGGCATATGGCGTGACCTGTGACTTTGAGTTTGAGCGCAATTACCCGCCGACCATCAATTCAAACGCTGAGGCCTTGTTTGCCGCCAAAATCATGGGTGACATTGTGGGGGCTGACAACGTGTTGGAACAAGAGCCGACCATGGGAGCAGAAGATTTTGCCTACATGCTGATGGCCAAGCCCGGTGCCTATTGCTTTATCGCCAATGGCGAGGGAGACCACCGTGAAATCGGTCATGGCGGTGGCCCTTGCATGCTGCACAACCCGAGCTATGACTTTAATGATGATTTGATCCCGCTCGGTGCGACTTACTGGGTGCGTTTGGTTGAGGAGTGGTTGAAATGATGCACCTCGTCGATGCTTTTTCTCCAAGCTACGCCAAAGCGCGGGTTAAATTTTTAGAAGGTGCCGCCACAGCGGGCCTGCAAATAGAATCGCATAACCACCCCTTGCTTGGTGTGGATGGTGAAACCTTGGCGATGGATGTCGCTGTGGCTTTGCCAGCTTCGGGCGTGGCGTCAGATAAATTGCTTATTTTGAGCAGTGCGTGCCACGGCGTAGAAGGTTACTGCGGCTCAGGCGTGCAAGTTTTTGCGCTGCATGATGATGAATGGCTGGCAAAAGCGCGCGATAACGGCGTGACTGTGATGTACATCCACGCGCTTAACCCGTATGGCTTCTCACACAAACGACGTGTCACACACGAAAACGTGGATTTGAACCGTAATTTTCAAGACTTTAGCAAGCCATTGCCCGTCAATCCCGGCTACCGCGAGGTCAGCGATATGCTGCTGCCAAACACGTGGCCACCATCTGCCAGTGATTTAGCCAAGCAGCAAGATTACATAGCGACAAAAGGCATGTTTGCGTTTCAGTCAGCGGTTTCTGGCGGGCAGTATGAATTTCCCTTGGGTATGTACTTCGGTGGCACGGAGGCAACTTGGAGCAATTTAACTTTGCGCAAAGTCTTGTCTCAACAAGACGGAGCTACCAACGGCGGCGTCAAGCGTGTCGGTTGGATAGATTTGCACACAGGTTTAGGCCCCAATGGCTTGGGGGAGCGTATTTTTGCGAGCAAAGATGATCCAGTGGCACTTGCACGCACGCAGAAGTGGTGGGGCGGCGTGAAGGGTGCAGATGGTAAATACCAAACACCCATTACCTCCTTTTTTGATGGAAGCTCAACTTCAGCCAAGTTGACGGGTCTGATGTGGAGCGCCGCATACGATGAGTTCCCCAACGCTGAATACACGGGCATTGCCATGGAATATGGCACCAAGTCTCCAATGGATGTGTTTATGGCAATGTTCGCTGAGAATTGGCTGCACTTCCACCCAGAAGCATCACCAGAACTGACCAAACAAATAAAACAAGACATGCTAGATGCTTTTTACACGGATACCGATGCCTGGAAAGGTCAAATCATCAGCCAAGCGCGGCAGGCGCTGTTTCAAGCAGTGGATGGTTTAAATTCATGATTAGTTATCCCCTCGACGTGGTCATCATGGCCGCAGGTAAAGGTACGCGTATGAAAAGCAGCTTGCCCAAGGTCTTGCACCGCCTAGGCGGTCGGGCTTTGTTGCACCATGTACTTGATACCGCTTCTCAGCTGCATGCCCGAAGTGCGGTGGTTATCACAGGTCATGGTGCCCAAGAAGTTAAAAATGCTATTGATTTAATAGCTAATAAATCAATAAATACGCCGGCTACAGCCAATTTAATCATTAAATATGCACTTCAAGAGCCACAATTGGGCACCGGGCATGCTGTTCAGCAGGCGGTGCCACTTTTAGAAGATGATGGTGTGGTTTTGGTGCTCAGTGGCGACGTGCCTTTGACGCAAGCAGACACCTTGCAACGCTTGATTGCGCAATCGGGCGGTGACAAATTGGCTTTGTTGACAATTGATTTTACCGATCCAACCGGCTATGGGCGGATTGTTCGCAACGTTGTGACCAAAGCGGCAGACGA
>JAYVSU010000105.1:0-9199 GCA_043775055.1 Polaromonas sp.
ATTCAAAGCCGCGTTAATGTATCAAGACTTGCAGTTGTGTCATTAATTAAACAATCTGGGCGAATAAATGAGTTGATGCTAAATCCTCAACGCTTTTTGGAATATACAGTAGCTGTGTTTGAGCGTGCAAGAAATGAATTATTGCTAGAGGGCGGAATTAAGTATGAAAGAGGTTCTGCATGGGACTTGTCTTACTCGCAAAAACTCTTCTCAGATGAGCTGGGTGAAATTTTGCAAGACTTGGTTTTAGAAGTAAGCGAAGACGCACAGGACAAAACCCCTTTTGACCACTACCATATTTCAAGCGATAGTAGTTATGAAAAAGGCTTTGCGAGAGACTGTGAAGCCAGCGAAGAGGTGAAATACTTTTTCAAAATACCGCGAGGCTTCAAAATCCCTACACCTATTGGAAGCTATTCGCCAGACTGGGCAGTAGTTCTAGAGCGTGAAAACAGGCTCTACTTTGTAGTGGAAACAAAAGGCACACTCATCCCAGAGAAATTGCGTGGCGAAGAAAAATTAAAGATACAGTTAGGCAGTAGATTTTTTGCTGACCTGCAAACAGGTGTAGGCTATAAGTTAGCAGTGAAAGCCGATGACTTGATTAAAGCTATCGCTTGAATGTGAAACTTTATATGACCAAAATAAACAATTCAACAGTGAAACCAAATGCAAATGTATTCGCTCTAGCCTTAATTGATATTGAGAAGTTGTATAAAATTTACTTAGTAAAAACCAAGTCAAAAAAGCTAGAAAAAGCGAACGGCATCGTCATTCACAACTTCAATAGAGGAATTACAAATTTTGTAATTGATAACACGTTTCATATATTTAAGGAAATTCTCGGGAAAGTTTGTAGAAGGTTTGTAGAAACCAAATTGAAACACCCAAAACAGCCTGAAACCTTTATTTTGTAAGGCTTTCCAATGGTTGCAAGTTTGTTTTGTAGTTGTTGGCGTGCCCACCACCCATAAAGTGTATTTGAATTTAAAACTTAACTCATAAATACAGATTTAAATTATTTTCAAAAATCACTTCGGAAAATTTGACAGGAATTTTTCGTAGCCATATCTTTGTAGTTCATTAATCAACAAAGGACTACAGATGCCAAAACTCAAACCACCACGACCATGCTTTGACCGCTTAAGTGCGCAGGAATTCACAAAATTTTTTTTAGCGGGTTCAAGCAATAAAAATTCTTTCAAAACTCTATCCTGCATTAAACCGCATAGCCCGCTTAGCTTAGCAGTTGAAGCAATAAAAGAGCATACCAACGTTCCCCTTCAATTACCAATGATAGGGTTCTTGCATCTCGTAAGCACTTGGCTGATGAAGCAAAATTCCGTCATTGAAGTGCGAGGCAAAAAAATCAATCCTGATTTGTGGACTATTGCCCTTGCATCGTCGGGTGCTGGCAAAACTTTTGCTTTTAGTCAATTGCAAACAGCCAGTATACAAACCTTGAACGTCAGGGCCGAATTTGATGCTGTAGCCAGCGCAGCCGCATATATCCAAGAGCTAAGCGACAAGAATAAATGCCTGTGGTTTGCCGACGAATTTGCTCAATTTTTGGGGCAAGTGGAACAGATAGGAAGTCCACTAGCGCAATGCAAAGAATACTTACTAAAAACATATGATGGCAACCCTATCCAACGTAAGACCAAACTTGAAACTATTGAAATTGAAAAGCCAGTGCTATCAATTTTAGGGGTCAATACTTTGGACAGCTATTTGAAGAAAATCAGTGAAGAAAGCTTCACCGATGGCTTCGCACAGCGTTTTGCTTACCTATTAGCTGAAGCTGATGGAGACCGACCATTTGAACAGTATCCTTGGTTTGATGAAGACTTAATACAAGCAGAGCTTTTAAAAGCATTTGCGACCATTGCGAACACTCCCATCCATAAAAATTATATATTGTCCGATGATGCATTTACAGCTTACGAGCAAGGGTTTCAATCATTGTTAAAGCACGAAGTTTCGGAAAGTTTTTATCGCCGTCTAATGTTTCGTTCCTTCAAGTACATGCACATTTATCATGTCATACATGGGAACCCTAGCAACGTCATCACTAGAGAAGATGTTGGCTGGGCTATGCGATTGATTGAATTGCATCTTGTGGATTTGAATAAATTACTTGAAAAATACAATTATTCCGCTTTGGCAAAGCTAATTCAAAAAGTAGAAGCAAAGCAAGACGAATTTATCAAGAAAAAGAAAAAATTTGGTCCGCGTGAAGTAGCGCAGTATTGCCCCGTTCGAGACATAAGAGAAGCCAGAGCAATACTTGAATTTGTTAACCAAGGCAGGGAAAATCCAGTAATTGCGGTTCAAGAGCAAGCATTCCCGCAAGAGCCTCATTACAAAATCGCGGCTTGAGACGCGATAGCTTGATACTGAGGGATATGTTTTACTTTCAATCCTTCAAATTTTATGCGTGCAAATCCTGACTTTTGTACGCCATTTTCAGCAGTTTTGAGAAGATAGGTTTTGATAGTTGCGGGCAGTTGCGGATTTTCAAGCGCTATCAAAACAGCCCCGCCAAGCGAGGCTTTCAAATGCAAGTCAGCGCGCCGCTTGTTTTCATTTTGTAGTGCTTTCATTTTAGCAATGCGCTTTTCTAGCACAGCCTTTCGTGCTGTGAGTTCCTCTACGGTAGACATAGTTTTAATCTCCTAAAAGAATAAAACTATGTGAGGCAGGGGCGCTTGTCAAACTTCCGCTCTGTGCTGTCGCTTCAGGCGAAAGATTGACGCGCCGAGACTGCACCACCTTGCATATCAAGTGGTGCAGGCAAAGACATAGTATTCACTATGCGCAATACGAGTTTGTTTTTTGCTTCGCTAAAAACGAAACTCATTGCGTTAGGGCATGCCCTAAAACCCCTTCAAATATATTTTCAAAATCGAGTCTGTAGCCCTTGCTTTTGTTCCAAAAATTTACTAACTTGAAATATGGCAACATTTTATTTGCGCACAAGAACAGGACTAGCTTGTAAAAGAGCAGGACAAAGCCATGCTCTATACATCGCAGGACTTGCTAAATACAAAGACAAAACAGAGGTGCAATTTGTCATTGACAAAAATTTGCCGCTATGGGCAACAAGTGCCGATGACTTTTTTACAAAGGCTGACGAAAACGAACGCGCCAATGGACGCAGTTTTAGAAGTATTGTTTTTGCCATACCTTATGAAACTACTAATAAAGAACAATGGGCGCAGGAGTTTACGCAAACACTTTTAGGCGACAGACATGCTTATCGCCTCGCAGTTCACATTCCGCTTAATGGGCACAACCCTCATGCACATCTAATGTTTACAGAGAGAGGGCAATCTGCTATGCCAGCAGATACTTACTTTAGCCGTAAGAACGCCAAGGAGAAGGCTTTTAGTGGTGCTAAAAGCAAGCAGTGGCTAGAGGGCGCTAAACGCCAATATCTGGCGCTTATTCGTAGGCTATGCCCTGACTACACGCCGCCAAATACAGGAGAGCAGAAAATTGGACAAGCACTGCCATTTTCCACTTCAATTTATGAAGATAAGCGACAAGCTCGCATAGCTGAGGTTGAACGCTTGAGGAGCGACACACAAGAATTGCAGAATATTGAACGTTCACTTGCAAAATTTATCAGTATTCCAACAAATGATTATTTATTGACTGAGTTATTTCAGCAAGTGCCACAAGGTGGCTTGGAACTCAATTACCAAAAATTTACACCTTCATCACGAAGCGTTGAAAGAAGTTTTGCCAGTTCAAAGACTATGCCAATACAACATAACAAGCCTACCGCACCGCGACCTAAATTTAGATGAGGACAACCACTATGAAGCCAATACATTCAACATTTAGCGCAGGCGCTAAAGCAAAACTCATTTTGTTAAAAAATCAACCGATGCTTCTCATTACCGACGCAAACGGCAAAGAGATAACAATTTACCCTGAGCCATCAATTTTGCGACATTTTGGGCTTTTAAAAGAACACACCGAAATGCTGGAATGGTTTGAGCAGGAAAGTTTGCTTCACGCGCTGGACAGGATTGAGCAGGAATTTGTGAGCTCACACTCTGTATTTTCAATTATCAGCGAACCCCTACTTTTTGAAAAATTTAAACCTCAACGAGTGAGAGGCAACACCAAGGCAAACCGTTCGCGTACGGTTTAGAAGAGCATTCATTAAATTCAAGGCAAAGTTTTTTTAAGTCTGTGAAAGCCCGACGAAGTGCAACACTTCCTGCTACACTTATGTGAAACACTACTTTTTTAACCAAAAAAGCACTGAAGCCCCGTTCTATATAGCTTGGCGGAGAAGGTCATTACAATCCCGCCTTCTCCGCCAAAGATGAAAAAGCCCAAAAGCTGAATTGCTTTTGGGCTTTTTTTACGGACAAATCTTGATTGACCTATTGATATTCACGGTTTTACTGAGCAGGCACGATCAGTATCGCACCGTTTGCAGAGCTGCCTTTAGCGCCTGTATTGCCCGTTGCACCGGTGTAGCCCGTGGCACCTGTCGCTCCCGTATTACCGGTCGCACCGGTGTAACCCGTGGCTCCTGTTGCCCCAGTCTAGCCTGGGGCACCTTGTGGGCCGGTAGAGCCGCCGAATGAAATGCAGCCACCCAAAGCGAGGGTGACAGCGGTTGCGGCTAGAAATTTTGAGTAAGTCATGAAATGCTCCTGTTTGATTGAAAGCTAAGATTAACGAAGCGAAACCATTCATTCAGTGCGTTGGCGCGCATAGCGCTGTTTTATGTTTTTTAGCGTTGTTTTTTTTCACTGTGTGCGCCAACGCACGGTGTCTATGCTGGCGGCGCACTAGCATAGGACAGTGTTTGTCAACTACAGGAGTGAGCTATGACGCTGAATAAAATTGTTCGAAATCTATCGCTGTCTGTGTTGGTGCTCGCCAGTGCTTCGGCGGTACCCGCTGTAGCGCAGGTGTACCTCAATATTGGTATTGCGCCGCCAGCCTTGCAATATGAGGTGCAGCCCAACATCCCGCGTGGTTATGTCTGGGTGCCGGGTCACTGGGCTTGGCACAATGATCGCTATGTGTGGATTCGTGGCCGCACGGTTGTTCAGCGCGTCGGTTATGTCTGGGCGCCTGATCGTTGGGAGCGGCGCGGCCAATCTTATTACCGCAACCCAGGTCGTTGGGAGCGTGATGTGCAAGTGATGCCTGTGCAGCCACGATATGTAAGGCCACCACAGCGCCATGACAATGGCAACCATTTTGGCCAGGAGAAGCATGGCAATCGTGGAAACCACGGTAACAAGGAAAATCACGGCAAGCATGGCAAGCATGGCAAAGATTAACTGCCAAATGGTTGATGCTGATTCAATAGCAGCATCTTAGTAAAAAGCCTTTCAACTCATTGAGTTACAGGGCTTTTGCTTTGAGAGGTGAACGCATTGAGGATTAATTACCCGCCATTTGTAGGCTTCGTTTGAATACGGATCGGTCATACCCCAGCGCCGCTGCACGGTCTAAGATCTGATTTCAGTGTGGTTTCATCGATCAACGCTGTTGACCCCATCAAAAGCTTTTTACAGCCTCGTAACTTGGCTGTGGTTAAATTTAATCAACCGAATCGCAGCTTCAATTTTGTCGCCAAGGCAAACCCTGAAAGCGCCAGCCGCCTAGGCGCCCGCGCTGGGCATGTGCATCGGGGTCGCCCTCAAAACCTTCCAAAATGTTGTAGGCCTCTAGGCCCAACTCAGTAGCGCGTTTGGCGGCCGCTATAGACCGCACGCCGCTACGGCACAATAAAACGGCTTTTTTGCCCACAGGGACGGCTGCGGAAACGCCAGCGTCATAGTGCGGATTCATCGCCATGCCGGGCCATTGCTTCCAAGCCAAGGCCACGGCACCGGGGATGAAACCTACCCAGTCGCGCTCAGCATCGGTTCGGATGTCGACCAACACCGCTTCGCCAGCTTGCCACCACTGGTAGGCCAACTCTGGCGTCACATCGCCCGCGTAGCCGGTGGCCGCTTGGACATGGTCACGCGCTAGCAAAGTGGGTTCGACCCTGCCCGTGCTGGCATCAACAGAGTCATGGCGCACAGGGTGCACCAGCCCCGAGCGCTGGTTGGCTGGAACAGCTTCTTCCATGCGGCGGGGTTTAGGCAAATTCAACCCAGCCATCAAAGCGACGAATTCATCCAAGCTGCGCCCCGCAACGCGTGCATTGTTGACTTTCTCTAAGCCAATGGTGGACTGGGTTTGACCTTTGTAGTCGTGTCCTGGCCACACGGTTGTGCTGTCGGGCAAGGCAAACAACACTTGGGTGATGCTGTGATAGAGCGCTGCTGAGCTGCCGGACTGAAAGTCACTGCGACCGCAGCCACCGATCAACAAAGTATCTCCGGTGAAAGCGTGAACTTCATCGTTTTTAGCACTGTCACTTCCACCACGCCTCCATACAAAACTCATGCTGCCTGCGGTGTGACCGGGTGTGTGCAGGGCAGTGAGGCTTTGGCTACCAAAGCTCAACACATCGCCATCTTGAAGCTGACGGCTGGCGGTGCTGATGCCGCAGGCGTCTGGTGCGGCAGTTTTGGCACCGGTATGCTCCGCCAGCAAGCCAGCGCTGGTGATGTGGTCTGCATGGGCGTGGGTTTCAATCGCCCAGACGAGTTTGAGACCATAGTGGCGTAAAACGCCCAAATCACGTTCTAGCTGCTCGTCCACTGGGTCAATGATGAGTGCGGGGCGAGGGTAGTCGGTCGAGTTTTCATCAAACAGAACGTAGGTGTAGGTGCTGGAGGCAGTGTCAAAGAGTTGGATCGGGTTCATGGAGGTTCCTGCGGCTCAAGATGTGTTGTTTGAACTGAGAGTTTTTGTACAGATATAAAGTTTAATACCAATGCGAGATACTTACACTTTCCGTTTGAAGGCAAAAAATTTACGCTTCAAGACAACACAAGGTTTATCTATGAATTTAACTCAGGTTTTTTGGCATCCATTTGCACAAGCTTCTGTGGGCGGCATCATGATTGGTTTAGCCAGTTGGCTCTTGCTTGCCTCCTTGGGTCGCGTAGCCGGCATTACCGGTATCGTTGTTGGTGCTTTGTTGCCTATGCCCGCTGCGCCAGCAGGCGAGCGGGTTTGGCGTTGGGCCTTTTTGACGGGCTTGATCGGTGTTGGCGGTTTGGTCGCAAGCCTGATGCAAACGCCTTCCATCGCAACACGTCCATGGCCGCTCTTGATTGCTGCAGGTTTGCTGGTTGGTTTTGGTACCGTTTTGGGCTCCGGCTGTACCAGTGGTCACGGGGTGTGTGGCATCGGGCGGCGCTCAAGGCGCTCCATTTTGGCGACGGTGGTTTTCATGAGTGCAGGTGCTGCTACTGTTTTTGTAGTGCGTTTGTTAAGCAACACGCCGGCTGGAGCCTAATGTGATCAAAAAAATTGCTTTTGGCCTGGCTTCAGGTGCCTTGTTTGCAACGGGTTTGATGGTCTCAGGCATGACGCAACCCAGCAAAGTGATGGCTTTTCTCAATTTTGGCGGCATTTTTGCACCAGAGCGTTTTGGCGCGTGGGATGCCAGCCTAGCCTTTGTCATGGGTGGCGCTTTGATGATTACCTTGATCGCCTTTGCCGTGACACCCAAGTCTGGCAACAAACCGTGGGCAGCGACGCATTTTGAAATCCCTACTGAGCGTGATTTTGACGTCAGACTGGTCGCCGGTGCTGTACTTTTTGGTAGTGGTTGGGGTTTGGCGGGCTATTGCCCAGGCCCGTCTTTTGCGTCATTGCTCTCTGGCGGCTTAGACGCCGTGGTTTTTGTCACGGCCTCAGTCGCAGGCTTGTTGCTGGCTAAATGGCTGCGGGTGTAAAAAGCTCTGTAACCGATTGAATTACAGGGCTTTTTCATGCGGCAAGCGAATTGAGGGTTAATTGCCAGCTATTTGCAAACTGCGTTTGAAGGCAGCTCTTTCATAGCCCAAAGTAACGGCGCGGTCTAAGATTTGATTCAGTGTGGTTTCATCTAACTTGGCTTCACGCGACAGAATCCAACCAAATTCCCGCTTTGGCTCGCCTACCAGTACCCAGTTGTAGCTGGGGTCTAAGGCTAAGACCCAATAGTCACCATAAAACGGACGGAAAAAGCTGACACGGAGTTTCGCGTTGTTGCTGCCTTCTACAATTTTGGCGACACCTTTGGCCGTTTCCACCGTGCCATCGGCGCGACGGCATTGGTTGACGACGACCAGGCCATCGCCATCGCGCAGATACGTTGCACGCGTGTCGGTGGCGCAAACGGCTTGGAATTTGTTGGGAATCAAAGCCTGCTGGTACCAAGTGCCTAAGTAGCGAGGCACTTCCACCATGGCGACAGAATTCAAAATGGGGTAGTTGGATTCTTGTACGCGGTCGGTGGTGTTGCAAGCCGTTACCGCCAATGCAGCAGCGATGGCAGCAGTCGCTATCACCAGTCTGCCGCGACTCGGTCGATTGATCGAAAAAAACGTGTTTGAATGTGACATGACGCCATCGTAAGCGAGGCGCCATATCGTTTCAAGAGAACGGGTAATTTTTACGCTTAAGACGAGCAGTTGGCTGACACAGCTTGAATGGTTTTGCCAGTTTTTGGGTCAAAAACCACCAAATTGATGTTCCGCGCATGGCCTGGTGTGGCCGCCAAACTGCGCAAGCTGAGTTTGTGCGGTGCGTTGGCTGCATAGTCGCCAACGGGGGTGTACTGGCGCACCACGTAGTCGTGCAGCAGTAACTCGCCATTGTTTTCACCCGCTTTGACCTTGGAGCTGTGGCTATGCTCGGTGACTGTCCAATAGGCAGACCATCTTTCTGACTTCTCTGGCGCAGTGTTCACAGCAGCATTGGCAACGGGCGTCACGGTCGCTTCAAACTGATCGGTGCCAATTTGCTGCAAATTGATGCTGCTACTCGCCAATTGTTGAGAAGTGGGGACCGCTGTATTCAAACCCGCAAACCCACCCCAACCGCGCCAATCTTGTCCGTTCAGCACTATTTGAGGCGTATAAACGCCATTTTGGCGGTTCCATGAAGCAATTTGACGCTGCCGCTGGGTATGCGCTGGCGTGGCAAAGCGGTCTACCCAGCCAATGTAGTCCCAATAGGCGACATGAAAAGCTTGAACCACGGCACTGGCGGGTTCGGATGCTGCTTTTTTGCTGTCTTTGGCTTTTAAGGTGCTGAGCCACTTGTCAGCCGG
>JAYVSU010000106.1:0-2963 GCA_043775055.1 Polaromonas sp.
GGCGTCAGCATCGTCACCGAGCCACCCGCGCAGTGCGATTTAGCGATCGACGCTTTGCTAGGGATTGGTGTCTCCAAACCCGTGGCTGGAACCATCGCGGCGCATTTGGCCCACATGCACCGCAGCGCTGCCACCGTGCTATGCGTTGACGTGCCCAGTGGTTTGAACGCGGATACTGGTTGCTACATACCTGTCGAAGTTAGCGCTGAAAATACTATAAATAACATAGCTAATAAGTCAATAAATACGCCGGCTACAGCCAAAAATACCTCTAAAAACAGTCTTTTCTGCCTCAGTTTGCTGACGTTGAAGCCCGGCCTCTTCACCGCGCAAGGCAAAGACGCTGCGGGGCAGGTCTGGTTTGATGATTTGGATGTTGCAGATTCAAGCTTGCCAACCGCTTGGCTGGTCGGCAACGACCGCGCCAGTACCCCACCGCGCCCCCACGCCAGCCACAAAGGCAGCTTTGGCGACGTTGCCGTCATCGGCGGCGCACCCAGCATGACCGGTGCAGCGCTCTTAGCCGCCCGCGCCGCGCTGCACGCCGGTGCGGGAAGGGTGTTTGTCGCTTTATTGGATGGCGGCAGTTTAAGTGTTGACTCGCTCCAACCCGAGCTGATGTTCCGCCAGCCAGACGCCGTCAATCTGCGCGACGCAACCATCGTCTGCGGCTGCGGTGGTGGCGACGCGGTACGCCACGTCTTGCCGCGCATCTTGTCGCTGGCTAAACTCTTGGTGCTAGATGCTGATGCGCTCAACGCCATCGCCCAAGACGCCCAGTTACAAGCACAGTTGACGGCACGGTCAAGTCATAGCTTTGCCACCATCCTCTCCCCACACCCGCTAGAAGCCGCGCGTTTGCTCGGCTGCACCACCGCGCAAGTCCAAGCAGACCGCCTGTGGGCCGCGCAGCAGTTGGCCAGCCAGTTTCAGTGCGTCGTCATCCTCAAAGGTGCTGGCTCCGTCATTGCAGCGCCCAATCAAACCCCTTGCATCAACGCCAGCGGTAATGCCAAACTGGCCACAGCAGGCACGGGTGACGTGCTGGCTGGCGTCGTCGGGGCGTTGCTGGTTGCGGGCCTTGGTCAAAGTCAAACGGCTTTTGAAGCGGCTTGTTCAGCAGTTTTCCGGCATGGACAAGCGGCTGACCAATGGAACAGTGAAGGGGTAGGAACTGGAACTGATACCTTAACCGCCAGCCAGTTAGCGCAACGCATACGCGCTTGATTCCAATAAATAAACCTCAAGCCGACGCTTCAAACCGACGTTTCAAGCCTGTAAGAACTTGCTCCAAGAGCCGATGTTGTAGACACGCGTGTAGCCATTTTTCATCAACACCATCTTTGCCATGCCGCTGCGTGACCCGCTGGCGCAACACAAGACAACCGGCGCTGACTTGGGTATTTCAGCCAGTCTGCGACCCAAATCGCCAAGCGGGATATTGATCGTGCCCGGTGCATTGGCTTGTGCAAACTCAGCAGCTGAGCGTACGTCAACCAAGGTAGCGCCCTGTTTGCGCAGTTCAGGCAGCAAGCTCACAACCCGTTTGCTGTTCCACCACTTGTAGCCAAACCACAAAATCAGCACTAGAAAAGGCCAATATTCTTGAAAAAATTTACCAAAATCCATGGTGTTCTCTTTATGAATGTTCTTGTTTACGTTTTAGGTCAATTGTAGGGGATATGCTGGTGGGGGTATATTTTGCGTAAGAATCGTGCTCATTTTGATGCGGAACCGTCTGTGCAGCGGGTGGGGGGCTTGACAGCTCGTCTACACTGTCTAATTACGTCCTTTTTTCACTATCCATGACCCTATTTGCAATCATTTTGGCCACCTTGGCCGCCGGTATTGGCAGCGTCTGGCTGGCGGCGGCGCTCAGTTTTGGCGCATTTGCACGTTACACCCAGCACATGCTCAGCATGGCCGCCGGCGCGCTCTTGGCCACCGCCTTCATGCACCTGCTGCCCGAGGCATTTGAGAGCCAAGCCGGTGCCAAAGACCTGTTCATCGCCCTCTTGGCGGGGCTGATCTTCTTCTTTTTGCTCGACAAAGCCGAGCTTTGGCACCACGGCCACGAGCATCATGACCCCGTCGCCGCCGCACCCGTTTTGCCTTTTTCCCCCTTGATTTCACACAGCGCCATTGATTGCGCCGTTCATCAAGCACATGGTTCCGACCACAGCCACGGGCACAGCCACATCCCCAAACCCGGCAGTTGGGCGCTCTTGACGGGTGACAGCGTGCACTGCTTTGGCGACGGCGTGCTCATCGCCTCCGCCTTCATGGCGGACCTGCGCCTGGGCATCGTCGCCGCGCTGGCCGTGCTGGCGCATGAAATCCCGCACCACATGGGCGACTTGGTGGTGCTCAACCAAAGCAGCAGCAACAAGCGCATCGCCCTCATCAAAGTCTCGCTCGCCGGCTCCGTCACCACGTTGGGCGGGCTGCTGGGTTACTGGCTGGTCAACCAGTTGCAAGACTACTTGCCGTACTTCTTGGTCATCGTCAGCAGCAGCTTCATCTACGTGGCCCTGGCAGACTTGATTCCCCAACTCCAAAAACGCCTCAGCTTCAAACAAACAGCGGCGCAGATTTTTTGGCTGGCTGCTGGCATCGTCATGGTCACGCTGGCTAGTGGCCTGGCACATGGGCATTGAGTTGCGGAAAACCGTAGATTTACGGTTATGTGCGTCAGCCAACAGACCACAACCGCCCTACGCCATAAGCTGTCCCTAGTCCTGCATGCATAAGCCAAGGTCTCAGTAAATATGAGTAGGAATATGAGTAGGAATATGAGTAAGTGAGAGAGTAAGTAGTGAGAGAGTAAGTGAGTAAGTGAGAGAAAGTAAGTGAGTAACTATCGGAAAACGATAGACTAACCACAGGGCGGTATTTGGAAGCCAAAGCCGCTCTGTTTTTAGTGCTCAACTGACATTTTTTAGGTTACACCCTAAAATCTGTTT
>JAYVSU010000107.1:0-10174 GCA_043775055.1 Polaromonas sp.
GTTTTCGCATCGAACACCCGCAAAGCTTGATTGACCGTGCCCGTTGGGGTCGTCACGCGGGGCATCCACTCCTGGGCGCAGCCGATTACAAACTAGTGCACCATGCTAAAAACGGCCGTGCTGTCTACAGCTTTTGCATGTGCCCGGGTGGCACGGTGGTGGCCGCAACCAGTGAAGTGGGGCGGGTGGTCACCAACGGGATGAGCCAGTATTCACGCAACGAACGCAACGCCAATGCAGGGATTGTGGTGGGCATCACCCCAGAAGACTTTCCATCCAAACATCCGCTGGCTGGCATGGCATTGCAGCGCACGCTGGAATCAAATGCTTATGTTTTGGGCGGCGAAACCTACGAAGCGCCTGGGCAACTGGTGGGCGATTTTGTCAAAGGTACGGCATCAACGGCTCTAGGTAGCGTGGAGCCATCGTACAAACCAGGTGTCAAATTGGGTGACTTGGCGCAAGCTTTGCCCAGCTATGCGATTGAGGCGATAAGGGAGGCGATTCCCGCTTTCGGCAAAAAAATCAAAGGATTTGACTTGCCAGATGCCGTGCTGACGGGTGTGGAGACGCGTACTTCATCACCTATCAAAATGACACGTGGCGATGATTTTCAGAGTTTGAACGTGCTGGGCTTGTTTCCTGCAGGTGAAGGTGCCAGTTACGCGGGCGGCATTTTGTCCGCCGGCGTGGATGGCATCAAAGTGGCTGAGGCAGTGGCTAAAAGCTTGCTCGGCACGCCTTAATTTTTTTCAAGCTTGTGGATTAGGCTTGTGGGTTTTGAAGCGCCGCAATGCGCTCTTCCATCGGTGGGTGGGTGCTGAACAAGGCGCCCATGCTACCGCCAATACCCATCGCCGCCATGCTTTTTGGCAATTCACCCGGTGTCATGCCACCCAAGCGCTGTAACGCATGGATCATCGGCTGGCTGCGCCCCATCAACTTGGCGGCACCCGCATCAGCACGGAACTCGCGGTGGCGCGAGAACCAAGCCACAACCATGCTGGCCAAAAAGCCGAAAACGATGTCCAGCACCAAGGTGGTGACGATGTAACCAATGCCGGGACCGGAACTGTCATTGCCTTTGCGCAGTGCACCATCCACCAAAGAGCCGATCACGCGGCTGGCAAACACCACAAAGGTGTTCATCACACCCTGAATCAAGGTCATGGTGACCATGTCGCCGTTAGCAACGTGGGCGATTTCGTGGCCGATCACGGCCTCGACCTCTTCCTTGGTCATGCCTTGCAGCAAACCAGTCGATACGGCGACCAACGCCGAGTTTTTAAATGCACCGGTCGCAAAAGCATTGGGCTCGCCCTCATAAATACCGACTTCAGGCATGCCAATACCGGCTTTGTCGGCAAATTGACGTACGGTTTGCACAATCCAGGCTTCATCGGCGTTTTGCGGCTCGTTGATGATGCGTACGCCTTGGCTCCATTTGGCGACGGGTTTACTGATCAGCAACGAAATAATTGCGCCGCCAAAACCCATCACCAACGAAAAGCCCAAAAGTGGGCCCAAAGCCACACCATTCGGGCCAATAAAGCGGTTCAAACCAAAAATACTCGTGATCAGACCCAAAACGACCATCACGGCCAGGTTGGTCAAAATAAACAGAAAAATACGTTTCATGGATTCTTTCAAAAAAGGCTGAGCTTAAGAAGTTGTGCAACCGATGTGCCGAATAGTAGGGGCAAGTAGCCAAAAATCAAGTTTTTACCGTAAACCCGATAAAAGTTATGGGTATAACGGATGCAGCGGATATGGCAGATGTAACAGCAAATGTCTTAGCGTGGGCGTCGAAACACGGCCTCATCCTTGTAAAAATCCGGGTCTTCATTCGCTGACCACCAGCTTGGAATGCCCAAGACCGGCAAAGGCGTAAACGGTTTGGTCGCAAACTTTTCGGCTGACAGGTCGGCAGCGATTAATTCATCCAAAAGAGCATAAAAACACGTATCAGCCGGCATTTTTATTGAATCGACAGCTATATTATTTATAGTAAATGATGTCGTGTAGACATGCGCGGTGATGGGTTTTCGGGGCTGAACCAGCTTTTCCAGCAAAGCATGACCAAAGGGGATGAGCCGCGCTTGTTGCCACAACGGGCGCAGGGTGACAAACAGGCGCTGCCAGTCCATTGCGATCAACGCGTCCCACAGTTCCGGTGGAGCAATCAGCAAAGCACCGTTTTCGTCAAATACCGTCATAGCATCACGTACAGCGCCGCGCTGGGTGACCGAGCCCAATGCGGTGATCTGCTCGGCTTGCAGCTGGTTGAGCCGCGCTTTGGTGCGTGGGAATTGATCCCAATACAAGGCATTGAAAAAATCGTGCAGGCCATCCCGCGTGGGGCATTCCTGGGTGTCAAAAATGAACTGCTCGTAAGCTATGCCGCTGGGCAAACTGCTTTGAGCTACAAACTGCACCGGACTGGTCAAGCAATGGTTCAGTGTTTCGTACAGCGGCGCATCTGAATGCGTCTGCTGCGTTGCAGACTCGCCTGTTTCCCGCAAATGAGCCAGCCACGGGGCTGACCAATCAATGGTCTCTAGACCATGCGCCAAGGCAAGGCTTCCCCTGAGCGCAGCGGTTTGAGCGCAGCTTCACCAAAAGCAAAACTCTCGGGCGGTGTCCAGCTTTCTTTGACTAGTGTGATGGTGTCTTTGTTGCGTGGCAGACCGTAAAAGTCAGCACCGTTGAAGCTGGCAAAGGCCTCCAGTTTATCCAAGGCACCTGCGTTATCGAAGACCTCGGCATACATCTCAAGCGCCGCATGTGCGGTGTAGCAGCCGGCGCAGCCAGTGGCATGTTCTTTCAGGTGGGCGGGGTGGGGCGCGCTGTCTGTCCCTAGGAAGAACTTCGCACTTCCTTTGCCCGCGCTAGTAGCTGCATCAACCAAAGCAAGTCGGTGTGTCTCGCGCTTGAGTACTGGTAAGCAGTAAAAATGAGGGCGAATACCGCCCGTGAAAATGGCGTT
This sequence comes from Polaromonas sp., assembly GCA_043775055.1. GTDB lineage: Bacteria > Pseudomonadota > Gammaproteobacteria > Burkholderiales > Burkholderiaceae_C > Aalborgiella. Next base: position 2,987 of record JAYVSU010000107.1, read on the forward strand.
GCGGTTGAACAGCAGGTGGTGTGCGGTGACGGTGGCCGCTGTGAATTGATCTGCATCGCGCACGTACTGTGCGGCATCTTTTGTGGTGATGTGCTCAAAAACGATTTTGAGTTCAGGAAAGTCGCGGCGCAGCGGGATCAATTGCGTGTCGATAAACACGGCTTCGCGGTCAAACAAATCAATGTCCGGTGATGTAACTTCACCATGCACCAACAAGAGCAGGCCTTCGCGCTGCATCGCTTCCAGTGTTTTGTAGGTCTTGCGCAAGTCGGTTACGCCAGCATCGCTGTTGGTGGTTGCGCCGGCTGGGTAGAGCTTGGCAGCAACAATGCCCGCGTCTTTGGCACGCTTGATCTCATCCGCAGGCAGGTTGTCGGTCAAATACAGTGTCATCAACGGCTCAAAATTCACGCCAGCGGGGACGGCGGCTTGGATGCGGGCCTTGTAAGCGAGTGCATGAGCGGCGGTGGTAACGGGCGGACGCAGGTTGGGCATGATGATGGCACGGCCAAACTGGGCGGCGGTGTGCGGCACCACGGTGTTCAGTGCATCCCCATCGCGTACATGCAGGTGCCAGTCGTCTGGACGGGTCAATGTCAATTTTGTAGTCGATGCTGTGTTCAATGTTTGCGTCATGGGTCTATTGTCTCAAAAAAAAGGACACTCTAAAGTGTCTTTTTTGAGGCGAAATACCGAATCAATGCGCCAAAATTTTATTCAAAAATTCTTTGGTACGGGGTTGACGGTTCTCTGGGTGGCTGAAAAACTCGTCTTTTGAGCAGTCTTCAAGGATTTTGCCGCCCACGTCCATGAAGATCACACGGCTGCCGACTTTCTTGGCAAAACCCATCTCGTGGGTCACGCACATCATGGTCATGCCTTCGGTGGCCAAGCCCATCATACAATCAAGCACCTCGCCCACCATCTCAGGGTCTAGCGCAGAGGTTGGCTCGTCAAACAACATGGCAATTGGGTCCATGCTGAGGGCGCGTGCAATTGCCACGCGTTGTTGTTGACCTCCGGAGAGTTGGCCTGGGAACTTGTCTTTGTGCGCCATCAAGCCCACGCGGTCTAGGTACTTCAACCCATGTGCTTTGGCTTCGTCAATGTTGCGACCCAACACTTTGACTTGAGCAATGGTCAAATTCTCGGTCACGCTGAAATGAGGGAACAACTCAAAGTTTTGAAACACCATACCAACGCGACTGCGCAGTTTAGGTAGGTCGGTTTTAGGGTCGTGCACGGCAAGTCCATCCACAAAAATCTCACCTTTTTGGAAAGGTTCCAAGGCATTGATGGTTTTAATCAGGGTAGATTTGCCAGAACCAGACGGGCCGCAAATCACCACAACTTCGCCCTTTTTGATGCTAGTCGTGCAATTGTTCAGCACTTGCACGGGGCCGTACCACTTGGAAACGTTTTTAAGTTCAATCATGTTCTTCTCCGAATTTTTAGCTTGATATGGACAGGTGATTTAGCGAACGATGGCAATCTTGGCTTGCAATTTTTTGACCAAGTAAGACAGGCCAAAGCAAATCACAAAATAAACCAGTGCCGCCAAGATATAGGCCTCTTCAGGACGGCCATAAATCTTGCCAGCCGTGGTGAAGCCTTTGAGCAAGTCATAAGCGCCAATGGCGTAAACCAAGGAGGTATCCTGAAACAAGATGATGGTTTGGGTCAGCAAAATCGGCAACATGTTGCGAAAGGCTTGGGGCAGCACAATCAAGCGCATGTTTTGGCTATAGGTCATGCCCACAGCCTGCCCAGCATGGACTTGGCCTCGCGGGATGGATTGAATGCCCGCTCGCATGATCTCGCTGAAGTACGCGGCTTCAAAAGCCACAAAGGTGATGATCGCTGACAGTTCTGCGCCTATAGGTCGGCCAATCAAAAACGGCACCAGCAAAAAGAAGCCCAAAATCACCATCACCAGGGGAATAGAGCGCATGCCGTTGACGTAGATTGTCGCCGGCAGAGCCAGTATTTTGTTGCCAGATAAGCGCATCAAAGCAAGCACAGTGCCAAAGGCGATACCACCCAAAGTTGCAATCACGGTTAGCTGAACACTGAACCAGAAGCCGTTAACGACAAACTTCGAAATAATGTCCCAATTGACAAAAGAAAGATCAAGTCCACCCATATCAATGCCCCCCACCAGTACCACCAGCGACAATGAAGCCGGGGATTTGGATTTTTTTCTCGATAAAGGCCATGACGCGGTTCACAGCGAAAGCAGAAATGATGTACAGCGCGGTAACGCCTAGGAAAATTTCAATACCTTTAGAGGTTTCCTCGGCAGCCTGGGTGTAGAACCAAGTCAACTCAGCCACTGAGACGGCAAAAGCGACGGATGAGTTTTTGAGCATGTTCATCGTCTCACTGGTCAATGGCGGCATGATGATGCGAAAGCACATAGGCAGCAGCACATAGCGGTAGGATTGTGCGGTTGTAAACCCCATGGCGCTGGCAGCGTAGCGCTGTCCTTTGGGCAAGGCTTGGATGCCGGCACGCACTTGCTCGGCAATCCGAGCCGAGGTGAAGAAACCTAGAGCCAAAACGACCAAAGCAAAGCCTGGGACTTTTTGCATGGCAGGAAACACTTTAGGTAGCACAAAGTACCATAAGAAAATTTGCACCAGCAAGGGGATATTGCGGAACAACTCAACCCAGGCATTAGCCAAACGCACCAGCCAAGGGCTGTTGGGCAGGGTGCGCGCTGTTCCAACGATCACGCCTGTGATCATGGCCACCACGTAGGCGCAACCCGCAACCGACAATGTCCAACCCCAAGATTGAAGCATCCACTCCAAATAGGTGCGGCCGCCACCGTCGTCATTTAAAAATACATGCCAGTCCAAATTCATAGTGTCTCCTAAAAAATAAACCCCGCCAAAGCAAAGCAGAGGCGGGGCATCGTCAATACATCAATTATTTCTTAGCGTAGGACTCAACAGGGTTGTCGTTAGGCGTTGCCCAAGCCGCTTTGGTGGCTTCGCTTGCTGGCAGGCCAACTTTGGTGTTTTTCGGTGGGATAGGTTGCACAAACCACTTGTCGTACATTTTGGCCAATTCACCAGATTTGATCATAGCTTTGACTGTGTCGTCAGCCAGTTTCTTCATCGGTGCATCATCTTTGCGAATCATGATGGCGATGGGTTCAACGCTCAAGACTTCGCCGACGATTTTGAAATCAGCGGGGTTTTTAGACGTGGCAATATTGCCTGCCAAAATTTGACCATCCATCACGAAAGCATCCGCACGACCAGACTCGAGCAGCAAAAAGCTGTCTGCATGGTCTTTGCCGAACACTTCTTTGAAGTCGACCCCAGTAGCGCGCTCATGCTTACGCAACAATTGCACGGATGTTGTACCAGTCGTCGTTGCGACGTTTTTGCCATTGAGTTGTGCAATATTGGTGATGCCACCGTTTGCTTTGACGGCGATGCGCACTTCTTCAACATAGGTCGTAACAACAAAAGACACGTCTTTTTGACGGGTTGCATTGTTAGTGGTTGAACCGCACTCAATGTCTACAGTTCCGTTTTGCACCAAAGGAATGCGGTTTTGTGATGTCACAGGTGTGTATTTCACTTCCAATTTTTTACCCGCCGCTTTTTCAACGGCAGCAATGATGCGTTGGCAGACTTCAACGTGGTAGCCAGCATATTTGCCATCGCCGAGTGTGTATGACAGCGCGCCAGAAGAGTCACGCACACCCATGGTGATGCTGCCAGAGGCTTTTGCCTTGGCTATCGTGTCATTGGCTTGCGCCATCACTGCAGAACCTGCGGTTGCCAAGATGGCCAAGGCGATAAGTTGCTTTTTCATACTTTCAGTCTTTCAAAAAAATAAGGAATTTTAATAACGTTACTTTAAATCATTCGTCTTGCGGGAATACCCTTGTGCATCAAGATTCGTGCCAATTCAAGAGGCACGTAAGCGACACATCATGTTCTGCATAAATTTTTGCTTTCTCGCTGGCGCGAACTGTAATGCCTGTTACTAATAAACACCAATGCTGAAAGCGTGCTGCATTATGCAAAAAATTTATACATGGGTTTGCGCTGCGTTTATTGTCATTTACGCTGTGCTGTTTTCCACTAAATAGGTCCAAAGAGCTTGCGCGGCACCCTTTTTGGCTTCTTTGCCTGAGGGTTTTTCCCTATAAGCGCGTAATTCCATGGTCATGTTCAAGTCCAGCATGTCTGTCGGTGTTGCACTCACCAAGCGCTTGGCGCGGAGGTCTTTTTTAACGGCGCTATAGGGTAAAAAAGCAATGCCGTGTCCTTCTAATGCCATGGCTTTCAGGCCTTCAGACATGTCTGTCTCATACACGCGGTCTAAATGGATGGCAGTTTTGGATTGTTTCAGGATTAAATCCACCACCATACCCAGATAAGCGCCCGGAGCGTAGCCGAGATAGGGCAAAGGATGACCAGCTCGCCCAGGCAGCTTGAATAAAGGCTGGCCGTCACTGTCAGGTTTTGCATAGGGTGCTATCACCTCCTGCCCTAAGCTCACCATTTCATACCGCTCAGCATCCAATTGAAACGGTTGCGAGGAGTGGTGATAGGCAATGAGTAAGTCACAGCTACCTTCTACCAAGCGCAGCACTGCGTCATGCACGTTTTGTGCAATCAAACGACTTTTGATCGGGCCAAAATTCTCGCGCAGTGTTGACATCCAAGCAGGAAAGAAGGTGAACGCCAAGGTGTGCGGCACGGCAAATTCAATCACATCTTGTCCAGCAGAGGTATGTCCACGCAACATGGCACGCGTGCTTTGCAAAGCGCGCAGCATTTCTAGTGATTGGTCATACAGGGTGTCTCCAGCTGCAGTCAGACGTGTGGGGTAAGAGCTGCGGTCGACCAAATCTGTGCCGGCCCAAGCTTCCAGCGCTTGAATGCGGCGTGAGAAGGCCGGTTGCGTCACATGGCGAAGTTGTGCAGAGCGACTAAAGCTGCGGGTTTCTGCCAAACTGACAAAGTCTTCTAACCATTTTGTTTCCATATTTTTTACAAGTGCAAAGCGTACGCTTAGTCTTCTAACTCCGCTTTAGCCATTTCAATATCCAAACGTTCCATGGCATCCATGGCCTTGCAAGCTGCTGCAGCTTCGTACAGTTTGGTCGCTTCTTTCATGCGTTTGTCGCCTTCCAGCATCACCATGCTGTTGGCTTGTTCAACCATCGCAATGGCGGAGCTGGGGTTGAGTTTCAAGGCTTCGAGGAATAGTTTGAAACTGGTATCCTTTTTGACGCCATAGGTCATGCTGCCTATGAGTGAGCCCACTTTGTCAATCACCTCAGCATGAAAAGCACCCAGTGCGATGTGCGCATCCGCATGCTTAGGTTGCAACTTGATGGTTTTTTCAAGTGCTTCTTTGACTTTGCCACCCAAGCCCTGCGCCAAAGCTTTGGCGACACTGATGCCTTGGCTATAGCGGCCTAGCGCGTAAGCTTGCCAATAATAAGCATTGGTATCGCTTGGGTTTTCTTTAGACTGCTTTTCTGCACGCTCAGCGACTTCCATGAACAAAGCAAGCTTACTGCTCTCTTTGGCCTCTAAGTAGTTGGCATAAATGCATGTCGCTTTATTGGCTACGGTGAGGCCAGAACCACCCAATTTCAGGCCTAGCTCAGCCGCTTTTTGGAAATCGCCGGCGTGAAACAAAGCCCATGCTTCAAGCACTTTGGCATCTTTGGGCAGTGGTTCGGCATCACCTGCGTGCAAACGAGCCCAGTTTTTTTTAACACTGAGGGCATCGAATGAATAGTCACCGGCGTGGGGAAAGGGGGTCCATTTGGCCACGTTTGTCTCCTTTGATGACTTTGTTATAACTATTTTGCATGTGACATCAAAATTTTACTTCGGACAGCAAGCCCGAGAGCCTATAGTTTCCCCTAGTCTGCATTAGGTGAATGCACCCATTTGATGCGACTAGGGGGCTTAAGCTTTGCTTTCACCACTTTCTTTAATTTTAGTCACGCTATTGGTGCTGTATGTTCCAACCAAATTTAACAAATGGCTACGTTGTTGCGGTTCTAAGTAGGGCACCAGTAAATTGAGCACATGGTGTGCACCACGTAAAAGCGCTGCTTGAGCATGCTCTGGTTCTAAAGCACGGCGTGGATCGCGTACGTACTCAAAACTAAGCCAATAGGTCAAAACCACGACCATACTGGTGGCAGTCGCATCGACTTCACGCGAATCAATGGCGATAGCACCACTGCGGCTCATACCATCGAGCATCGCTTTCACGGAGTGGGTTTTATTTTTTAGAATCCACTGAAAATGGGTTTCAAGGCGACGATTTTTGCTCAGCAAGTCATTCAGGTCGCGGTACAAGAAGCGGTATTCCCAAATCAGTTCAAACAGCGTGTGCATGAAAAACCAAGCGTCTTCAACATTCCTCACACCGTCGCTGGCGTTAAGTAGTTCGCTCAAAGAGCGTTCAAAACGATCAAACAAAGCGTTGATGAGTTCGTCTTTGGCAGGGTAGTGGTAATACAAATTGCCGGGGCTGATGCTTAGCTCGGCCGAAATCAAGGTGGTTGAGACATTCGGCTCGCCAAAACGATTAAACAAGTCCAGCGTGACCTCTAAAATGCGTTCAGCTGTACGGCGTGGTGCTTTTTTCACCATGGGTGGCAACCTTTATCAATGTTGTCTCAGTTTGTTTTAATTGACCCATGAAATGGCCAGTCTTTGGCTGTACTCTAACCTAGACGGCCCAACTCGCAAACTTTATAGGCACTCTTGCTCAAACAAACCTTGCAACCCATCAACTTAAATTCAGCAGCGACCGCATGACGTACTGGCTTTCTGTCCTCGTTCAAACGCCTGCACATAGCAACGTTGCGGGTCCATTGACCTACCGCAGTGCGCAGGCTTTGCAGCCTGGCACCTTGGTTCGGGTGCCTTTGGGTGCGCGCGAGATGCTGGGGGTGGTCTGGGCTTTGCTGCCCGGCATACCCGATGAGTTGCTGCAAACGAGCGGCAAACCCATTGATCTCAAATTTGTCATTGCCGAGCTTGGTATCGCACCGTTATCAAAGAGCTGGCGACAGCTCATCCATTTCACAGCCAGCTACTACCAACGCTCTTTGGGCGAAGTCGCACTGGCCGCCTTGCCGCCTCAATTGCGAACTTTAAGCGCTACGCAAGTTGGGCGTCGCCTGAAGCG
>JAYVSU010000108.1:0-21626 GCA_043775055.1 Polaromonas sp.
CATGGAGATTGTGGTTGTCGTTGGTGCATTGGCCATGATGGCCGTTGTGGAGCTCTTCAACCGCAAATCCATTTACGGTAAAGCCGTGGTCGCTACCTCCAATGACCGTGATGCGGCCTCGCTGATGGGCATCAACACCAGTGCCGTCATCACATTTTCATATGCTTTGTCATCCATGACTGCCGCTGTAGCCGGCGTCTTGGTTGCACCACTCACGTTGACAGGCGCGACCATGGGCGCGGTGCTGGGCTTGAAAGCGTTTGCCGTAGCCATCATTGGTGGCCTCAATTCCGGTATGGGCATCATTGTGGGTGGTTTGATTTTGGGCATTGCCGAAACCACCACCGGTTTCTACCTGTCAACGGGCTACAAAGACGTTCCCGGACTGGTGCTGCTCCTGTTGGTACTTGCAGTGAAACCCGCTGGCCTGTTTGGCAAGATGGCCATCAAAAAAGTTTAAGCAACCACCGCCCTCCAGCGCTCTGAACCTCATTATGAAAATTCAAAAATCTGTCTTCCTAGCCATGGCGTGCCTTGCCGCTCTGGCTATTTTCCCAATCCTGGTACCCAACCCTTACTATATTCATCTGGTTGAAACCATCCTGATCTACGCCATCCTGCTCTTCGGACTGGACATTGTGGTGGGCTACACCGGCCAGGTGTCGCTGGGTCATGCCGGCTTGTTTGGTGTCGGTTCGTATACCGCTGGTGCCTTGTTTTTCAAGCTGGGGGTGCCGTTTTTCTTGGCAGTCCCCGCTGCCATTGGCGTGACCGCCGCATTTGGTGCGGTGCTCGCCTTGCCCGCATTGCGTGTGACCGGTCCTTATTTGGCAATGGTGACTCTGGCCTTTGGCACGATCATCCAGATTTTGATCAACGAAATGACCTTTTTGACCGAAGGCCCGATTGGTATCAAAGTCCCTAAACCGCTGATGTTTGGACACAAACTCAATGAGGTCGAGTATTACTACGTGGTGCTGATCTTGATGGCACTGGCGCTGTTCTTCGTCCACCGTATTTTGAAATCGCATTTGGGACGCGCTTTTGAAGCCTTGCGCGATAGCCCTGTGGCCTGCGACTGCATGGGCGTGTCGGTCTATCGTTACAAAGTTTATGCCTTCGTCATCAGCGCCGCTTTTGCGGGTTTGGCCGGTGCGCTGTATACCTATTCTGAAGAATACATCTCCCCCAACACCTACAACTTTGAACTGACCATTTTGTTCTTGTTGGCCGTCATCATGGGCGGTCGCAAAACACGCTCAGGGGCCCTTATCGGCGCTGTGATTGTGGTGATGTTGCCTAGTTTGCTGTCGGACATCCAGCTGTTTCGCATCATCGCCACCGTGCTGGCGGTTGCCGTGGTGGCCATGGCGGCTTACAACATCGTGCGTAAAGTCAAAACCCCGCGTGAACTGGCCGTGCCCGTGATTGCCACTGTGGCCATGGCCGTCTTTTCATTCCAACTTGAAAACATCACCGATTGGCGTTTAACGATATTTGGTTTGCTGATTCTGTTTGTCGTGTATTACTTACAAGATGGCGTCGTCGGTTTTGCGCGAGACACCTTTGGTCGCTTTTTTAAGTCGGCACCCGTGGCTCATGCATCTGCAAAAACGGGTTCAATCAGCCATGGTTTAACTTTGTCTGCAGCGGCAAAAGATCAATCGGGCTTTTTGCTCGAAGCCAAGCAAATTTTGATGCAATTCGGTGGCTTGAAAGCGCTTAACCAAGTCGACTTGCAAATTGCCAACGGCACCATCCATGGCTTGATTGGCCCCAATGGTTCTGGCAAAAGCACCATGATGAATGTTTTGACGGGCATTTATCAACCGACTGCGGGCCAAGTGATGTTCAGCGGCAAGACCGTCGTCGGTCAAACACCCTCGAGCATAGCTTTGTCCGGTATTGCCCGCACCTTCCAAAATGTACAGTTATTTGGTGAAATGTCTGCAACAGATAACGTTTTGGTCGGTTTGCACCACACCTATAAAAGCAATATTTTGGATGTGATGTTGCATACGCCACGATACAAACGTGAAGAGCAGGCGGCGCGAGAGCAAGCGGAGAATTTACTAGAGTTTGTCGGGTTGAGCGCTTTTAGTGATGAGCAGGCGCGCAATCTACCTTACGGAAAACAGCGCATGCTGGAAATTGCCCGTGCTCTGGGATTGAACCCCAGCTTGCTGTTGCTAGACGAGCCTGCTGCTGGCCTGCCACCTGCAGATTTGCCAGAATTAATGAGCATGATCCAAAAAATCCGCGACCATGGCATTACCGTCATATTGATTGAACACCATATGGATGTGGTGATGGGTATTTCAGACACCGTGACCGTGCTGGACTTTGGCCAAAAAATCGCCGAAGGCAAACCTGCTGATGTGCAAAAAGACCCTAAAGTCATCGAGGCCTACCTCGGCAGCAGCACTGAAACACATTGATCCCTGACGTATTGACTCAAGAAACGATCCCCTATGCTCACCATTGAAAACTTAGAGGCCGGTTACGGCAAAGTTGAAGTGCTTCATGGCATTTCCATTCAGGTTCCCAAAGGCAAAGTTGTGACCTTGATTGGCTCCAACGGCGCTGGCAAAACCACCACCATGCGTGCCATCTCGGGCATGATTAAGCCGACAGCCGGCAAGATCACCTTGGCTGGCAAAGACATCACAGGAATGGAGTCGCACCAGATCGCCAAGCTGGGTCTGGCGCATTCACCCGAAGGTCGACGAGTATTCCCCACTCTGAGCGTGTTGGACAATATTCGGTTAGGCGCTTTTGTCCGTTACACCAACGTACGACCTAAAGGCGATGTTGAGTCTGACTTGCAAAAAGCTTTAGAGATGTTCCCACGCCTCAAAGAGCGCACCCACCAGCTCGCGGGCACGCTGTCAGGTGGCGAGCAGCAAATGCTGGCGATGGCTCGCGCCGTGATGCTCAATCCTGAAGTTGTTTTATTAGATGAACCTTCTATGGGTTTGGCGCCCATTTTGGTGGAAGAGGTGTTTAACATCATCTTGCGCCTGAAGAGCCAAGGTGTCACGATGCTCTTGGTTGAGCAGTTTGCAGCGGCCGCGCTCAATGTGGCCGATTATGGCTATGTCCTTGAAAATGGGCGCATATCGGTTCATGGTCCAGCAGAAAAGCTCAAACACGACCCGGCTGTCCAAGCGGCTTATTTGGGCGGCTAATTTTGTAGAAAAGGAAAATGGCCTTCGAATCAAGGCTGCTGGAAGCTTAGGGAAGTAAAGAGACGCTTTGGCGTCTCTTTTAATTTGTAAAAAGGATAAAATTTTGCTTTACGTTTACGTAAACGTCAAGTAAGCTTACTAGCGCCTGATGCGATGCTTCATAAGTGTTGAATTTTCTTGCCCCTATTCAAAATATTTCAAAGTATTTTCCGGAGACACCCCATGACCGATTTGTCCAGCGACTACAAAGCCCTTGCGAACTACCGTCCAAAGCATAAAGTTCGCTTTGTGACAGCTGCTAGCCTGTTTGATGGGCACGATGCCGCCATCAACATCATGCGCCGCATCATCATGAGCATGGGGGCCGAGGTCATTCACTTGGGGCACAACCGCAGCGTGGAAGAAGTCGTGACTGCAGCTTTGCAAGAAGACGCACAAGGCATCGCCATCAGCTCCTACCAAGGCGGCCATGTGGAGTACTTCAAGTACATGATTGATTTGCTCAAAGCCCGTGGCGGCGCGCATATTCAAGTGTTTGGTGGTGGTGGTGGTGTGATTGTGCCGCCTGAAATTCGCGAACTACAAGCCTATGGCGTGACCCGCATTTTCAGCCCCGAAGATGGCCAACGCATGGGCCTGCAAGGCATGATTGGCGAAATGGTCATGCAGTGCGACAAAGATTTAAGCAGTTACGCGCCCACCAGCGTTGCCGCCATCCAAGGCCACAGCGACGCCAACTGGCGCGCTTTATCGCAATTAATCACATCACTTGAAAATAATACAGTAGATGCGGCTGTAGCCGTCGAATTAATTGCCTTAGCAGCTACTAAAAAAATAGCAGTTTTAGGCATTACTGGCACGGGTGGTGCGGGCAAATCAAGCCTCACAGACGAGCTGATTCGTCGCTTCCGACTTGATTTGGGCGACAGCCTGCGCATTGCCGTTATCAGCATTGACCCGTCACGCCGTAAAACTGGCGGGGCCTTGCTTGGTGACCGGATTCGCATGAATGCCATCAGCCCATGGAACACCACGGTTAAATCAGCAACTGATTCAGGCCAACGCGTCTTCATGCGCAGCTTGGCTACGCGTGAATTTGGCAGCGAAATCAGCCCGGCTCTTCCCGGTGTAATTGCTGCCTGCAAGTGCGCAGGCTTTGACCTCGTGATTGTCGAAACTTCCGGCATTGGCCAAGGCGATGCCGCCATCGTGCCACACGTCGATGTGCCTATGTACGTCATGACACCTGAATTTGGTGCGGCCAGCCAGTTAGAGAAAATCGACATGCTGGACTTTGCCGAGTTTGTCGCCATCAACAAGTTTGACCGCAAAGGTGCGCTGGACGCGCTGCGCGATGTCTCTAAACAAGTTCAGCGCAACAAAGAAGCTTGGACCACGCCAGCCGACCAAATGCCCGTTTTTGGCACGATGGCCGCGCGTTTTAACGACGATGGCGTGACGGCGCTCTACCAAGCACTCAAAATCCGCTTGGTAGCATTGGGCCTCAAACTTCCTACCTCAAAAGGATCAAAAAAAGGTTTATTGCCTTTGGTCAACGTGCGCCACAGCACCAACCAGACCCCCGTCGTCCCAGCCGCACGTACACGCTATTTGGCTGAAATCAGTGACACCGTGCGCGGTTACAAAAAGCGCGCCCGAGGCCAATCGCAACTGGCACGTGAGGTGCAACAACTCCAAGCCGCTGCGGCAATGCTCAAAATTGACAAGCCAACGCGTGCACCTGCCGCAGAAGCCGCGCTTGATTTGGCCGGACAACGCAAAAGTCGCATGGATGCAGATGCGCGTCATCTGTTAAACCAGTGGCCAGACATGCAAAAAGCCTACGCTGGAGACGAGTATGTCGTCAAAATCCGCGACAAAGAGATCCGCACCGCGTTGACCAGCAAATCCCTCAGCGGCACCACCATCCGCAAGGTCGCCCTGCCGCAGTATGAAGACCATGGCGAAGTGCTCAAATGGCTGATGCTGGACAACGTGCCTGGCAGCTACCCCTACACCGCTGGGACCTTTGCTTTCAAGCGTGAAGGTGAAGACCCGACCCGCATGTTTGCCGGGGAAGGCGATGCCTTTCGCACCAATACCCGCTTCAAGCTGCTGAGCTCGGGCATGGCGGCGAAACGCCTGTCCACCGCCTTTGATTCGGTGACCTTGTACGGCAACGACCCTGATCTGCGGCCCGATATTTACGGCAAAGTGGGTAATTCAGGGGTGTCGATTGCCACACTGGACGACATGAAGGTGCTGTACGACGGCTTTGACTTGTGCAGCCCTTCCACCAGCGTGTCCATGACCATCAACGGCCCAGCACCCAGCATCTTGGCCATGTTCATGAACACGGCGATCGACCAAAACATCGCCAAATTCAAAACCGACAATGGCCGCGACCCGACCGAGACGGAGACCGCCAAAATCAAAGAATGGGTGCAAGAGAATGTGCGCGGCACCGTGCAAGCCGACATTCTGAAGGAAGACCAGGGGCAGAACACCTGCATCTTCAGCACCGAGTTCAGCCTGAAGGTTATGGGCGACATTGCGGAGTATTTTGTCCACAACCGCGTGCGTAATTTCTACAGCGTCTCGATTTCCGGCTATCACATTGCCGAAGCGGGTGCGAACCCGATCAGCCAATTGGCCTTTACCCTGTCCAACGGTTTCACGTTTGTGGAAGCCTACCTCGCACGCGGCATGCACATTGACGACTTTGCGCCCAACCTGAGCTTCTTCTTCAGCAACGGTATGGACCCAGAATACACCGTGATGGGCCGCGTGGCACGCCGCATCTGGGCAGTGGCGATGAAGGAAAAATACGGCGCGAACGAGCGTAGCCAGAAGCTGAAATACCACATCCAAACCAGTGGCCGCAGCCTGCATGCGCAGGAAATCCAGTTCAACGACATCCGCACCACGCTGCAAGCCCTGATTGCAATCTACGACAACTGCAACAGCCTGCACACCAACGCCTTTGACGAGGCCATCACCACACCGACCGAAGACTCGGTGCGCCGTGCGATGGCGATTCAGCTCATCATCAACCGTGAATGGGGTTTGGCGAAGAACGAAAACCCAAACCAAGGTGCGTTCATCATCGAAGAACTCACCGAATTGCTAGAAGAAGCAGTCCTGCTAGAATTTGAACGCATCGCCGAGCGCGGCGGCGTGCTAGGCGCGATGGAGACCGGCTACCAGCGCGGCCGCATCCAGGACGAATCCATGCACTACGAGATGCTGAAACACACCGGCGAGCTACCCATCATCGGTGTCAATACCTTCAGGAACCCCAAAGGCGACGTGGTGCAGGACAAACTGGAACTGGCGCGCTCGACCGACGAAGAGAAGCAGAACCAACTCAAACGCTTGACCGACTTCCACACCTTACATGCCGCCGAGTCACCTGCCATGCTCAAACGCCTGCAACAGGCGGTGATTACCAACGCCAATGTGTTTGAGGTGCTGATGGACGCGGTGCGCGTCTGTTCACTGGGGCAGATCACGAATGCGCTGTTTGAGGTGGGTGGGCAGTATCGACGGAATATGTAATTAGTTAGCTTCTAGTGGGCCAAATCGGCCAACTGCTGCCGCTAATTTAAGCTGTGATCTGAGCAAATTGGTCTGTGCTTCAATCCACTGAAAACGAGCGTTGGCTGCTACATTTTGCGCAGTCAAAACATCATTAAAACTGCCCACACCAGATTTATAACGCTCAGCACTTACGCGCCAAGACAGTTCGGCACTGTTGAGTACAGCCAGACTTTCGCGCAAAATTTCTCTGTCGCTTATAAGTGCCTGACCTTGCTGCCAGACTTGAAGTTCGACTTGAGCAAGAGCATCATCAACGCCAACATTTCTCACTTGTAGTTGGCCGATCGCGTCGCGTTGTCGAGCAGCCAGCACTCCTTTATCAAGAAGGGGGAGTGTCCATAAAACAGACGCAGTACCTGTATCACGCAAGTCGGTGTAACCACTAGACCGGATTCGGCCAGCTACAGCATTGAATGTGACGTTTCCCCAACGTTCAGCATCAATAGATTTGGTACGTGCCTGCGCTTCGGCCAAACGTGCTCTGGCAGCAGTGATACGTGGATGGCGGTTACGTGCCTCTTCGATCAGTTCTTTGATGTCTACATTTTTTCCAAAAAAGGCGTCTTCATTGTCGTCTGCTAGTTCAAATTGCAAGGGATATTCTGCTCTCAGGCCCATGGCTATCGCTAAAGCTGCACTCGCAGAAGTCCATTGACTCTTTGATCGCACATGCTCTAGGCGAGTTTGCGCCAACGCTGTCTGGGCTTGCAGCTTGTCTGCCACAGAGCCTGCGCCGCCGGCTCGCCTTGCCTCAGTCATATTAAAACCATCTTGCGCACTGCGCAAATTAATGGCGGCGGTATCGAGTCGCCCAAAAGCTGTTTTTGCAACTGCATACAGCTGCGCGGCCTCAGTAAGCGCCAAAAGTACTTCGGCGCGTTGATTATCCAGCACGGCTGCCAAAGCGAAACGCGACTGCTGAACAGCTGCATTGGTGCTGCCAAAATCGAACAGCACCCACTCCATACGCAGAGCAACAGTACGACTCGAACCTACGCCACGCTCGGCATCAATACCAGCGGTCAACCCTAATGATGGCTGCCCTTGACCCTGCGTAATTTCAAGTACAGCCCGCGCTTGCTCAGTTAATCCTGTGCCCTCACGTACGCCAGCACGGTTGCAAATGATGCTGTTGATCAAAGTACTCAAACGCAAAATATCGTGACCCGTATTGGCTACGACACAATTTGTGGCTTGACTCAAGGCCTCGGACACACGGTCTGGCTGCTCTGGCATTGATAATTTAACTGTTTGCTCCATTGACGGCGGCAACTGTTGTGTAAGTTGCAGCGTCAGCCCAAGCAGTGGTGCTGTCGTTTGGGCATGTGACAGATTTGGGACAAAAGCAGCCAACAAGCCCGCCACCTGCCCGATACGTCGCCACTGTCCACGTGTCATACGCCTTGTCCAGAAATCGTTATAAGAGTTCTGTGAGAAAATTCTGTAGCAGTTTCATCACGAATAATATGACCATTGTCCAACTCGACAACGCGGTCAACCGCCTCCAATGTTTGCTGTCGATGTGCCACAACAATTCGCGTCAATGCCATCTCCGCAATCGCATGGCCTACTTGTGCCTCACGCGCTATGTCCAGGTGACTGGTAGCTTCATCCAAAATCAAAATCCGTGGTCTGCGATACAAGGCTCTCGCTAACAGAACGCGTTGCTTTTGTCCTCCTGACAAAGTGCTGCCCATATCACCCACCAAAGTCTGGTAAGCCATGGGCATTTTAATGATGTCCTCATGAATCGAGGCCATGTGTGCGCACTCTTCTAACCAAGCTAACTCTGGCGCTGGATCAAAGAATGTGATGTTGTCAGCGATAGAGCCTGCAAATAGCACGTCGTCTTGCATTACCGTTCCGACTTGCGCTCGCCACTGTGCCACGCCTAGTTGATCCATAGGCACGCCATTGATGCGGATAGTGCCGTGTTGAGGCTGATAAACACCCAAAAGCAAATTGACCAAGGTTGACTTGCCGCCGCCAGAAGACCCCGCAATGGCGATGGATTGACCGGCTGGAATATGCAGATTCACGCCTGTTAATACCTCTGCCCCGCCTTCTGAATATCGAAAATGTACATCGTCTATTTCAATACTTGGCACCTGCAGCAACTGCTCGGGCATCTGACTCACACTCACAGACTCTGTTGGTGTAAGTACGATATCCGCCAAGCGCTGCGCGTCGAGCCCCAGCATTCGCAAATCTACCCATTTGTTTACTAATTCTGTGAATCTGGTGTCAAACTGATTTCTGTATGCTAAAAACGCCAGTAACATGCCGACGCTAAGGCTGCCAGCCATCACATCTCTTGCACCCAACCAAAGCAGCAACAAAGCAAATGCACCCGATAACGTGCCACGCATCAAGCGGTAAAAAACTTCTAGCTTTTGAACTTTCAGGTTGGCATTGACATCCGCCACCATCAACGATTGCCAAGCGCTCAGGCGCTCTGCATGTCTTGAGAACAAGCGAATTGTGCGCATGCCACGCACGGTTTCGAGCAAAAAACTTGATTCGTTGGCAGACCGAACAATGTGCTCCGCCAACGCTCTGCGCATAGGCCCATACCAAAGCCAACGTACAGCGGCGTATATCAAAACTGAGGCAACTGCTATTGCAGCCAATAGAGGGCTGTACAACAACATCAAACACAAGGTCAAAGCGACCATCACGCCATCTAGCGCAGTTTCAACAAAGGTATCTGTCAGCACTTTTTGAATGTGATCTATGGAGTTGAAACGCGACATCACATCACCCAGATGTCGCCGAGCAAAATAACTTAAAGGCAAAAGCAATAGATGGCTCAGGACGTTTGAACGCCATTGCACGCGCAGCTGTGTTCCTATCTTCAGCACCAACCAAGAACGCATCAAAGTGAAGAGTTGTTGTATAACCAGCAGCAGCAGGAATCCTAAACTAAGCGTCGTCAACAAATTGAAATCACGCGTGACCACAACGCTGTCGACCACCCATTGCATCAACAGTGGCGAGACTAAGCCAAGCGCTTCCAAAGTTAACGACACTGCCAGGACGCGCCACAAGGTGGGCCATAAACCGCTTATGCGACCCACTAAGTGCCGTACCGAAATTCCTTGCGCCTCCTGCTTGGAGACGAAGTCGCTGCTTGGCCATGCTTCCAAGGCCACACCACTGAAATACGGCGACAATTCTTGTAGCGTAAAAGTACGCTCCCCATGTGCTGGGTCAATGATATGGTATTGGTCGCCACGAATCTCTCGCAAAACAACAAAATGGCTCAAGCTCCAATGCAAAACACACGGCAAGCGCAACTGCTTCATGTCCGTCAGGTTGACCCTCACCGCACGTGTTGTTAAATGCTCAGCTTTTGCGACGCGCGCCAAGTCAATCAGCGTCATGCCTTGTGGAACCGCACCATGTCTTGCGCGCAAAGTAGGCAAATCAGTGATCGTTCCATGCTGAGCTAAGAGCATGGCTATGCAAGCCAAGCCACATTCAGCCGCTTCCGTCTGAAGTACAACGGGTATGCGTGAGCCCCAATTCAGTTGTAAACGGTCTAGCAATTGCATAGCGTGGTGTTCATGCATTGTTGATACGTGCGCGCGCGGTGTAAAGCGGCTCTAGTATCCATTCGTACAAGCGCCGTTTTTCATGAAGGAGATCGGCTTCAACCTTCATGCCAGACTGTAGCTGTAGGGGCTGTTCAGAAGTGCCAAAAGACTTCTCCGGCAAACTCACCGTGATTGCAAACAAGGGCTCGCCCACCCATTCTGGTCGTAACACCAAGCCTTGAATATCTGCCGCACCCACTGCAGCCGTAGAGACCGACAATACTTTGCCGGTCAATTGACCATATTTTTGATAGGGAAAAGCATCAAAACGCAAGAGAACTGGTTCACCATTTTTTACGAACCCTGCTGCCTTACTGGGCGCGTACAGACGAACGGTTAATTGACTTGACGTTGGCACCAATTGCGCCACGGAGCGTCCCGATTCAATGCTTTGACCCATTTCTGCTTGCACCAAAGTAATCTGACCATCGGCTGGCGCTGTGACAACTATCCTGCGCTTGGCCTCAAGCTCTGTGTACTCTTGACGTGCCGACAAAATAGACCGATCAAATTCAGAACGCTGGTTGCTGTAACGTGCTCGCTGAGACTCTAAGTCGCGCTGGGTTGCGGTTATATCGCGCTCCAAGGCCAACATTTCACGACGGTTACCCTGCAAACGACTGCGAACTTCTGAAACATCTGTCTCTTTGGCTTGCAACTCGTCCCTAGATACAAAATCTTGCTTGAACAGACCTTCGTAACGCTTTAGGGCATCTTCAGCGCCATTAACACGGATGCTCAGTTGTTGTGCTTGCCGTATGACTTGCTCTTGCTCTGCACGCAAAGATGTCAAACGACGTTTGAGTTGCTCTGCTTCTTGTTGTTCTGCAAGTGTGGAGCGACGCAAATCATCCTCCAAAGAGCGACGTCGCGTTTCAATTTGGGTAGCTATCTCGCGCTGATAATCGACGTTGTCGTGGCCCATACGGTCGCCAGACAATACAAACAACACGCTGTCGCGCTTGACCAGCTGCCCATCTCGCACATGCTGCTCCACAACAACACCAGGTTGGCTTGCAGTAATGCGTATCAAGCCCTCACTGGGGTAAATTTGCCCACTGACAGAGGTACGACGCGTGTAACTACCAAGCCCTATCAGCAGGGCTAACGCCAAAATCACACACAAACCCAGCACAGCAATCCAACGTGACGACGTCCCTGGCACCAAGGTGATGTCCCCATATTGCTGCGGACGCAGTGCCTCTATCGCTTCATTCCGAAACAAGGGGGTACGCGCATCGTCAGAATTGGAAGTACTCATGGTACAAAGATTGTAGACGTAGCCTTAAAGAACAAAACGACGCCTAAGCGTCGTTTTGTAGGATGCACCACAACAAAGTGGCAAAGTCGCTTTATGCAAACTTAAGGTGTTGTGGTTGGAGGGACTATCGGCGTAGTTGACCCGCCGCCGCAAGTTGTTGTAGTGGTAGTTGTAGACCCACAAGTGCTAGTTTTAGGCTCGCAATAATAAGTGTAGCTACGATAGCCCCAGCAACCCCAACCACCTGAGACTTGCGACATTTCTGCTAGTGAAAGTTCACGCATATTATTTCTCCAAAAGTTTTTACTAGAAAATTGAAATGGCTACATACACAAACTTCAAAGTAAAACTACTAAGGCAATGCGCTCGCATTTTTTTTTGCTCCATAACCAATTCAGTTTTAAGTGTAGAACAAAAGGATTACTTTTGGATGCAAATTGTCACAAGCTGAGTCTTAAAGTATTAATTTTGTTACACTCGTAGTCAAAATTTGTTACTTGTTCAGTAACTATTTGATGCAGAGGATTGACTTATTCGCTAAATCAAACTCAGTGATTTAGGTAGGTATTTTCTAAATCTCTTTGTTTAAACGAATACTAAAGTAACTGCATTTTCATATGCAGGATGCTGCGAATACTTGCAAATAACCATCATTTAGCTTGTAGGCTAGTGCATTTAAACGGCTTGTTTTTTAAAAATTAAAAGCTTGACAATTTATTAGCATTTAATGCTTGAAAAATATTACAAATATGATTGCTAAATAGTCGACTTTTGTGTTGTAAAAATACAAAATAAAATTGTTCTACAGGTTTTGTGGCCAATTCAATGACTTCAAAGCAAGTTAAATTCAATTCAAATCGTTGCTGACAACTCACGTTGTTGGCACCTCAAACACCAAGCAAGTGGTCGTCGCATGCGCATACAGTTTGCCGTCTGCACCAACAATTTTGGCTTCAGCCGTGGCTAATTGTTTGCCGCAATGGATGACTTTGCCAATCGCGCGCAGTGGGCCTGACTTGTGCGATGCGGCACGTACTATATTGACGCTCAGCTCAGCCGTGGTGTAGACGCGACCCGCAGGCATCATGGTGTGCACGGCGCATCCCAAGGCTGAGTCCAACAAAGTAGCGTACCAGCCGCCATGTACCGTACCCAACGGATTGTAATGTTTGAGCTGCGGCGTGCCTTGGAATATGGCGAGCCCTTCGCCCACTTCAATCAACCCAAAATCTAATGTATGCGTGATGTGTGCATAAGGTAATTCGCCTCTGAGCATGGCTTGCATGACCTGCAAACCTGTTTTGCCGGCTACTTGCTCTGGCCTCGCCAAACCTGGTGCGCCGCCGCCAGCGCGCATTTTCTCCGTCACCGTGGCTAACTCAGCGTCCCAAACGCGCATGGTTTCTTCTACCGACGCTGATTTTTTGTCTTGGCTCGTTGTCATACCGTTCTTTCAAAAATTAAAATAGTTGCAGATACATTAATTGCATATACAATGATAACATGGTCACCTCCAACATTCAGCCGCAAGGTTGTACCAACTTCAAGCTTCGCCAATTGGTGCGCCGCGTGACGCAGCATTACGATGCAGAGCTGGCCAAGGCTGGCCTGAAGACCTCGCAATTCTCCCTTTTGAGTCACCTCATCAAACCAAGCGCCATGAGGCCTGTCGACTTAGCGGCAGAAATGACCATGGATGCATCCACCTTGACACGCAACCTCAAACCCTTGATTGCTGCTGGTTGGGTGCAGCTGGCAGCTGGCGTCGACGGACGTAGCCGCTTGGTGTCCATCACGGATGAAGGCCGTGCCAAGCATCGCGTGGCCAAACTACAGTGGCGCACGGCGCAAAACGGCATCAATGCATCTTTAGGCGTCGCCAACGTCGTGGCACTTCACACCTTGATTGACGCCTCGATGGAACAACTTGCCACCACACCACACGGGGAACACCATGAATAGCAAATCAGTCAACAAGGCCATGTGGTTGGTGCTCCTGGCGGCAGCCGGCACTTTTGCATTGACCATGGGCACACGGCAATCGATGGGTTTGTTCCTCTCCTCGCTCAACACATCCACAGGCTTGGGCATAGGCAGCATCAGCTTGGCCTTTGCTTTTGGGCAACTGTGGTGGGGCTTGACCCAGCCTTTTGCAGGCTACATGGCAGACAAAGTGGGTACAGGACGGGTCTTGTTCGCAGGTGTTTTGCTGGTGGCTTTGGGCACGGTGATCACGCCGCTGATGACGACCACCGCAGGCTTGATTTTTGCGATTGGCATACTGTCAGCAGGTGGCGCTGGCATGGCCGGGCCCGCAGTGCTGATGGCAGCCACTTCTAGGCTGATTCCCCCCGAAAGACGCGGCTTGGCGACGGGTATTGTCAATGCAGGCGGCTCTTTTGGTCAATTTGTGATGGCGCCGGTTGCTGGCGCTTTGATAGTTGGTGTGGGCTGGGCGGCTGCGATGCAAATCATGGGGCTGTTGACCTTGCTGGTTTTACCGGCTGCTTTCATCTTAAAAGGCAATTCATTGGTAGCAGCGCCCGCTGGACAAAAAACAGTGAGTACCCGCGAGGCAATTCGCACTGCCTTGCACAACCGCAGCTACGTGTTGCTGGGTTTGGGCTTTTTTGTCTGCGGTTTTCATGTGGCGTTTTTAGCAACGCATCTGCCGGGCGTGATAGCAGCTTGCGGCTTACCGGTGCAATTTGGCGCTTGGTCGTTGGCGATGCTGGGTTTGTTTAACATTGTGGGCAGCGTGTCTATGGGCTGGGCAGTAGGGCGCTGGCGCATGAAGTCGCTGCTGTCTTTGGTCTACACAGCGCGCGCAGTAGGGGTTTTGTTGTTTTTGCTCGCACCCAAAACGGGCCCCGTGGTGTTGATTTTTGCGGCGTTCATGGGCTTGACGTTTTTATCGACCGTGCCGCCTACTGCGGGATTGGTGGCAAAATTCTTTGGTCTCTCTAACATGGCCACGCTGTTTGGCATCGTCATGCTGACGCATCAAATCGGTGGGTTTTTAGGGGCTTTTTTAGGCGGCAAAGTATTTGAGGCAACAGGCAATTACGACTGGATGTGGTACATCGACATTGTGCTAGCAGTGGGCGCTGCGCTGATTCACCTGCCTATTAAAGAAACGCATTTGGCGACTAAAGCTGCTTAAAATCTAGTTGCCCAGTATTTTGAGCAACAAAAAAGGCCTCAATGAGGCCTTTTTTCCTGTACGGTACGAAACCGTCACATCCAGATTAACCTTGGTGCGCGCGCTTGCCAGGGTTTTTCTTGCTGTTGGTGTGGCTACCGCGCTCTAAGCTGATGCGCTGACCATGGCCGGCTGTGTAGCACACGCCTTTTGGTGCGACTGGACGTGGCGTTGCTTTGCGTTCTGCTTCGGTTCTAGGTTGTTTGGCCATGATGGGCTCCAATTAAAAATGTGGGTTGGTAGAAGTTAACCCAACATTATCTCAGTATTTTGGCACCTTAGCGACGCGACTTGCCGAAACATGCCGCTAAGCTGTGGTTTTTACCGCAAGGACACCCTACCATGACCCACCCTATGCCCGATCTTTTCTCGCTCAAAGGCCGCACCGCCCTCATCACCGGCGGCTCGCGTGGCATTGGCCGCATGATTGCCAAAGGCTTTTTGGCACAGGGCGCCAAAGTCTATATTTCAGCCCGAAAAGCGGCAGTTTGTGACGCCACTGCCGCCGAATTATCACAATACGGCACCTGCATCTCCTTACCCGCTGACGTATCTACCGTCGCTGGCGCGCAAGGTTTGGCTGCCGCCTACATGGCGTTGGAGCCGCAATTGGACATTTTGGTCAACAACGCAGGCGCGGCTTGGGGCGAAGATTACGACACCTTCCCCGAGTCCGGCTGGGACAAGGTCGTCAACCTGAACATGAAGACGCCATTTTTCTTGACCCAAGCCTTGAGCGAGCCCTTGCGCAAAGCGGCCCAAAGCAAGGTAGCCAAGGTCATCAATATCGCCTCCATCGACGGTTTGTCGGTCAACCCGCAAGAAACCTACTCCTACGCCGCCAGCAAAGCCGGTTTGATTCACCTGACCAAGCGCATGGCACTGCGCTTGGCGCAAGACAATATTGCCGTCAGCGCCATTGCACCGGGTGCGTTTGCCTCTGAAATGAACAAAGTCGCTCGCGACCATGGCGATGAAGTGGCCAAACGCGTACCAGCAGGGCGCGTGGGGGTAGACGAAGACATGGCCGGTACGGCGATTTTCCTTGCCTCACGTGCGGGTGACTACGTGGTCGGCGCGACAGTCACAGTCGATGGCGGCATCTCGTTTACGCGCAATGCGGACATAACTTTGTAACTATTTTAGTATTATTTTGATAGCAAATAAATCAAATAATACGCCGGCTACAGCCTTATTAGCTTCTAAAACCAAAGAGTACGGCTCACGTGTTGCCTAAATCAAAGGGCGCGGCTCGCACGCTGCTTAGATCATAGGACGCAGCTCACGCGCTGCGTCTTGCAACAGCGGCAGCAAGTCGCGCTGCAAGGCCTGCGGTTGCAGGCGCTCTTGGGTGGTGACCACGTTCAAGGCGGCGACGGTGCGGCCTTGCATATTGCGCAGCGGCACAGCCAGGGCGTGGACGCCAAGCTCATGCTCCTGGCTGGCAATGGCGTAATCGTCCTTTTTGGCTAGACTTACGATGCTGCAAAACTGAGCTATGTCAGTACAGGTGTAACTGGTGAGCCGCGCGAGCAAGCGGTTTTCAGCCCAGGCGGCAAACTGCAACTCGCTCAAAGCGGCCAAAAGAACGCGACCAGTTGACGTGGCGTAAGCCGGCAATCTAGCCCCTAAATGCAGTCCATAAGCCAGTATGCCGGCATATTTATTGCTTAGTTTGCTACTATTTTCATAGTTGTTTACCCCATATGTATGCTCTGCACGACCCCGCTCATTGCCGCTGCGGGCGACGATGACGACTTGGTCATCATCCAGCACCACGGCTGAGAACGACTCGCCGGTTTGCGCGGCCAAGCGGTTGAGCGTTGGCTGCAAGACGCGCGGCAAGCGAGCCGAGGCCAAATAACTGCCTGAAAAGCGCAAGACTTTGGCCGACAACCAGTAGTAGCTGCCATCGGTCTCCAAATAGCCCAAATGCGCCAAAGTCAATAAATGCCGACGGGCTGCCGCGCGGGTGATGCCGGCACGCTGAGCGGCCAAGGTGGCGTTGAGGCGCTGGCGCTCTGTGTCAAAACTCTCCAGCACCGCCATGCCTTTGGCCATGCCAGCAATGAAGTCTGCGGGCGCGATGGATGATTTTTCTTGGGTATTTTGTGCGTTCATCGCACAATGATGGCGATCACCGCGCAAATTGTCAACGCGGCACTCGTCGAAATGCTGTCATTCTCATATTCTTCAAGTATGACATCCAACACACAAACCCATCAAACACGTACGCAAGTTGCCATCATTGGCGCGGGCCCTTCGGGGCTGCTGTTGGGTCAACTGCTTTACAAGGCAGGTGTTGAGGCCATCATCATTGAACGGCAAGGTCCTGACTATGTGCTGGGGCGGATTCGCGCTGGTATTTTGGAGCAAACCACGGTGGACATGCTGCATGAAGCCGGTGTGGGCGTCGGCGTGAGCACGGAAGGCATCGTCCACCACAGCATTGACTTGGTGTTTGGCGGCAAACGGCATGGCATCGACGTGCATGGCCTAACAGGCGGCAAAGTGGTGACAGCCTATGGCCAAACTGAAGTCACACGCAATTTGATGGAAGCCAGAAACCGCGAAGGATTGACCACCATTTACGAGGCCAAAGAAGTCAGCATTCACGATTTTGATGGCGAAAAGCCCTCTGTGCGCTACCAAAAAGACGGCCAAAACTACGCGTTAAGCTGTGATTTCATCGCGGGTTGTGACGGTTTTCATGGCGTGTGCCGTGCCAGCGTGCCCAGAGCATCTATTACCGAGTATGAAAAAGTCTATCCCTTTGGCTGGCTTGGCGTACTGGCGGATGTGCCTCCCGTCTCCCCACATGCCATTGTGTATGGCAACAGCGAGCGCGGCTTTTCGCTGTGCTCCATGCGCAGCCTGACGCGTAGCCGTTACTACGTGCAATGCCCGATTGACGACAAAGTGGAGGCTTGGAGCGACAAGCGCTTTTGGGATGAATTGCGCCGGCGCCTTGACCCCGGGCTGGCCGAGCAAATCATCACCGGTCCGTCCATCGAGAAAAGCATCGCGCCGCTACGCAGCTTTGTGGCAGAGCCGATGCGTTTTGGGCGCTTGTTTCTAGCTGGTGACGCCGCCCATATCGTGCCGCCCACGGGTGCAAAAGGCTTGAACTTAGCGGCAAGTGATGTGAAGTTTCTGTCCAGCGCCTTCATCGAGTTTTATGCCGAGAAGAGCACCGTGGGCATTGACACTTACTCGCAACGTGCACTCAGTCGGATTTGGAAAGCGGAGCGCTTCTCTTGGTGGTTGACTTCTCTGATGCACAAGTTTCCAGACACGGGCCCGTTTGAGCAGCGCTTGCAAGAGGCGGAGCTGGCGTATCTGGTCAACTCTCAAGCGGCATCGACCGTGTTGGCTGAAAACTACGTCGGCTTGCCACTGCAATTTGACAAATAATTCTGCCAAGAATGATGAAATTGGCTTAAAACCTCTAATTTAAGCATTAATTTGGCTGTAGCCGTCGTATTTAATCATTAGTTTGCTATTTAATATATAGCATTATTTGCGTCTGCATTTTACGTCTGCATTCATGACGCACCCCGCAGAGCGCGGCGGTACTGCATGGCCTCGGCGACGTGGGTGACTTGCGTATGCTGTGCGCCTGCAAGGTCGGCAATGGTTCGGGCGACTTTCAGGGTGCGGTGCGTGGCGCGGGCCGACCAGCCTAGGCGGGCTGCAGCCACGTTCAAAAACTTGGTGGCACCGTCGTCTAACAGCACATGGGTGTCGATTTCATTGCCTTGCAAAGCATGGTTGGCTTTGTTTTGCCGTGCCAAACTGCGCTCCCGCGCAGCCATACAGCGTTCACGGATGCTGCGGGTTGACTCGCCAGGCGGGGCATTGAGCAAATCTGCCGCTGGTAGCGTGGGCACATCAATATGCAGGTCAATCCGGTCCAGCAAAGGGCCACTGAGCTTGCCTTGATAACGCGAGACTTGGTCTGGCGTACAGCGACAAGCGCGCGGTGTGCTGCCTAAAGCAGCGCCCAAATAACCGCAAGGGCAGGGGTTCATCGCCGCCATGAGCTGGAAGCGTGCCGGAAAATCGGCGCGACGTGCGGCTCTAGAAATCGTGATGTGGCCTGTCTCTAGCGGCTCGCGCAGTGCTTCTAAAGCGGCGCGGGGCAGCTCAGGCAACTCGTCTAAAAAGAGCACACCGTTGTGCGACAAGGAGATTTCACCCGGTCTTGGCGGTGATCCGCCACCTACGAGCGCCACGGCACTGGCCGAGTGATGCGGTGAACGGGTGGGTCTTTGCGCCCAGTTCTCCAACAAAAATCGACCTGCTAGCGAGGCAATCGCGGCGCTTTCCAGCGCTTCGTCGGTGTTCATGGGTGGCAACAGCCCTGCAAAACGTTGTGCCAGCATCGATTTGCCCGAGCCGGGTGGCCCGACCAGCAAGGCGCTGTGGCCACCTGCTGCCGCAATCTCTAGGGCGCGCTTAGCCCCAGCTTGGCCTTTGACGTCGCCAAAATCAAGGTAGTTGCAGCTGCTATTGTCTAACTTGATGGGGCTGGCGTGGACTTGGCCCCAACCGTCTAGCGGCTCAAGCGATGGCTCGCGCACGAACTGCGCCACCACATCCAGCAAATGGCGGGCGCGGTAGACCAAGGCATCGGGCACCAAAGCGGCCTCGGCTGCGCTGGCCTCTGGCAAGACGAGTTTGGGGCGCACGGCCATACGTCGCAAAGCCAAACTCATGGCCAAAGCGCCGCGCACGGGGCGCAACTCGCCGCCCAAGGACAATTCACCGGCAAATTCAAAGTCAGCAATTTTGCTGGCTTCGATTTGACCGCTGGCGGCCAAGATGCCCAGAGCGATGGGCAAGTCAAAGCGGCCCGAGTCTTTAGGCAGGTCGGCAGGCGCTAAATTGACGGTGATGCGTTTGTTGCTCGGAAAATCCAGCCCCGAGTTCTGCAAGGCGGAACGAACCCGCTCACGCGCCTCCTTAACCTCAGTTTCAGCCAAACCAACCAAGGTGAAGCTGGGCAAGCCATTCGCCAAATGCACTTCGACGGTGACAGATGGTGCCTCTAAACCCAAAACGGCACGACTTTGCACCATTGCGAATCCTGTCATTGTTTATTCCCCAAGTTGGTGCACCAAAGCAGTGCAAATGCACCTTAAATGCATTATTGATGGCTTAAATATGGTTAAACACCAATATGGTGCATAACTGTTTATTTATACAGTTTGAAGAATAACTGCATGCTTACAAAATTGCAAGCGCGCGCACTAAGTGTTGTATAAAAACACAGCAGCAACTAAGTCACGTTTTGGCACAGTTTGTGCTTCATGTGTAGGGCATAAGTTTTTTTACCTTCCTTAACCTTGATCCACTTGGAGATATTTCATGACATTTACTGCTAAACCAGTCCTCTTGGCTTCTTTGTTGGCGGCAGCCTTTGCTGGCTCTGCCATGGCTCAAACCGCAGCGCCTGCTGCTCCTGTTGCGGCTCCTGCAGCACCAGCGGCCGAAGCTAGTCCTTTGACCTACAACATCGGCGTGGTTACTGACTACCGTTACCGTGGTATTTCTCAGTCTCGCCTGAAGCCTGCAGTACAAGGCGGCATTGACTTTGCGCACTCTAGTGGCGCTTATGTGGGAGCATGGGCATCTACGATTCAATGGGTGAAAGATGCTGGCGGTAAGTCAGACATAGAACTCGACATCTACGGTGGCTACAAAGGTACCGCTGGCGCAGTGAGCTACGACGTGGGTGTGTTGAGCTATGTGTACCCAAGCAATGCCTTGTCAACATCAGCCAACACCACTGAAATCTACGGTGCAGCAACTGTTGGCCCAGCAACCTTGAAGTACTCACATGCTTTGACCAACACCTTCGGTTTTGCAGACAGCAAAAACAGCGGTTACTTGGACCTGAGCGCCACGTTTGATGCAGGCAATGGCTTCAGCGTCGTGCCGCACATTGGCCACCAACGCATTGCTGGCACAGGCAATGGCATTTACTCTTACACCGACTACTCATTGACCGTGACCAAAGACTTTGGCAATGGTTTGGCTGTGAGCGCAGGTGTTGTTGGCACGGATGCAGACAAAGCCAGCTATGTCACCCCAGCAGGCAAATTCACCGGCAAAGCTGGTGTGGTGGTCGGTCTGAAATACAACTTCTAAACAGACCCTGTACAGAACAACAACCCAGGCAGATGACTTCAACCCGATTTGCCTTGGTTTTTTGATAATCCGCATTTTTGCACTGGGAGACCGCAATGAAATTAGTAACCGCCATTATCAAACCCTTCAAGCTGGACGAGGTGCGTGAAGCCCTCTCCGCAATTGGGGTTCAAGGCATCACCGTGACTGAAGTTAAAGGCTTTGGTCGTCAAAAAGGCCACACCGAGTTGTATCGCGGTGCGGAATACGTGGTCGATTTCTTGCCAAAAGTCAAAATCGAAGCCGCCGTCAGCGCTAACTTGGTTGACCAAGTGATTGAAGCGATTGAAGGCTCGGCGCGTACCGGCAAGATCGGCGACGGCAAGATTTTTGTCTATAACTTAGAACAAGTGGTTCGCATCCGCACCGGTGAAACCGGCAAAGAAGCCCTCTAAGTCCAACCTACAGACACTCAAAGAAAAGAGCTTTCACA
Organism: Polaromonas sp.; assembly: GCA_043775055.1. Taxonomy (GTDB): domain Bacteria; phylum Pseudomonadota; class Gammaproteobacteria; order Burkholderiales; family Burkholderiaceae_C; genus Aalborgiella. The sequence goes on from JAYVSU010000108.1 coordinate 21,473, forward strand.
TGAAAAAACATCTACTCTCTCTCAGCTTGGGCCTAGGCCTGTGGCTGGCCGGCAACTTTGCCATCGCGCAAACAGCACCAGCTGCTGCTCCGGCTGCGCCGGCAGCAGTGGCAGCGCCCGCCGATGCCGCTAAACCTGCTGAAGCGGCTAAGCC
>JAYVSU010000109.1:0-5324 GCA_043775055.1 Polaromonas sp.
ATATTATTAGGAGTCCTACATTAAAAATTAAATTGTTATGTAAATGCAAGTGGTTCAGGCGTTTGCGTACTTTCGCTTTGGCAGCAACGCATGTCAGAGCACAAAGAACCGTTTATTTAAAAAAGGAAATACCATGAAGTTCAAGTTCACTTATCTTGCGATTGCAACCTGTTTTGCCGCTCTGCCCCTCGCTACCATCGCTCACGACGGTGGCATTCAGAGCAAAGCTACGCCTAAGGTGCAAGCGCCGTTCGATATTGTTCATAGCAAAATCACCACAGACAAAAACATTGCCACTTTTCACATGGCTGTGTCTGGCAAAGCGGGCGCCAACAAGCCCAACAAGCACGGCAAGCTGGCAGACAGCTCTGTGTTTTCTTACGTGTGGCCCACCAGTATGGACCCGTCGGTGGTGGGTTTTGAACCCAAGAGCGGCATCTTGGCATTTGCCGTAACATCGCACCCAGACTTTAACGACACCCCTTTGTTTGCAGGCGGTGGCGGTGAGTGGCATTCGCACTGGGTCGTGTTGCAGCCCGACGAAGCCTGCGGCAAAGGCGCACTTAAGGTGGTGGATATTCCTGAAGGTGCCAAGCCCAAGCTACCCAAGACCTGGCCCGGCCTGCCTATTTTGATCGACAGCCCCGGCTGGAATCCTGTTTTTAAGGACGACACGCTAAAAGTGCAGGTGCCCTTTGACGACATTGGCGTGGTAATTGCTGCTGGTTTTGACGGCGTAACCGCAGCTCTGCGTGTGAATGCCAACGTACATAGCCCGTTGCTGTGTGTGGCAGATGTGTTCAAAGTGGCCTCTGGCGATTTGTCATTGCCAGGCAAAGTGAATAAATAATTCACCAATATGTTTCAAGCTTGAGCCAAGGCTAAGGCTTGGCTCAAAATTCAGTGACAACTTAAGGATATTTGTATGCAACACACGCCGTCAACATCTGAATTTGCCCCTGAACCAGAAGTCTCAGAATGGATCAACGCGGCTGGGCCAATGCGTCTGGCAGATTTGCGCGATCGCGTGGTTGTCATTCATGCGTTTCAAATGCTGTGCCCCGGTTGTGTGTCGCACGGCATACCGCAGGCCATTTCTGTACACAACGCGTTTTCACGCGACGATGTGGTGGTATTGGGCTTACACAGTGTGTTTGAACACCACGCGGTCATGGGCCCACAGGCGCTTAAAGTGTTTATGCACGAGTACCACATACCTTTTCCGGTGGCGGTGGATCAAGCAGAACCGGGCAACCCTATTCCACGTACCATGCAAACTTACGCGCTGCGCGGCACGCCCAGCTTGATCGTGATTGATCGCCAGGGTGTGATGCAGCTCAACCATTTTGGCAGGGCGGATGATTTAGGCCTTGGGGCGCTACTGGGCCAATTGGTCGCGCAACCAGCTACCAGTGCTAATGTATCGACAGTGCAAAACCAACAGGCAATGCAGCAAGACATTTGCACAAACGACGGATGTGTCTTATGAAATGCTTGGCGTTACGCCATTTGGCGTTTGAAGATTTAGGGATTTTTGAAGATGTATTGATACAGCATGGTTTTAGCATCGAATACCGTCAGGCGGGCGTAGACGTATTACTTGAGGTGGAATGGGAAAATAGTGATTTAGTGGTGGTTCTGGGCGGTCCAATTGGTGTTTATGAGACTAGCAAGTATCCGTGGTTGGCTGAAGAAATTACCACAATCAAGCTACGCTTGGAACGCAAACAACCCATCCTGGGCATTTGCCTGGGCGCGCAGTTGATGGCTGCCGCGCTGGGTGCAAAAGTCTACCCAGCGTTTGCGAAAGAGATTGGTTGGGCCAGTGTTGATTTGACTGATGCCGGACACGCATCTGCCATAAGCCATCTTCACAACTCGCCAGTTCTACACTGGCATGGCGATACGTTTGATTTGCCCCAAGGGGCTAATTTACTCGCATCCACGGTCATCACGCCACACCAAGCATTTAGCTACGGCTCGAATGCTCTGGCGCTGCAGTTTCACCCAGAAATAGACACACGCCGCATCGAAACCTGGTTGATTGGCCACACGTGTGAACTGGCGCAGGTAGGCATATCTGTGCCCGCGCTGCGTCTGGCCAGTCTTAATTTTGCAAAAAAAACTGCAAAAGGTGGTAGCGAAATGCTGAATGCTTGGTTAAATTCTTTAATGCTATCAAAATAGTAGCAGCTTGCGCATATACTGTGATGGTAACAGGCATAAACTGTTGCTAAAACTGATGTTCATCACACCTACACTTCCAGCGACACTTTCGCTATAGACATCACCACCAGCGTTTCAAACTTCTTCGCGTTGCAACCAGAGAAGATGAGGACGCGGTGGTGATAAAGGCAGATGTCCGAAAACGGCTGGTGACCCATGGGTACTGCCCGTACACTGGGCGTACCGCAGCATTCTGCTTTTATCTGAGACACCGTTATGACCCAATCTCTCTTTGACTCCTTTCATGCCCTGCATTGTCAGGCCAAGCCATTGTTACTGGCTAACGTGTGGGACGCGGCTAGCACGGTGTTGTTACAGACCGACGGTGCGCAAGCTGTTGCAACATCAAGCGCGGCAATGGCCTGGTCTTTGGGTTACCCAGATGGCAGTGCTTTGCCCGAAGCCGAGTTGGTGGCGGCGATTGGCCGCATCATGCGGGTGGCGCGCGTGCCGGTTAGCGTGGATCTGGAAGACGGCTACAGCAGCGACCCGGCTGCGGTAGCGCAACTAGCAATGAAGGTGGCGCATCGTGGTGTGGTGGGCATCAACCTGGAAGATGGTTTACAACCGGCGCAACTGCTCGTAGACAAGATCGTGGCTATTCGCAAAGCATTGAACGGTACGCCCCTTTTCATCAACGCGCGCACCGATGTGTTTCTGAAAAAGCTGGCGCTAGGCCAGGACGCTATTGCCATGTGCATCCAGCGGCTGAATGCCTACAAGGCAGCGGGTGCTGATGGCGCTTTTATACCGGGGATGGCGCTAGCTGCTGACGCAGCGCAGGTGGTTAGCGGCGTAGATATGCCTTTGAATTTAATGACTCTCGCAACACTAGACCCACTCGCCAGCTTGGCTGCAGCAGGTGTAAAGCGCATTAGTACTGGACCCGCGCTGTTCCAGACGACTTACGCTTATGGCCGCGCGCAAGCAGCCGCATTTTTAAGCCGCGGCGACACCTCAGGCCTTTTTGCTAACCCACTACCGGGTGCCATGATGAACGCGGCAATGCAGGCTGTTGCCTGAAAAGTACAACACGTGTCACGTGCAGCGTGTGAACACATGCTACATACAGGCACTACAAAATTAATAGCTGCTCACGCATATTCCACGCTGGCAAGAGCCCTATTTACCTGCTAAATCAACTCCCGCTTGGTCGCCGTAGCCGCGTCACCCGAATTGGGTGTGTGTGATTTTTCAATCAGCATGATGTGCGCCTCGTTGTCGGCAATAGGGCGGTGCTCAACGCCTTGCGGCACTACAAACAACTCGCCCTCAGCCAGATGCACCGTGCGGTCACGCAGCTCAATGCGGATGCTGCCTTTGAGCACATAGAAAAAATCGTCTGTGTCGGCATGCGAATGCCAATGGTATTCGCCTTTGATTTTGGCCACCATCACGTCATGGCCGTTAAACAGGCCTACCGTTTTGGGTGACCAGTGGGCACTGAAAAGAGAAAGTTTTTGGGCTAGGTTGGCTTCTTTCATGGACTCTCTTTTAGAATAAATTATCAATTCCTGCGCTGTTCGCCAGCGCATGGGCCTCATTTTTTTTGCGGGTATATCGTTTCTCCGCGACTGAGCATAGCCACGAAGTTGTCAATTTTCTTCTTTCGTCCAGCTTCAGTCTTCATGTTGTGGGTTCTAAAAGCCAGTGCAAACCTGTTTTGCTCGCTGAGCTTTTCCAGCATGTCTTTGGCTTTAGGGTTGGCGTCGATAGCCGCTTGCAAGTCGTCAGGGATTTTCATGTTCTTGCCGCTACTGTAAGCGCGCTGCCAACGCCCATCCATCTTGGCGGCATCAACATGCACCATGCCGTGCTCCGTCATGCGGCCCTCTAAGATCAGCCGCGCAACATTGTCTACATTGATTTGGCTCCACACGCTTTTTTTGCCGCGCCGTGTGTAACGCTGCAAAAATCTTTTGTCGTCCAGCCCCTTACGGATCGCGTCGATCCAGCCCCAGCACAGCACGACATCAATCGCTTCTTTGGGGGTGATGGATGTGAGACCCGAGCCCATCTTGTGGATCTTGATCCAAACTTCGTCCTCAGTCGCGTGTTGCTGCGCAAGCCAAGTGTAAAAGCTGCTCGCATCGGCAAATTCGCGCACCTTGTCAGGCTTGACTATCACGGGTGGCATCAGTGTGCCCTTTATTTAACGCGCCTTAACACGCTTCAACACGTTGAAAAATTGTAGAACACTTACTTGTAAAACGCTTCTACCTTGCCGCGCAGCTTCATCAGCAGGGGCTGGCCCTTGCGGTCCAGCGTTTTGCCCGCAGGCACCCTGATCCAGCGTTCGCTGATGCAATATTCCTCCACATCTGCACGATCTTTGTCGTTAAACCGAATACCAATCTCGTGTTTGAAAATTTCGGCAACGTGGTGGTGGCTGCGCGGGTCGATGCACAGGCGGTCAGGCAGAGGAGGGCGTGTGGAGATTTCTGGGGTGGTTTCGTTCATGCTTGAATTTTAGTCAAGTTTTAAACGGGGCACTAAACCCTGTCAGCGTTTGTACTTTGCATCAATGCGTTGCTTGCACTCGCACATGCGAGCCTGTTCGCAGCATGGCCCCAGCAATCAAGGCGGCAGCCACTGCAAAAACAGCACCCAAACCAAACGCCAGTTGGTAGCCACCGTTCAACGCTACGGCCTGAGCCAGCCCAGAAGCAGCCAGAGTGCCAGTGCGAGCAGCCGCCAAGCTGGCCAGCACCGCCAAGCCCAGTGCGCCACCCATCATGAAGGCCGTGTTGACCACACCCGATGCCAGGCCAGACTGGCTGGGCTGCACATCGCTCATGGCAGACAGCAACATTGGGTTAAACGCCACGCCAGCGCCTACGCCTAGCAACACCATGCCAGGAAAAACGTGTAACCAAAAACTACCATCCGCGGGGGCTTGAGAAAACAGTGCCAACCCCACAGCCGCTACCAGCAGCCCACCCGCCAACGGCAGCCGGTTGCCAAAGCGCACCACTATTTTTGCTGATAACCCCAACGAGAACGCCGCCATGATGAGGTTGGCAGGCAAGAACGCCAGGCCTACCTGCATGGGGCTGTAGCCCAGCACCAGTTGCATGTCCAGCGCTGATATAAAAAAC
>JAYVSU010000110.1:0-11017 GCA_043775055.1 Polaromonas sp.
TGGTGCCGTTGGTCGCGCTTTGGTGTGCAAAAAAGTTATTGGTTGCCATGTCGGTTGAATGGGCATTCGCCGCCTGTTGCAGCTGGCCATTCCATACCACTGCGCCCACTGCTGGGTAGCTGACGCCGCCGCACACGGCACCCGCTGCGCGGTAAGCATTCACCCGCGACAACAATTCGCTTTGAAAATTCGCCAAACCACAAGTGCCGTCGGCTTGCTCAGCTAGCGCAGCAGGCCTTGCAGGCGTCGTAGCGCTCGCAGTATCTGAGCCCGTGGTAGCTGCCGCGCCTGTGCTGGAGTCTCCACCACAGGCCGATAACACCAAAGTTATAGCCAGACCCAACAGCAAACTAGAAAGGACTTTGAGCGGATTTAGCGGCTTTGACAGCATTGAAGCGTACTTTCAAACGGTTGATGGCCTCTGCCTGAACATATTAAATTGGTCACAGAGTTGAATATCAAGCATCATAGGCTGCGACTTTGCCGTAATATGAACTTTAGCTGAACAAGATACAGGTTGACACACAAGCGACAACTTCCTGACAAACGCGTCGTCCCACACGCGACAATGTGGACATACTCAGTCACTCAAAAGACAAGCCATGGACGAACCTATCCTTACTATCGAAGAACGCGAGGCGATCAATTCGGGTCGCTGGTTCTCATCCCTTTCACCTTCACTCAGGCACGACATCCTTCGATGCGCATATGTCAAACGTTACCGAGACGGCGAACTGATCGCAGCGCGTGGCGAACCACCCGAGACGTGGATTGCCTGCGCCAAGGGCGCCGTGCGGGTGAGTTCGACCTCAGTGTCGGGCAAGCAGATCACGCTGACCTACGTCGAGCCGGGTATTTGGTTTGGCGATGTGTCGATTTTCGACGGCGACCGACGCACGCACGACGCCTATGCGCATGGCGAGACAACGATTTTGTGTGTTGCCAAGGCAGATTTCAAAAAGATTTTGGCGATTCACACCGAGCTGTACGAAGCGATGTTGCGGCTCCATGCGCGGCGCATTCGTCAGCTGTTTGGTTTGGTCGAGGACCTCAACACCTTGCCGTTGCGTGCACGATTGGCCAAACAATTGGTTCATTTGGTGCGCAGCTATGGGGTGCCCAGCCTGTCGGATGGTTCAGAAATGCGCATCAGCCTGCAACTGGCTCAGGAAGAGCTGGCACAACTGTTGGGCGCATCACGCCAACGTGTGAACCAAGAGCTCAAATCTATGGAGCGGGAGGAAGTGATTCGCATCGAGCCAGGTGGCTTGGTGATACGCGATCGTGCGGCGCTGATGCGCATCACCGTGGTGGAAGATTAGAAAAATCGAATAAATTAAATGCAGGGCTGATGACTTTATGAGCGATTTTGACCATTTTGTCGGCACCAAACCCGTTGCGGACAAACATCTGTTTGACGTAGCTGCGCTAAGCAATTACCTTGATCAGTATTTGCCGGGTTTCAAAGGCCCACTCAGCGTCGAAATGTTCAAAGGCGGGCAATCCAACCCAACGTACAAATTGGTGACGCCCAGCAAGAGTTATGTGATGCGTGCCAAGCCCGGGCCCGTGGTGAAGTTACTGCCCTCTGCGCATGCGGTCGAGCGCGAATTCGCCGTCATGAGCGGTTTGCATGGCACCGACGTACCCGTACCCACAATGTACTGTTTGTGCGAGGACGAGTCAGTTATTGGCCGCGCGTTCTACGTGATGGAATTCATGCAAGGCCGCGTCATGTGGGATCAATCTTTGCCGGGCATGACGCCCGTCGAGCGTGGTGCCATCTATGCGGAGATGAACCGCGTGATTGCTGCACTGCATAAAGTGGATGTCAACAAGCAAGGTTTGTCTAACTACGGCAAACCGGGCAATTACTTTGAACGCCAAATTGGCCGTTGGAGCAAGCAATACGTAGCCTCCATCACGCAACCGATTGTGGAGATGGACTACTTGATGACTTGGTTGCCAACGCATATTCCTGCCAGTGCTTTGGACACCAACAAAGTCGGCATCGTGCATGGCGATTTCAGACTCGATAACCTGATGTTCCACCCCACCGAGCCACGCGTGTTGGCCGTGTTGGATTGGGAGTTGTCGACCCTTGGTCATCCGTACGCAGACTTTAGCTACCACTGCATGTCTTGGCACATTCCACCGGGAGCGTTTCGCGGTATCGGTGGCTTGGATTTAGCCGGTTTGGGCATCCCTTCAGAAGATGAATACATCAGCAGTTACTGCGAACGAACAGGGTTTTGTACGCCAGCAGAACTCAAAGCCGATTGGAATTTTTACCTCGCCTACAACCTGTTCCGCCTAGCTGCTATTTTGCAAGGTATCGCCAAACGGGTTGAGGCAGGTACGGCCTCTAGCGCACAAGCTGTCAGTTCAGGCGCCGGTGCGCGGCTGCTGGCTCAGATGGCTTGGCAGTTTGCACAAAAAGCTTAATTTAGACACTTTCATCATTTTTTGTTGCCCAATTTTTTAACAGTTTCGACCAACCCAGAGGACACACCATGGATTTTGACTATTCCCCCAAGACTAAAGAGCTGCAAGCCAAAGTCAAGCAGTTCATGGACGAGCATATTTATCCGTCTGAGCAAGCCTATAAAGACGAGATGGATGCCAACACCTTGGCAGGCAAGCGCTGGTCTGCTTTGCAAACGATTGAAAAGCTCAAGCCCAAAGCCAAAGCTGCGGGGTTATGGAACTTATTTTTGCCCGTCGACAGCGCAGCAGCCTCTGGCTACACCGGCGCAGGGTTGACGAACCAAGAATATGCACCTTTGGCGGAAATCATGGGCGCAGTGCCTTGGGCGAGTGAGGTGTTCAATTGCTCTGCCCCTGATACCGGCAACATGGAAACCATTGCCCGATATGGCTCTGATGAAAACAAAGCGCGTTGGTTAAAACCGCTACTTGATGGCGAGATTCGCTCCGCCTTTGCCATGACCGAGCCAGAAGTGGCTTCTAGCGATGCGACCAACATCCAAACGCGGATTGAACGCGATGGCGATGAGTATGTCATCAATGGCCGCAAGTGGTGGATTTCAGGCGCTGGCGACCCACGCTGCGCGATTTTCATCACCATGGGCAAAACCGACCCCGAAGCGCCGCGCCACTCGCAGCAAAGTATGGTCTTGGTACCCGCAGATGCCAAAGGCATTCATATCAAGCGCACCTTAAACGTCTTGGGTTATGACGATGCGCCGCACGGCCACGTTGAGATGACCTTTACCAACGTGCGCGTGCCGGTCAGCAATATTTTGCTGGGCGAAGGCCGTGGCTTTGAAATTGCCCAAGGGCGCCTTGGGCCTGGACGGATTCATCATTGCATGCGTTTGATTGGCGTGGCTGAGCGTGCTTTGGAGTTGATGTGCCGACGCGCTGCCTCCCGTACCGCCTTCGGCAAAACCGTCGCCTCACAGACCGTAACGCAAGAACGTATTGCCGAGGCACGCTGCAAAATCGACATGGCGCGTCTGTTGACCCTCAAGGCCGCTTGGATGATGGACATTGCGGGTAACAAATTTGCTAAAAACGAGATTGCCATGATCAAAGTGGTGGCGCCCAGCATGGCCTGCCAAGTGATTGACTGGGCGATGCAGGTGCACGGTGGTGGTGGCATGTGTGATGATTTCCCATTGGCGCTAGCTTACGCACACTCGCGGACTTTGCGTTTTGCCGACGGCCCGGACGAAGTACACCGCAACTCGATTGCCAAGTTGGAATTGGGTAAATACGCCGTGAACCCGCGCGAGGTGGAGATGCCTATCACGCGCGGCTGCTAGATCGTAACGTAGCGTAGCGTAGCGTAGCTGCAGACTATGATGCAATGGACATCTCCGCATGGCGATGTCCATTTACTACCTTATTTATAGCAAACTATTGAATAAATACGCCGGCTACAGCCAAAAACAAGCTCTAAATTGGCTTTTTTAGACTAGACGCCGCAAAAGCACCCGCTACGAATTCCCGATTAGAGGGCTAAGGCGTGATGCACCACGGGGCTGTGTTGTGGGCATAGCCCATCCACAAAGCCCAAACTGAGCTGGCTGCCAACGCTAACCCGGCCAACCGAACGCCCCAATCGCCAGCGCCCTTACGCACATTGGTACCCCGCAAGCGTAGCCACAACCAAGGGCCAGCCATCATAGAGACACTGGTGCCCAAGGCAAACAAGCCCATAACCATGGCACCTTCAAGCGCATGGCCTGTTAAGGTGGCCACCAAGAGCGCTGAGTAAAGCAAACCACAGGGTAAAAAGGTCCAAAGTGCCCCAATCACCAGTGGCGCACCTCTTCCCTTGCCTGCCGCCAATGCCCGCGCGCCAGCCCAGATTTTGCGGCCAGCATGTTCTAACCAAATAGGTTGCTGGGCTGTCCAGAGCAACAGCAACCCAAGCACCGCTGTAGCCACATGAAAAAGCGTCCAAACCGGGCGTAGTGCCGCCGATTGGATAGTGAGCCACCCCAAACCCTGCATGGAAGCGGCCGCCAGTGCACCCAAAGCAGAATAGCCCAGCACGCGTCCTGCTTGAAAGCTCCACATCGCTGAATTTTTATGCGGGCCTGCTGCCTGCCCTATCCCAGCACAGGCAGCGCCGCACATGGCGATGCAGTGCGGACCGCCGGCCAAACCCATCAAAAGTGCCGTCAAGGCAAAAGAAGATTGCATCTTGCGATGCTAAATGATTTTTGAAAAGCGCGCGCGTGTGCGGTCGGTTTGCAAGTAACGATCAAACACCATGGCAACAGCACGTACAAAAAACCAACCCATGTCAGTCACCTGAATACTTGAATCATCCAAAATAACCAAGCCCTGCCCCGCCAGGGTTTGGAGCGACGCCATTTCTGCAGTAAAGTGACTGCGAAAATCTATCATGAAGCCCAGTTCTATCGACTCAAACAAGACATGCCCTTGGCACATCAAAGCCATGATCACGGAGCGACGAATCAAATCATCCCGCGACAGTGCAATACCTCGCACTACCGGAAAGCGCCCTTGATCCAAGTAGTCGTAATACTCTTCTAGTGTTTTGGCATTTTGGCTGTAAGTCGCCCCAATACGACCTATGGACGACACCCCGAGACCAATCAAATCACAATCAGGCTGCGTGCTGTAGCCTTGAAAATTACGATGCAGACGACCTTGGCGTTTGGCAATCGCCAAAGCGTCGGTGGGCAATGCAAAGTGGTCCATACCGACATAAACGTAACCAGCCCCGATGAACGCAGCCATAGAGCGTGACAGCATGGACACTTTGGATGAAGCACTTGGCAACTCCAAGGTGACAATCCGCCGCTGTGGCTTGAAACGTTCGGGCAAATGCGCATACGCATAGAGCGCGATACGATCTGGTCGCAACGCATTGACTTGGGCCAACGTGCGGTCAAAGGATTCGGGACTTTGCAACGGTAAGCCATAAATCAAATCGACATTGATAGATTCAAAGTTGCGCTGGCGTGCAGCTTCTACCAAGGCAAACACTTGATCGACGGGTTGGATACGATGCACAGCCTTTTGAACGGCTGGGTCAAAATCTTGTACACCAAAACTCAAACGGTTGAAGCCCAGTTCAGCCAAGGTATCGAGTCGTTTTGGATCGATGGTCCGTGGATCTACTTCTATCGAGTATTCACCATTTGGTGTGAAGGTAAAGTTACGGCGCAGCATGCCCATCAGAGCTCTTAACTCGTCGTCTGACATGAACGTTGGCGTCCCACCGCCCAAGTGCAGTTGCGAAACTACTTGACCGACACCCAATTGCGCTGTGTGTAAATCGACCTCTCGGCTCAGATAACGTAAATACGCAGTGGCCTTGTCATGGTGCTTGGTGATGATTTTGTTACACGCGCAGTAGTAGCACAAGGATTCACAAAAAGGAATATGCACGTACAAAGACAAGGGTAGCGTCATGCCCACAGCGCCTGTACAGCGCAATTTCAGGGCTTGGGTGTAGTCATCTGCGGTAAAGGCCTCAACGAAGCGATCAGCGGTTGGATACGACGTGTAACGCGGTCCAGAAACATCAAACCGACGCAAGAGGTCTTCAGATATGACAGATAGGGGTTCAGCAACAGCTGCATTCATGGATATTCCTCAGCAATGGCTTAATATGCCTCATGTGTCCTGTGCATTTCTTGATGTTGGTCAACTGACACGAAAATGACAAAAACTAAATTTACCCTCCTGTTAGCATCATTGTGCAAATGGTGACAAAATCATTGGTATGAACCCTAACACTATCAAAGTCGCTTGCTCCAATTGCAATTTGCGCGAGCTGTGCATGCCGATGGGTCTGAGTACTGAAGAGATTGACCGCATCGACGATATCGTTGCGTCCAGACGCAAAATCAAGCGTGGAGAAACACTCTTTCGCAATGGTGAGAAGTTTGCAAGTCTTTACGCGATTCGTACTGGTTTTTTTAAAACCTGTGTTGCCTCTGAAGATGGTCGGTATCAAGTTACCGGTTTTCAAATGGCTGGCGAAATCATTGGACTCGATGGCATCGTTAACGATACCCACACCTGCGACGCTGTTGCCTTAGAAGATGCAGAAGTCTGTGTGATGCCGTTTGATCGTATTGAAGAATTGTCCCGAGAAGTCAACTCGCTGCAAAGGCATGTGCATAAAATCATGAGTCGTGAGATTGTGCGGGAGCACGGAGTAATGTTGCTTTTGGGCAGCATGCGTGCAGAAGAGCGGCTTGCGGCTTTTCTGCTCAATCTTGTGCAGCGATTACATGCCAGAGGGTTTTCACAATCAGAACTTATTCTACGCATGAGTCGAGAAGAAATTGGGAGTTTCTTAGGCATGAAGATTGAAACAGTCAGCCGCACTTTCTCCAAGTTTGTTGAAGATGGCATCGTAGAGGTTAAACAACGGCATGTCCGCATCCTCAGTACTGATGCACTGAAAGACATCGTTAACCCAAAGGCTTGTAATTAGGTCTTGCAGGAGGCTTGTTGCTTGAGCGCTATTCTTGCTTTAAGCGACCTTTGGGATGATCATCTGCGGACTAAGTACCGCGATTCACTTCTGAAGGGAAAAGCGTTAACAAAGTGGTTAACCCACTCGATAACATGGTGACAAGCCAAAAAACAAAAAATGCCAAGGTGTAAACGCCTTCTCTTGAAAGCGATACAGCTTGACCAAACCAGTGCAGATCTTGTGGATCAACCATCGCAAACACCAGCACTTCAAGTACTCCCGCCATCAAGAATGAAGGCCAAGCGATCCACATCATGCGTTGCGACAACACACTTGGCGATGGTGTGTCAAAAGCACTTTGACTCACGGCTTACTCTTGGTTTGGGTGGAGGTATCAACACCAGTCTGTGCATGGTTCCGTGCTTGAATGGCCGGAGCCAAGCTAGCATCGTTACCTAATGTTTTGTTGATTTCAATGCCTTTACGGTAGTAGTCCTCCGTCACCAACGGATCTGGTCTTGTCACCGCCAAGTACAGTGTTATGAAACTAGCGACCACCACAATGGCGGGACCAGCAATCACCATCCAGACATGGCCAAATTTCCACCAAGGAGCGCTTGAGTCGAGAGTACTGTTTTGCATGATCAATCCTTATCTAGGAACTAAAAAAACCGATTTTTCAGACAAGTGGCCTGCAGAATCCATGGAGTCAATTTCAAAATGAATCGCATGCGAACCTGGAGGGGCAGCATCAAAAGGCGCCTGTACTCGTACCGCCACCCAACGTGATTCTGTGGAACCGACCGCAACGAGGCTTTCTGAACCGATAACCAAGCCAGGCAAACCAGCCACTGTGATTTTGTAATGTTGCAAGGACTCGGTGGCATTCATGACTTGCAAGCGGTACACATTCTCAATTTTTCCGCCCGACACAATCCGTGCCATCACACCACGATCACGGACCACGTCAACCTTAAAAGGTGTCCGCATTGACAAGCTAACCAGCATCGCTATGACTATTGCACCCAATATTGACGAATAAACCAAAACGCGTGGCCTGAGCACGTGGCGCAAAGTTTGCGATTGCGTCCAATGTTGGCTCATGGCATTCTGCGTCGAATACTTCACCAAGCCTTTGGCGTAACCCATTTTGTCCATCACAGTGTCACAGACGTCTGCACACGCACCACAACCAATGCATTCGTATTGCAAACCTTTTCGGATATCAATGCCTGTGGGGCAAACTTGAACACACAAAGTGCAATCTGTACAAGCGCCCAAATTGAGCGTTGCCAAAGTTAATTGGTCTGTCTTGCGCGACCTAGCTCCGCGAGGCTCGCCACGCTCGGCATCATAGGTCACGATCAGTGTATCTTTGTCAAACATGGCACTTTGGAAGCGCGCATAAGGACACATATGTTTGCACACTTGCTCACGCATGAAACCCGCATTGCCGTAAGTAGCAAAACCATAAAAGAAGGTCCAAAACACTTCCCACGAACTCATGCTCATTTGGACAAACTCCATACCCAACTCTTTGATGGGTGTGAAATAGCCGACAAAAGTAAAGCCAGTCCACAAAGCGACCACCAGCCATAAAAAGTGTTTGACGGATTTGCGTGCTAATTTATCTAATGAGAAAGGCAGCGCATCCCGACGCATTCGGGCACTGCGGTCTCCTTCGACTTTCTTTTCTATCCATAGAAAAATTTCTGTGTAGACCGTTTGCGGACAAGCATAGCCACACCATAATCGTCCAGCCACTGCTGTAAATAAAAACAATGAAAGTGCCGAAATAACCAAAATACCCGTAAGGTAAATAAAATCTTGCGGATACAAAACTAGGCCGAAAATGTAAAACCGTCTTGTTCCTAAATCAAACAAAACGGCTTGGCGCTGCCCCCACTCCAACCAAGGGATGCCATAAAAAACCAACTGCGTCAAAAAGACCATGCCCCAGCGCCAATTTGAGAAAAAACCAGATACGCTTCTAGGATATATTTTCTCGTGGGCCGCGTATAAAGAAATCATCTCCCCATCAGCCTCTAGCGGGACGATGGGTATGATCTTTCGCGCTCCTGTCGCTTGGTTGTTCAAATGTGTGCTTTCAGTGTTTTGTATGTGGCCGCAGCTAGCGAATTACTTGGCTGCCACAGTACTTTTGTTAGAAAAACCCCACACATAAGATGTCAACACATGAATCTGCGCTTCAGTCAGCTTCTCAGCCTGCGCTGGCATTTGGTTGACTTTGCCGCCATTGATCATGGCAATGATCGCATTAGCACCATAACCATGCAGCCAAATATCGTCTGTTAAGTTAGGGGCGCCTAAGGCTTGATTTCCTTTACCGTCCATACCATGACATGCAGCGCAAACTACAAATTTTGATTTACCAAGTGCCGCTTGCAAAGAATCGTGTGGACTGCCTGACAAGCTCAGAACATACTGTGCAACGTTTTTGACGTCGTCAGCAGAGCCAACTGCAGCTGCCATAGGCGGCATATTGCCAATCCGACCTTTAGTCAACGTTTCTTTTATCTTTTCGGGTGTACCGCCATGCAACCAATCGCCATCTGTTAAATTAGGAAAACCCTTGTTTCCGCGAGCATCCGACGCATGGCACTGGGCGCAATTGTTCATGTACAAACGCTCACCAATCGCCATTGCTTGAGGATCTTTGGACACGTCCTCAGGTTTCATGGCAGAAAACTTGGCATACAGCGGCGCGACTTCAGCGTTACCTTTGTCGACCTCAGTTTGATGTTGCCCAGAAGATGTCCACCCAAGTTTCCCAGCATAGGTACCCAAACCTGGATACAAAGCCAAATAGGTGAATGCAAAAACAATGGTCAAAACAAATAACCATACCCACCATCGCGGCAATGGGTTGTTCATCTCACGCAAATCGCCGTCCCAAACATGGCCGGTCGTGTTGTCGCTGGCCGTCATAGCCTTTGCCTTGCCACTGAACCATAGCAATAACAGGCAGGCAAGAATACTGACCACCGTGATTCCGGCGACATACAGCGCCCAAAAGTTACTTGTGAAATCGCTCATCTTTTATCCTTAAATACTGTTTTTGCGTTTCGTCACTCTTGCTCAAAAGGCAGCTTGGATGCTTCTTCAAAATCTGCAGCATTTCGACGGGAGTAAGCCCAGACCAAAATCCCTATAAATGTGATAAAGCTAACCACTGTAGCAATTGAGCGAAGGGTATTGATATCAAATTCCATATAAACCTTTCTCTGTTTATTTGACCAAAGTACCCAAGACCTGCAGGTAGGCAATTACAGCTTCAACTTCTGTTTTACCTTTGATTTCTTCTGCGGACTTTGCGATCTGCTCGTCTGTGTAAGGAACACCGACTATTCTGAGCGCTTTCATGTGCGCAGGCATAGAGGCAGAGTCCACAACATCTTTCAACAGCCATGGATAAGCTGGCATATTTGATTCGGGCACCAAATCGCGAGGATTATTCAAATGATCGCGATGCCATTGGTCGCTGTACTTGCCGCCTACGCGATGCAAATCAGGCCCCGTACGCTTGCTACCCCATTGGAATGGATGGTCATAAACAAACTCGCCTGCCACAGAGTAATGACCATAACGCAGCGTTTCTGCACGGAACGGGCGAATCATCTGTGAATGGCAGTTGTAGCAACCTTCGCGCTGATAAATATCGCGTCCTGCTAATTGCAGCGCTGTGTAAGGCATCAACCCTTTCACAGGCTCTGTGGTTGATTTTTGAAAAAAGAGTGGCACGATTTCAACCAATCCACCAACCATCAACACTATCAAGATCAAGACGATCATCAAGAAGTTGTTGGTTTCAATTTTTTCGTGCGACAGTCCGCCGCTTGTTTTATTGTTTGCCATGGTGTTTTTTCTTTCTCAAGCGTGGGCAACTGCAACCGGGATGGTCACGGTGACAGAACGACCATTGGTTGCTGTTTTGAGAGTATTCCAAAGCATGATCAACATGCCACTGAGATACAGCAAGCCACCCATGAGACGCAACACATAGAACGGGAAGGTTGCTTTAACAGACTCCACAAAGGTGTATGTCAAAGTACCGTCCGCGTTCAC
>JAYVSU010000111.1:0-8169 GCA_043775055.1 Polaromonas sp.
GGACACCGCCCGTGCGCAAGCCGCCGTGGGTACGTCAGTCAAAGTGGTGAGCGACGCTCGCGCCATCATTGCTAACCCAGATATCGACATCGTCATCGAGCTGATAGGCGGCTACGGCATTGCTAAACAGCTGGTGATGGAAGCCATTGCCGCTGGCAAACACGTGGTCACCGCTAACAAAGCGCTGCTGGCTGTGCATGGCACTGAGATTTTTGCTGCAGCCCACGCCAAAGGCGTGATGGTGGCATTTGAAGCCGCGGTCGCTGGTGGTATTCCCATCATCAAGTCCCTGCGTGAAGGGCTGACCGCCAACCGCATCCAATGGATTGCCGGCATCATCAACGGCACGACTAACTTTATCTTGAGCGAGATGCGCGACAAAGGCTTGGACTTTGCAGCCGCCCTGAAAGACGCCCAAGCGCTGGGCTACGCAGAAGCTGACCCGACATTCGACATTGAAGGCGTAGACGCGGCCCATAAAGTGACCTTGATGTCGGCGATTGCCTTTGGCATCCCGGTGCAGTTTGACAAGGCGTATGTCGAAGGCATCACCAAGTTGGCTGCGCAAGACATCAAATACGCTGAGCAATTGGGCTACCGCATCAAGCTCTTGGGTATCACCAAACGCGCCACAGTTAACGGCAAAGAAGGCGTGGAACTGCGCGTTCACCCCAGCCTCGTACCCGCCAAACGCTTGATTGCCAACGTAGAAGGCGCGATGAACGCTGTCGTTGTGCATGGCGATGCTGTAGGTACCACCTTGTATTACGGCAAAGGCGCAGGCTCTGAGCCGACAGCCAGCGCGGTGATTGCCGATTTGGTCGACATCACCCGGCTGCACACCGCAGACGCCGCCCACCGCGTCCCGCATTTGGCCTTCCAGCCCGATGCGATGAGCGACCTGCAAGTTTTGCCGATGAGCGACATCGTCACCAGCTACTACCTGCGCCTGCGCGTGGCGGATGAAACTGGCGTGTTGAGCCAAGTCACCGGTATTTTGGCGAATGCAGGCATCAGCATTGACGCCGTGCTGCAGCGCGAAGCCGATGAAGTCGGTGGCGAGGGTTCGACCCAAACCGACGTGATTATTTTGACCCACGACTGCCCAGAGGCCAAAATGAACACCGCGATTGCGCAAATGCAAGACCTGAGCAGCGTGCTCGCCCCAATTACCCGTATCCGCAAGGAAGAGTTGGCTTAATTTTCATTTAAATATCCATGCGCTACATCTCCACCCGTGGCAATCTTGAAAAAGATACGCCACGTAAATTCTGCGAAATCCTGTTAGAAGGCCTTGCGCCCGATGGCGGCTTGTACTTGCCTGAAAAATACCCCCAAGTTGATGCGGCCACCTTGGCTGCATGGCGCGGTATTTACGCCACGTCAGGTTACGCCGATTTGGCTTTTGCTGTGTTGTCGCTGTATATCGACGACATTCCAGCGGCTGATTTGCAAGCGCTTTGCCTTAAAACGTATACGCAAGACGTGTTTGGCACGAAAGAAATCGTCCCCCTCAAGCCGCTAGAAAACAACTTGTATCTAGAAGCCTTGTCCAACGGCCCAACGCTGGCCTTCAAAGACATGGCGATGCAGTTGCTCGGTAATTTGTTTGAGTACGAGTTGGCGCGCCGTGGCGAAACGCTCAATATTTTTGGCGCAACCAGTGGCGACACTGGCAGCGCGGCTGAATACGCCATGCGTGGCAAAAAAGGCGTGCGCGTCTTTATGACCAGCCCGTATGGCCGCATGAGTGCCTTCCAGCAAGCGCAGATGTTTAGTTTGATGGACGACAACATACACAACATCGCTATTGAAGGCGTGTTTGACGACTGCCAGGACATGGTCAAAGCGGTGTCGAATGACTTGGACTTCAAACGCCAGTACAAAATTGGCACGGTCAACAGCATCAACTGGGCGCGTTTGTTGGCTCAGGTGGTGTATTACTTTGCGGGGTATTTCCAAGCGACATCTGATAATTCCCAAAAGGTGAGTTTCACCGTGCCTAGCGGCAACTTTGGCAACGTTTGCGCTGGCCATGTGGCGCGCATGATGGGTTTGCCGGTTGAGAAATTGGTCGTCGCCACAAATGAAAACGATGTGTTGGACGAGTTCTTCCGTACCGGCGTCTACCGCGTACGTGGCAGCGCCGACACGCATGAAACTTCCAGCCCGTCGATGGATATTTCTAAAGCATCCAACTTTGAACGTTTCGTTTTTGACCTGCTGGGACGCAGCGGTGCCAAAACGCAAGACTTGTTCACGACGCAGTTGGCGACGAAGGGCCAGTTTGACTTGAGCGCAGACCCTGCCTTCAAAGAAGCGGCTGCACGCTATGGTTTTGAAAGCGGGAAAAGCACGCATAGCCAGCGTTTAGAGACGATTCGTGCTACCTACAAGCAGTTTGGCGTGATGATTGATACCCATACGGCAGATGGTTTGAAAGTGGCGCGGGAGCACCTCAAAGCAGGTACGCCGATGATTGTTTTAGAGACGGCGCTGCCCATCAAGTTTGCCGAAACGATTGTCGAAGCCTTGGGTCGCGAGCCTGACCGCCCTGCCAAATTTGATGGCATTGAAGCTTTGCCCAAGCGTGTCGTGGTCATGTCCACCGACGTGGCGCAGCTCAAAGCCTTTATAGTGCAAAAATGTGCCAAAACCACCGTTTAAGCCGATAAAGCAGTCAAAATAGAGGTATTTTGGCTGTAGCCGTCGTATTTATTCAATAGTTTGCTATAAAAATCATAGTAATTTAGACGTCTCATTATTTTTATAAACGCCAAATGACCCAAGCACGCGCGCCGCAAAAGCCACTCATGCCTTTAGATGCAGCTTTGGCGGAGCTGCTTGGTCAAGTTTCCACTTTGGCAGGTATTGAACAAGTCTCCACTTTTGAGGCCGATGGTCGCGTTTTAGCGCAAAACATGCTCTCCAGCTTGCATGTGCCGCCACAAGACAACAGTTCCATGGACGGCTACGCCATGCGCTGTGCTGACCTTACCGCAACTGGTACGGTGTTGCAGGTGAGTCAGCGCATCCCCGCAGGCAGCGTTGGCACGGCTTTGCAGGCAGGTACAGCGGCTAGGATTTTTACCGGAGCCAGCGTGCCAGCCGGTGCTGATGCGGTTGTGATGCAGGAAGAGTGCGAGGCGCTAGAAGACGGACACATTCGAGTCAATGCCATTCCAAAATCCGGTCAATGGATTCGCCGCGCCGGAGAAGACGTGGCAATGGGCGCGGTGGTTTTGCGACAAGGCGAACGGCTGAATCCTGCGTCGCTCGGTTTGGCCGCCAGCATTGGTTTAGCGATGCTGCCGGTGGTGCGCAGACCCAAAGTGGCGCTGTTTTCAACGGGTGACGAGCTGGTCATGCCCGGTGACATTGCACCGGCAGACATGCCCGCTGGTAGCATTTACAACTCAAACCGCTTCTTTTTGCGCGCTTTGTTGCAGCGACTAGGCTGCGAGGTGACGGACCTTGGCATCGTGCCAGACAATTTAGAAGCCACCAAAACTGCTTTGCGCAATGCGGCCCAAGACCATGACTTGATTTTGACCAGCGGTGGTGTCTCTATGGGGGAAGAAGACCACATCAAACCCGCCGTCACTGCTTTGGGCGAACTGAATTTGTGGCAAATTGCCATCAAACCGGGCAAGCCGTTTGCTTACGGGCGTGTGGGTTCAACGCACTTTATTGGTTTGCCGGGCAACCCTGTGTCTAGTTTCGTCACGTTTTTACTTTTGGTCAGGCCGTTTTTGCTGAAGTTACAAGGCGTGCAAGAAGTCGCTGGAATCAATGTAATCACTTCAAAAATAATAGCTGTCCGAGCAGATTTCACTTGGGCTAGAGCTGATAAACGGCGTGAATTCCTGCGTGTCAAACGCAACGCGGCTGGCGGCTTGGATTTGTTCCCGAACCAAAGCTCGGGTGTGCTCACCTCTGCGGTGTGGGGCGATGGCCTCATAGATAACCCGCCCGGGCAGACCATCGCCGTTGGTGATATGGTTCAGTTTGTATCTTTTGCTGAATTGATGTCTTGACATGAACAAAGTGACCCTCAACGTCAAAATCAAATACTTCGCTTCGCTGCGTGAAGCCATTGGCCTAGGCTCTGAAATGCTGCAAACCAGCGCCACCTCATTGGGGCAATTGAGGAACGAGTTGGTAGGTCGCGGCGGCGCGTATGCCGAGTTAGACGTCGCTTTCAAAGGTCGCGTCTTGCGCATGGCGCTGAATCAAGATATGTCTGATGACGACGCCTTGCTGTCAGACGGCTGTGAAGTCGCGTTTTTCCCGCCGGTAACAGGTGGTTGAGCGGAAGGCTGCAAAATGAACGACCATGCTAAATCGCGTGTTTCGATACAAGCTGAAGATTTCGACCTCAGCGCTGAAATTACCAAACTCAGAGCGGCCGACAAACGCGTAGGCGCGGTCTGCGCCTTCGTCGGCACGGTGCGCGACATCAACGATGGCGATACGGTGAGCGAACTGGAGCTGGAGCATTACCCCGGTATGACTGAAAAGTCGATTGAAGCGACGATTGATGCGGCTTTTGACCGTTTTGACATCTACGCCGTGCGCGTCATCCACCGAGTGGGCAAACTGCAACCGATGGATCAAATCGTTATGGTGGCGGTGACTTCTGCCCATCGTGGTGAATCTTTCAAAGCTTGTGAGTTTGTCATGGACTACCTCAAAACCCAAGCGCCGTTTTGGAAGAAAGAGTTGACGCCAAACGCCGCAACAACCGCACGTTGGGTCGATGCAAGAGCCAGTGATGATGCTGCATTGGCGAAGTGGCAAAGCATGACCTAAGTCAAAAACTGTCAGCTTGAATTTTGAATACCCATCCCAAAGTAGGGGGTAATTCAAAATTTACTCTACGGGAAACCTATGCGTGCTGACAAATTAACCACCAAATTTCAAGAAGCCTTGAGCGAGGCGCAGAGCCTGGCTGTGGGTCAGGATCATCCTTATATTGAGCCAGCGCACTTGCTGGCGACCATGTTGCGGCAAGACGAAGGCCCGAAAGCGTTGTTGCAAAAAGCGGGCGTCAACGTGGCTGGTTTGCTCGCAGGCGTGGATGAGCAGATCAAAAAACTGCCACAGGTTCAAGGCCAAGAGCTGGTGCAGCCGGGGCGTGATTTGCTCAGTTTGCTGCAAAGTACTGAAAAGGAAGCCATGAAGCGGGGCGACCAGTTTGTCGCCAGTGAGTTGTTTCTACTGGCTTTGTGTGACTTTAAAGGTGACTTGGGCAAGCTGGCTAAAACCAACGGTTTGAGCCGCAAATCGCTAGAGGCCGCCATTGATTCCGTACGCGGTGGCCAAAACATGGACAGCGCAGACGCTGAAGACCAGCGCGAATCACTCAAAAAATACTGCGTCGATTTGACAGAGCGTGCCCGCATGGGTAAGTTGGACCCGGTGATTGGCCGCGATGATGAAATCCGCCGTGCTATTCAGGTGCTGCAACGCCGTACCAAAAACAACCCGGTATTGATTGGCGAGCCTGGGGTAGGCAAAACTGCCATCGTGGAAGGCTTGGCACAGCGGATTGTGGCGGGCGAGGTGCCCGAATCCCTCAAAGGCAAGCGCGTGTTGAGCTTGGACATGGCGGCGTTGCTGGCGGGCGCAAAATTTCGTGGTGAGTTTGAAGAGCGTCTGAAAACGGTTTTGAAAGACTTGGCCAAAGACGAAGGTCAGACCATTGTGTTCATCGACGAGCTGCACACCATGGTGGGTGCAGGAAAAGCCGAAGGCGCGATGGACGCTGGCAACATGCTCAAACCCGCCTTGGCGCGGGGTGAATTGCACTGCGTGGGTGCGACCACCTTGGACGAGTACCGCAAATACATCGAGAAAGACGCAGCCTTGGAGCGCCGTTTCCAAAAGATTTTGGTGGGTGAGCCAACCGTTGAGGCCACCATCGCCATCTTGCGTGGTTTGCAAGAAAAATACGAAGTGCACCACGGCGTACAAATCACCGACCCCGCTATTGTGGCTGCTGCCGAATTGAGCCATCGTTACATCACCGACCGCTTTTTGCCGGACAAGGCGATTGATTTGATTGACGAAGCGGCAAGTAAAATCAAAATCGAGTTGGACTCCAAACCCGAGGTGATGGACAAGTTGGATCGCCGTTTGATTCAACTTCAAATTGAGCGCGAAGCCGTGAAACGCGAGAAAGACGAAGCCTCGCAAAAACGCTTTGGTTTGATTGAAGAAGAAATTTTGACGCTGCAAAAAGAAATCTCTGACCTGGATGAAATCTGGCAGGCTGAGAAAGCCCAGGCGCAGGGTTCTAAAACCGTGATGGAAGAGATGGAGAAGGTCAAGTTTCAGATTGAGGATTTGAAGCGCAAAGGCGATTTCAACAAAGTGGCCGAACTTCAATACGGCAAATTACCGGAGCTGGAAAAGCGCTTGAAAGAAGCGCAAGCAGCAGAGGAGGGCTCAACCTCTACGCCACGTTTGCTACGCACCCAAGTCGGTGCTGAAGAAATTGCCGAAGTGGTGGCGCGTGCGACGGGCATCCCGGTGAGCAAGCTGATGCAAGGTGAGCGCGACAAGCTGCTGCAAATGGAAGACAAACTGCACGACCGTGTCGTGGGTCAGGAAGAAGCTATCACTGCGGTGGCGAATGCGATTCGTCGCTCGCGGGCGGGCTTGTCTGACCCGAATCGTCCGACCGGTTCGTTCTTGTTCCTCGGCCCCACAGGCGTGGGTAAAACCGAGCTGTGCAAGGCGTTGGCTGGCTTTTTGTTTGACTCTGAAGACCATCTAATCCGTATCGACATGAGCGAGTTCATGGAGAAGCATTCGGTTGCGCGGCTCATTGGCGCGCCGCCAGGCTATGTGGGTTACGAGGAGGGCGGCTATTTGACCGAGGCTGTGCGGCGTAAACCTTACAGTGTCATTTTGCTGGATGAGGTTGAAAAAGCGCACCCCGATGTGTTTAACGTACTTTTACAAGTGTTGGACGATGGCCGTTTGACTGATGGCCAAGGTCGCACCGTGGACTTTAAAAATACGGTGATTGTGATGACCAGCAACATCGGTTCCCGAATTATTCAAGATATGGTGAACAAGCCCTACGACGACATCAA
The DNA here is from genome assembly GCA_043775055.1 of Polaromonas sp. Classification (GTDB taxonomy): domain Bacteria; phylum Pseudomonadota; class Gammaproteobacteria; order Burkholderiales; family Burkholderiaceae_C; genus Aalborgiella. The sequence goes on from JAYVSU010000111.1 coordinate 7,104, forward strand.
AGACGCGGTGTGGGATGAGTTGAAAGACCATTTCCGCCCCGAGTTTTTGAACCGGATTGACGAAACTGTGGTCTTTCATGCGCTGGGCGTTAAGGAGATTGAGTCGATTGCCGCTATCCAGTTGCAAATCCTGCAAGCCCGCTTGGCTAAGATGGAACTCACCTTGGAGGTGTCTGCTGCTGCCTTGGCTGAGTTGGCCAAAGTCGGGTTCGACCCCGTGTTTGGTGCGCGACCTTTGAAGCGCGCCATCCAGCAACGGATCGAAAACCCCTTGTCTAAATTGATTTTGGAGGGTAAATTCCTACCTAAGACGACTATTGCTGTCAGTGTTGATCCTATCCAAGCACCTGGACAATTTGCATTTAAACCGAAATGAACAATCCTCTCCCCCTTGTTTTTAGCTTGATGCTGCGTGTGGTGTGGGTGATGAGCGGGCTGGTCTTGCTGGCTAGCTTGCTTTTTGCAGCCGCCGTTGCAGGCCTTGTGTGGGGGATGAGGTCTGTTTGGGGGCGCTTGACTGGTAAACCGGTCACGCCTTTTATTTTCACCAGCTTCTCGCAAGGGCGTAGCACGCAATGGGAATCGTTCAAGTCAGCCAGCGATATTTGGTCAGCCAAAGCCAAAGAGCCGCAAAATCAGATAGTGCAGAGAGCGAAATCGCATGAAGTTGCCAATGAAGTGACCGATGTGGAGTCACGCCCCTCCCGATCTTCGGAGTCAAATCGTTGAAATGCAATTAAAGTGAAAACTTGGTGACACGCTAAGTCACCAAGGGCTTGCTATCATGCTGGCATGAATACTGCCACGCTTACTGCTGAAGACGGCGCACGATCTCCAGCTTCACCCAACGTTCCACTCGCTCAAGATGCCAAGATCATTGGTTTGGTCGGTTTGGCGCATGCCATTTCGCATTTTTCGCACATGCTCTTGGTGCCGCTGTTTCCGGTTTTCAAGCAAGAGTTTGCGTTAAGTTTTTCTGAGCTTGGTCTGTTGGTCACAACATTTTTTGTGGTTTCAGGCATTGGGCAAGCTTTGTCTGGCTTTTTAGTGGACAAAGTCGGTGCGC
>JAYVSU010000112.1:0-25992 GCA_043775055.1 Polaromonas sp.
AGCCGCCGACCCCGTCGACTTTTGCGTCAACGCCATTTGCGTACCTCCAGATATGGACGCATTGCAAGGCATTGAAAACATACCTAGCGCCGCCAACAAAAGCGCACGCTACGGGCAATATACGCGTTTAGCACCTACCCCAGCCGCGACACCACTAGACACCAATCCGATCCTGACCATTACTACTGCGGGCCTTGGCGCAAGGTATTGGATAGAAGCCTTCCGCTACGACAATACTCCCAGTAGTGCAGGACACCCTTCTGCAGTGATCAAACCCGATTCAACTAAAAATATCACCTACCGCATCACCGCTTTGGCAATTGGGCAAAAGCAAACTACCCGCGTGGTTTTGAAGACTATTTTTGTGCCCTACCCTGCTAGCCAAAATAAATAAGCCTTGTTGTTTCACCCAAACTCACATTCACTGACTACAGAGAAACTGCCATGACACACTCTAAAAACAACACAAAAGCCAGTCTGCAAACCCCGCAAACCGTCTCATCACAAAAAACACACGCCCGCGCCAGCTTTGCCGTGCATCCCGTGCATTTAGCATGCATGGTGCTACTGGCTACTGCTTCCAGCCTATCGGTCGCGCAGCAGCTCACTCTCACAACTGTCCCCGTAGGCACTGGCGGCACTTTGCCAGCGCCAAATGTGATTCTTAGTATTGATGATTCGGGGAGTATGGATTGGGGCGCTAACAACGAAAGTTTAGCAGTCGATGCCATCACAAATCCTAGAAAAATGACAGTCCTTAAGGACGCGTTAACCGCCACTTTTGCCGGCACACCTCCCAGCATACCTGATGGACGGATTCGTTTAGCTTGGCAATCTATGTGGAACAACGGGAGTTCGCCAGGCGCAGCTAGCTTGTCACCTGGTGCTATCAACACCATCAAGCCCTTAGACGCAACGCATCGCACTAACTTTTTATCTTTTGTGACTAGCTTGACGCCGAGTCAAACCACGCCATCTCACAGAATGGTGTCGCAAGCAGACACTTATATGCGAAACACCAGCAGCAATAGCCCTTGGCGGACTCTGCCTGGTGGCAGTGCTACTGGCAACCAGGACCAACTGGCCTGCCGCCGCTCGTACCATATTTTCTTGACCGATGGTGCGTGGAACAATGATCCTACAACTGGTGTTGGTAACATAGATGGCGTGGGCCGTACCTTACCGGATGGCACGGTTTACGATGTCGCCAATTCAAACACCCAAACCCGCGTGTACCGTGATGCTTTCGGCGGCACGCCGGGCACCTTGGCCGACTATGCCTTTAGGAGCTGGGCAGATGATTTGCAGTCAAGCATTGCAAACTCTGTGCCGCCTGTCATTAAAAAATCTGGCCCTGAAACTATCGGTACAACCATCTTACAAGAATATTGGAACCCTAAAAACGACCCAGCCACATGGCAGCACTTGCAAACCTATACCATTGGTTTTGGTACTTCTGCTTTCACGTGGGTGGGCTCGCCACAGTGGCTTAACTCGACACCGCCAGTAGCAGCCGATAATTATGCTGGCACAGGTTACGTTAATTTAGTCAATGGTGCTGCTAACTCTGGTTGGCAAGATGCTATGTCCAATACTGCCATACGCCCTTCTGAGCTATGGCACATGGCGCTCAATGGGCGCGGCGCGTTCTACCCAATTGGCCCCGGTGGTAGCTTAACAGCTGCGTTTTCCGACATTTTGGCCAACGTACTGGCCGACACTACCAAGCCATTGACGGCTATTTCCGCAAACTCCAGCAAATTGCAAGCAGGGCTTTTGGCGTTTCAAGCTGGGTATGACGGCAGCAATTGGTCGGGTAAGTTAACCGCTCGGCCTATTGATGGAACAGGTGCTATCAGCGCAACGCCCGTTTGGGACATCAGTACCAGTTTGGATGCTACGGCTTACTCGGTTGCTAGTCGGTTTGTATTGACTCATAAAACGACAACCTCAATCACAGGTGCGCCAACCAGCGCGGGGGTTCCGTTTAAGACATTGGCATCGCTTTCACAGGTAACACAAGATAAATTAAACGCTAACAGCAGCGGTACAGCTGATGCAAAAGGTCAAGACCGGTTGGACTACCTGCGTGGCGACCACACCAAAGAGCAGTCAAATACCGGTGGCGTATACAGAAACCGTGGTGCAGGTACGGCTACTGACCCTAAAAAACGCCTAGGCGATATTGCCAACTCTAATATATGGTACTTGGGCATGCCCACAAGCGGCTACCGCTCGGCGGACTACCTCACCTTCAGATCAACTGGTACAGGCGGCGTTGGCAACCGCACACCTATGGTCTATGTAGGTGCTAACGATGGCATGCTGCATGGCTTTTCAGCTGTCGATGGCACTGAAAAGCTTGCCTACATCCCACAAGGCGTGGCTGAGGCCAATTTGCGTAGCCTAGCGGACACTAACTACGTCCACAAATATTTTGTAGATGGCCACCCCTACACCGGCGATGCAAAAATTGGCAGCACACCCTCCTGGAAGACGGTTTTGGTCAGTGGTCTGGCTGGTGGCGGCAAAGGGTACTTTGCGCTAGACGTATCAAACCCGGTCAACTTTACGGACGCTAATGCCGCCAATTTAGTCATCACAGACACTACGGCTACGACTGACCCCGATATTGGCTATATTTTTACAACACCTGTGATTGATAGCTCTATCCCAGACCGCTCGCAGCTTATCGTCAAAATGAACAACGGAACGCCAGAAGGTCGTTGGGCCGCAGTTTTCGGTAATGGCTACAACAGCACCAATGAAGCACCCGTTTTGCTTATTCAGTATTTAGATGGCGATAAAAAACTCGTCAAAGTTTCAGCTTGCCCATTTCCCACCTCTGGTGCTTGCACATTCAAAGGTGGCAACGGCTTGTCGACGCCGCGTTTGATTGACTTGAACGGCGACGGTAAGATGGACGTTGCCTATGCTGGCGACTTGAAAGGCAATGTTTGGAAGTTCGACCTGACCGACAATAACGACAGCGCATGGAAAGCCTCATTTAGCAAGCAGCCGTTTTTTGTAGCAAAACCTAGTGCTACACTCAAGCAAGCTATCACCACCGCGCCTTTATGGCAGGACCACCCCGAGGGCGGGATTATGTTGACGGTTGCTACCGGTAAAAATTTAGAGGTAGCTGATCGCAGCACGACCACCACAGAATCTGTCTACGGCCTGTGGGACAACAGCGTATGGGGCACCGTTGGGGGCGTCTTCAAAATTATTACCGAAGCAACGCCCATTAACACAACAGCCAGCACCAGCATCCCTACTAGCTTGGTCCCACAAACTTTTACAGGCACCTTGTTAGACGCAGGCAATACTTACTACACGCAATCAAGTAACCCCGTGCTATACACAGGAGCAGCAGCTAAACGCGGTTACTACTACAACTGGCCTCAAGCGGGTGAGCGTGTGCTGGAAAACCCAGTCATATATTCAGGTCAAAAAGTGAAGATTTACAGCATGATCCCGAGCAGTAACGCTGCCAGCAACACTGAAACCTGCACTCCGACGTTGACTAGTGACCGCCGTTTTCAAACGATTAATAATGGCTTTACTGCCGCACCTCCAGACCAAACTGTCTATGACTTGACCAACCCGAATGCCGCCGGTGCAAAAGCAGTAGCGACTAAGGAGCTTGGACCAGGAGAAAGTATCGCACTGACCGTACCCTGCGTGGGAATTTGCAATGGCAATGACAAGGAAAAAACAATTGGCATTTGCCCAGAAGGGCAAGTGTGTTCATCTAACACGACCACAAGTAAAGGTGGCTTCACGGGTCGTCGTGCCAACTGGCGCCAAGTCCAGTAAGTTTGAACAAATAACATGAAGAACCTTACAAAATACCGTCAAAACAAAGGCTTCACACTGGTGGAGCTGATGATCACCGTTGCAATTATTGGTATCTTGGCGGCTATTGCTTTGCCTTCGTATACGCAGTATATTCAGCGTAGTCATCGGTCTAATGCTCGCAATACTTTGATTCAAATGGCGCAGTGGATGGAAAGAGCAGCGACTTCCACCGGCACATACCCTACAACAGCTGGTGGTGCTGTTCCTGCCTCAATTGCACTGGCTAACCTTGGCGCAATACCCGCCTCGATGCTTAATATTGAAGGTGGGCGCTATCTTATAAACATCACCACGTCAACTACAGCAACTTATCAATTTTCCGCCGTCCCGCTGCCAGGGCAGGCTACTGATGTCTGCGGTGCATTGCAAATTAATCAAGCTAACCTTAGAGATACCACGGGTAGAACTCCTGCGCAAATTGCCCAATCTTCAGACGCTCAATGCTGGCAACGCTAAATAACCATCAAGAAGTTAAGATGTGCGCATGCCCCTGCACCTCAATCAAGCTTTAAAACTCGCGCAACAGTCTATCAACCTCAGCCAACCAAACCCCCGCGTGGGTTGCGTGTTGGTTTCTCATGCGGGTGAAGTCATCGGCCAAGGCTACACCCAGCAAGCCGGTGGGCCACATGCGGAAGTCATGGCGTTGCGGGATGCAGCGGCCAATGGCAAATCTGTGGTCGGCGCAACTGCTTACGTCACCTTAGAACCTTGCTCTCATTTTGGCCGCACGCCCCCCTGCTGCAATGCCTTGATAGATGCCAAAATTGGCAAAGTGGTCGCGGCTTTGGCAGACCCTAACCCGCAAGTGAGTGGACGCGGATTTGCAGCTTTGCGCGCAGCAAGCGTGGAAGTTGAAGTTTTACCAATTGACCACCCTATCGCTATCGAAGCACGGGAGCTAAATATCGGGTTTTTCAGCCGCATGGTGCGCAAAACGCCTTGGGTGCGGATGAAAATGGCGGCCGCTTTGGATGGCAAAACTGCACTCAACAATGGTGCGAGCCAGTGGATCACTTCTGAAGTGGCACGTGCTGACGGCCACAGGTGGCGGGCTCGGGCCAGTGCAGTACTGACCGGTATGGGTACGGTTTTAGCAGATGACCCACATTTGGATGTGCGGCTGAATGCGCAGCAGCAGGGCCAGACCTACCAACCGCATGTAGTGATTGTGGATAGCCAGCTGCGGACCCCTCCAACTGCAAAGCTGTTTCAACTGCAAGTTGCCGCAAATATCACTACAAATAATATGGCAAACTATTTAATAAATACGCCGGCTAAAGTCATATTTATCTATACAAATGCACAAAACAAGGTAAAACAGGCGGCTTTGGAGGCTGTAGGCGCAACGGTGATTGTTTTGCCTGACACGGCTGCTTCTGGCAAGGTTGATCTAGCCGCCATGTTGCTTGATTTGGCAGTGCGGGAGGTGAATGAGTTGCATGTTGAAGCGGGCGCTGTTCTGAATGGCGCGCTGATTCAAGCAGGTTTGGTGGACGAGTTGTTGGTTTATTTAGCCCCCAAATTACTGGGTCAGGGGCGTGGCATGGCGGATTTTGGTCCTTTGACCGATTTAGCGGATGCTTTGACCTTGGATTTCACCTCCATCGAGAAAATCGGGCCTGACGTACGACTTTTAGCCAGGGTGACAGGTCGCAGCAGTTTTTAATGCGAAAATAGCGTCATGTTTACCGGAATCATCACCGGCATGGGGCGCATCGTCGCTGTTCATGCCATCAGCTCTTTACCTGCCTCCTCTGACTCAGAGGATTTTGGCAAACGCCTATGCATCGAAGCACCTGCGGGCTATTTGGACGATGTAGGTTTGGGCGACAGCATCGCTTTGAATGGTGCATGCATGACGGTAACGGAGCTGAATCTTCCTAAAAACCAGTTTTGGATTGATATTTCAGCCGAATCCCTGCAAAAAACGGCTGGTTTGACTGATTTAGGCCCCATCAACTTAGAAAAAGCCCTGCGCGCTCATGACCGATTGGGCGGCCACATTGTCTCTGGACACGTGGATGGCATGGGCAAAGTCAGCTTTTTTGCACCTGTGGGCGAGAGCTGGGAACTGCGCATTTTGGCACCCGTGGAGCTTGGCAAATTCTTAGCCTACAAAGGCTCCATCACCGTCAACGGCGTGAGCTTGACGGTGAATCGCATTGCAGACTCATCTGCTGGCACCGAGCTCAGCATCAATTTGATCCCACACACGGTTGAAAACACGGCGCTGGGCAGCCTCAAGGCGGACTCGGCTGTGAATTTAGAAATCGACCTCATCGCACGGTATGTGGAGCGCATGCTCTCGCATGCCGCTATCACTTCCGCAGCAGCACCTTTTGCACGCCCCACCCTTTCTTGAAAGTTGTGACATGACAACCTCCGCTTTACTTGCACCCGTCAAAATTTCACCTGTTGAAGACATCATTGCAGACATGCAAGCCGGTCGTATCGTCATTTTGGTCGACGAAGAGGACCGTGAAAACGAGGGTGATTTGGTTCTAGCCAGTGACCACGTTAGCGCAGATGCTATCAATTTTATGGCGCGTTTTGGCCGTGGTTTGATTTGCTTGACACTGACTCGCGAGCGATGCGAGCGTTTGCAATTGCCGCCTATGGCAACGCGCAACGGCGGCAAATACTCCACCGCCTTTACCGTGTCGATTGAAGCGGCTGAGGGTGTGACGACAGGTATTTCTGCCGCTGACCGTGCAAAAACCGTGCAAGCGGCCGTTGCCAAAAACGCAACAGCACAAGATTTGGTACAACCGGGCCATATTTTCCCGCTGCAAGCGGTTGACGGTGGCGTGCTGATGCGCGCTGGCCATACTGAAGCAGGCTGCGATCTGGCAGCCTTGGCGGGTTGCTCACCCAGCGCCGTGATTTGCGAAATCATGAAAGACGATGGCACCATGGCACGATTGCCTGATTTGCAAGTGTTTGCAGCCGAACACGGCCTCAAAATTGGCACGATTGCCGATTTGATTGAACATCGCAGCCGCACCGAGTCTTTGATTGAAAAAGTCGGCACACGCACCTTGCGCACGTCTTTTGGCGACTTTACTGCTTATGCCTACCGCGACAACGCCAGCGCGGGCGTTCATTTGGCTTTGGTTAAAGGCCAATGGACACCTACTGACACTGTGCTCACGCGCGTGCACGAGCCTTTGTCTGTGCTGGACTTGCTCGACCAAGGCCGCGTGATGCATTCTTGGAGCTTGGACGAAGCCTTGGCGCGCGTCGCGCAAGAAGGGCAAGGCGTTGTGGTTCTGCTCAACTGCGGGGAAAGCGCTGCGCAATTGCTAGCTCAGTTTGAAGGCTCGGCTACACCGGCGCAAGCGCCCGAGCGTGGCCGCATGGACTTGCGCACTTATGGCATAGGCGCACAAATTTTGCGTGATTGTGGTGTCAAAAAAATGACCTTGATGGGCAAACCTCGCCCCATGCCCAGCATGACGGGCTATGGCTTGGAAGTAGTTGGCTACTTGCCTAAATTGCCCAAGTAAGTCACATCCGCTTTAAAGAATACACATCAAAGGACACCTATGTTTGGCGCAGAAAAAGGCGGATTAACCGCAGCGGATCACAAGCTTGACGGCAAAAAACTCTACATCGGTTTGGTGCAAGCACGTTTTAACGAAGGCATTACCAACACTCTGGCAGAAGCATGTAAAGCTGAATTGTTAGCCCTCGGCGTGCAAGCGAAGCACATTGACCACATCACCGTACCAGGCGCTCTAGAAGTGCCAGTTGCGTTGCAAGCACTGGCTGAGAAAGACACTTACGATGCCTTGATCGCTCTGGGTTGCATCATCCGTGGCGAGACGTATCACTTTGAGCTGGTTGCCAATGAATCTGGCGCTGGCGTGAGCCGCGTTGCATTGGATTACAAATTGCCGGTTGCCAATGCGATATTGACCGTCGAGAATCAAGCCCAAGCAGAAGCTAGGCAAACCATTAACGGTCGTGAGGCCGCGCGCGTGGCTGTCGAAATGGCCAATTTATTGAACGAACTGTCATGACCACACCTTCTCATTCTCAAACACCCAAGTCATTTTTAGCATCTGATCTGGCGACCAACCCAGGCAACTCGGGTAGCTCCAACAATGCAAGCTTGAACAAGCAGCGCCCTCCTCGCCAAGTGCGTACGGGCGTGACCGCAACCGGTGCTCGCAAAGCCGCCAGCAAGTCCGTGCGTAGCCGCTCACGTGAATTTGCATTGCAAGCGCTTTACCAACATTTGGTAGGCCGCAATGAAGCCAGTGCCATTGACATGTTCACCCGGGACTTGGCTGGTTTCAACAAAGCAGACTCTGCCCATTACGACGCGCTCTTGCATGGCTGCATTAAACAAGCGGCCGCTTTGGATGAGCTCATTTTACCGCTGTTGGATCGTAGCCTTGCAGAAATATCTCCCATCGAGCGCAGCATCATGTGGATCGGTGCCTATGAATTCAAACACTGCTTGGATGTGCCTTGGCGCGTTGTCATCAACGAGTGCATTGAACTGGCCAAAGAGTTTGGCGGCACCGATGGCCACAAATACGTCAACGGCGTTTTAAACGGCTTGGCTCCCAAATTGCGTGCAGGCGAGGTTGCGGCCGACAAAGCCAGTGGCAAAGCAAAATAAACACGACTATTCAACAATACACATCGATAAAAAGATCTGATTAAGCAAGCATGAAAATTTCATCACGCGCAGAGCGCATTGAGCCCTTTTACGTGATGGAGGTTGCCAAGGCAGCTCGCGCTTTGGCAGATACCTTGACGGACACCCAACGTCCCATGTTGTATTTGAACGTCGGCGAGCCGGACTTTACAGCCCCACCCGCTGTGCAAGCCGCTGCCATTCACGCTATTCAAAACGGCCATACCCAGTACACCCAAGCTAGCGGTTTGCCGGAACTTCGCGAGCGCATCAGCCAGTGGTATGCCCAGCGCTTTGGCGTTGCTGTTCCTGCGAGCCGTATTGTGTTAACGGCTGGCGCGTCTGCTGCTTTGCAATTGGCCTGTTTGGCATTGATTGAAGCGGGTGACGAGATTTTGATGCCAGACCCCAGCTATCCATGCAACCGACAATTTGTCAGCGCGTCTAGTGGCACGCCAGTACTCATCCCCACCACGGCGGCAGAGCGCTACCAGCTCAGTGCAGACAAGGTTGAAGCGGCTTGGCAAGTGGGTAAGACGCGTGGCGTGTTGTTGGCCTCGCCATCCAACCCTACCGGCACATCGATTCACCCTGACGAGATGCGCCGCATCCACAGCTTTGTGAAGCAGCAAGGTGGCATCACGCTGATTGATGAGATTTACTTGGGTTTGAGTTTTGACGACACTTATGGCCACACCGCTTTGGCCATTGACGACCAAATCATCAGCATCAATAGCTTCTCCAAATACTTCAACATGACGGGCTGGCGGCTGGGCTGGTTGGTGGTACCCGAAGCCTTGGCACCAGTCATTGAGCGCATCGCACAAAACCTGTTTATTTGCCCTAGTACTGTCTCACAATATGCGGCTTTAGCGTGTTTTGAGGAAGCATCGATTACGGAGTACGAGCGCCGCCGCGCTGAGTTCAAAGCGCGCCGCGACTACTTCATCCCAGCACTGCAGTCACTCGGTTTTGACATTCCAGTGATGCCTGACGGCGCCTTCTATGCTTGGGCGGACTGCTCTCGTATTTGCAGCAAGCTAGGCATCAAGGACAGTTGGGATTTGGCTTTTGAAATCATGCACAAAGCGCATTTAGCGGTGACGCCAGGGCGGGATTTTGGCAGTGCCGAGACCGCCAAATTCATCCGCTTTTCAACCGCCAGTGCCATGCCACAACTGGTTGAAGCCATTGCACGCTTGAAGGCGATGCTGTCATGAGCGCATCAAGCCAAACTGCTCAAGACGTGTTCTCGCACCCCATTCGCATTTATTGGGAAGACACCGATGCTGGCAGCATTGTTTACTACGCCAACTATCTGAAGTTTTTTGAACGCGCACGCTCAGAATGGTTGCGCCATTTAGGCATCGAACAAGGCAGTTTGTTGGCAACTGAAGGCTGTATGTTTGTAGTCAGCGAAGCAGCTGCCAAATACCATCGCCCAGCGCGGATTGATGACCTTTTGCATGTGACTGTTGCTATTAAAAACTTAGGGCAAGCGTCCATCACTTTGCTGCAAACCGCATGGATTCAAACAACAACGGGCACGCCCGTCATGGCCTGCCAAGGCACGGTTCGCTTGGCATGTGTGCGCCAAACAGACATGAAGCCCTCCAAAATTCCGCAAGGCATGGCTGAACTTTTAAGCCAAGTGCAGTCAAACACTTTGTAATCTGCAAAAGCTATTTAAACAGATTTGTCCAAAAAGAAACATGAACCAAGATCTCTCCATTCTTCAGCTTATCCTGCATGCCAGCTTTGTGGTGCAGCTGGTCATCGCTTTGTTGATGAGTATTTCTGTCGCCAGCTGGGCAGCGATATTTCGTAAACTCTTTGCTCTAAAGCGCGTCCAACGCCTCAATGAGGAGTTTGAGCGTGACTTCTGGTCAGGCACCAGCTTGAATGAGTTAGCCAGCGCAGCCAAAAAGAACGACCCGCACGCAGGCCCGATGGAGCGCATTTTTGCCAGTGGTATGCGCGAATACCAAAAACTGCGTGAGCGCCGTATTGACGACACCAGCGCATTGCTAGACGGCGCACGACGCGCCATGCGCGCCAGCTTTCAGCGCGAGTTAGATGCCGTGGAGTCGAATCTATCATTCCTCGCCTCCGTCGGCTCGGTGTCACCCTATGTGGGTCTGTTTGGTACGGTCTGGGGCATCATGCATTCGTTTACCGGTTTGGCGGCGATGGCGCAAGTGACTTTGTCTACCGTGGCTCCAGGCATCGCCGAGGCTTTGGTGGCTACGGCCATTGGCCTGTTTGCCGCGATTCCAGCCGTAGTCGCCTACAACCGCTTTGCGCACGACATTGACCGTATTGCCATCAAAATGGAAACCTTCATCGAAGAGTTCTCCAACATTTTGCAGCGCAATTTGAGCGCTAAAGTGATAGGTTAAACCATGGTTGCCACCGTTTCTCGCGGCCGAGGCAGACGCACCATCAATGAGATCAATATGGTGCCGTTCATCGATGTGATGCTGGTGCTGTTGATCATCTTTATGGTCACTGCGCCGTTGATCTCTCCAAGTGTGATTGATGTACCCAGCGTGGGTAAAGCAAATAAAGCGCCCGATCAAATCATTCAAATCAATATTGATAAAAATGGATTATTGGCTTTTGAAACCACCAAAAATGCAGGTAAGTCAACGCCTATAGAGCTTAATAAAATACCTGATGCTGTAAAAAAAATACAAGGTAAAAAAATAGATATGCCCGTGGTTATCAGTGCTGACAAAGGCGTCAAATACGAAACTGTTGTCGAAGTAATGAACAAACTGCAAAGTGAGGGCATTAAGCGTGTAGCTCTGTCCGTAAAGCTTGCGAAATGAACTTACTGGCATTTGCTTAAAGATTTGAATTACTATGTCTTTAGCTGCTGATCGCCCCGAATTTACGCCGCCTACACCGCCTGGTAGGCTGCGTGCGATTGGATTGGCCGTTTTGGCGCACGTTCTTTTGATTGCAGCGCTGACTTGGGGCGTGAGCTGGAAGCGTGAGTCAAGCTCCACCCCCATCCAAGCCGAGCTTTGGTCTGCCACGGTGCAAGAAGCAGCGCCGGCATTGGTTGAGCCAGACTTGCCGCCACCCAAGCCGCAGCCCGAAGCGAAACCCTTACCAGTCCCAACACCTCCCAAACCACTTCCGGTACCCGTTCAACCCAAAGTAGTTGCACCACCAGAGCCCGTAGTTGACCCGCAGATTGCCATTGAAAAAGAAAAGAAAAAGCAAATCGAAAAAAAGAAAACCTTAGCGGCTGAAAAGGCGAAAGCCAAAGCGGAAGCAGAAGCTGAGGCGGCTGAAGAAGAAGCGCGCCAAGAAGCTTTGGATAAGAAGAAGCGTTTGGAAGCCAAAAAAGCAGATGCGAAGAAGTTAGACGCCAAGAAAGCGGCTGAGGCCAAGGCACAAGAAGCCAAAGATGCCAAAGCCAAAGAAGCGAAGGAAACCGCGCAAATCGCGGCCATTCGTGCGGCCAATTTAAAGCGCATGGCTGGGTTGGCCGGTGCATCGGGTGGTGAAACGGCTACAGGAACGGCCAAGCAATCCTCTGGCCCATCTGCAGGCTATGGTGGACGCGTGGTTGCCAAAATCAAACCGAATATCGTTTTCTCAGATGACATTGCTGGCAACCCCGTCGCTACTGTTGAAGTCCGCTGCGCGCCAGATGGGACGATTTTGGGCAGTAAACTGACCAAGTCTAGCGGCGACAAAGCGTGGGATACGGCAGTTTTACGCGCTATTACCAAAACTGAAGTGCTACCGCGCGATACCGATGGACGCGTGCCTTCATCGTTTGAAATCAATTTTCGGCCCAAAGATTAACGCGTTGAGTGCCGTCAACGTCGTTCAATTAGCCAAAATCGCAGAAATTGATCCACGCATTTATGTCACTTATTGCTACTTAATACATAGCAAACTATTTAATAAATACGCTGGCTACATGCAAATTTATACTCAAAATTGCCTACTCATAAACAATTTGAGCTTTTGACGTTCCCGCCTGCGCCATCCAGCTTGCCAAGGCGGCATCACTCGGGAAAAACTTGCCCTCTTCACCCAATTGCAATTGCGCACTGACGGCACCAATCTCCGCCTGCCGTTGCAGTGACAAACGCACGTTCATACCCCGCAAGAAAGTGCCCTGCTCGCTTTCTTCGCGTTTGGGAGGAAATTCGCGCAACAAACGGCTTAAATCGGGCGATTTGTCTTGCACGTCAACCATCAAATACTTACCAAAGCGGCAGCGCGCCGTGGCCAAATCCCACACTTGCGTGACTTTCAATCGGTTTGCGCCACCTGAAAATCGGTCTGCTTGAATAGTCCCCATCACAATGATGAGCTCATCGTCTTTGAACAAATGCTTATTCGCCTGCATCATGGCATCGTCTACTGTGGCATCGATTTGACCCGTTGTATCGTCGAGTTTGAAGAGTCCCAATTTACCGCGTTGCCCGTTGATGACGCGGAAATCACCCACAATACCCGCCAATAACTGCGGCTCACGCGAATCAATCAAATCATCAATCGTACGTTTCACAAATTGCCGTACCTCGCGTGACACTTCATCAAACAAATGGCCAGAGAAGTAGAAGCCCATCGCCGTTTTCTCATACGTCAGGCGCTCTTTGACGCCCCATGGCGTCGCGTCGCTGAGTGCAGGCTCTTGGGTACTAGAACCGTGGGCGTCATCATCACCGCCCATCATGTCAAACAAACCGCCTTGGTTAGCATTGGCTTCGGTCGCGCTGGCAAACTCGAAGGCCAAGTCGACAGACTCAAGCATGGCGGCGCGGTTTTGCTGCAGCGAGTCAAACGCGCCAGCTTTGATGAGCGCCTCAACCGTGCGTTTGTTGATTTTGCTACGCTCAACGCGGACGCAAAAGTCAAACAAGCTGGTGAAAAGGCCGCCAGACTCTCGCGCAGCCACAATCGCCTCTACGGCTTGTTGGCCAGTGCCTTTGACCGCGCCAAGGCCGTAGCGAATCACCGTCGCTGAAACGGGCTCAAACCGGTAAACGCCACGGTTCACATCGGGTGGCTCAAAGGTGATACCCGGTTTGCCCAAGATGGGTTTTTGCGCATCTTCAAACAAGATTTTCAGCTTGTCGGTGTCGCCCATCTCAATCGTCATGTTGGCGCAGAAGAACTCCGCCGTGTAATGCACCTTGATCCAGGCCGTGTGGTAGGCCAAAAGTGAATAAGCTGCCGCATGTGATTTATTGAAACCGTAGCCTGCAAACTTCTCCATCAAGTCGAAAATTTCATCCGCTTTTTCTTCAGTAATGGCGTTTTTAGACGCACCATCACGGAAGATTTGGCGATGCTTGGCCATTTCATCAGCGTCTTTTTTACCCATGGCGCGGCGCAGCATGTCGGCACCGCCAAGTGAGTAACCGCCCAGAATCTGTGCCGTCTGCATCACCTGCTCTTGGTAAACCATGATGCCGTAAGTCTCTGACAGCATCTCGGCCACCATTGGGTGCGGGTACTCCACCACTTCGCGGCCATGCTTACGCGCCACAAAGCTCGGAATCAAATCCATGGGGCCAGGGCGGTACAAAGCGTTCAGAGCGATTAAGTCTTCCAGACGCGTTGGTTTCGCATCCTTCAACATGCCCTGCATACCTCGACTTTCAAACTGGAAGACGGCTTCGGTTTTGCCTTCAGTGAACAATCGGTAAACCCGCGCATCGTCTAGCGGCAGGTTTTCGTAGGCAAAGTTTTCTTGCCCAGAATGGCCTTGGCTGATGAAGACGCGTGCCAATTCCAAAATCGTCAGGGTCGCCAAACCCAAAAAGTCGAACTTCACCAAACCAATGTCTTCAACATCGTTTTTGTCGTATTGACTGACCGCAGACTCACTACCTGGCTGTTGGTACAAGGGGCAAAAATCAGTCAGCTTGCCCGGTGCTATCAACACGCCACCGGCATGCATACCCACATTGCGAGTCATGCCTTCTAACTTGCGGGCAAGCTCCAGCAGAGTCCTAACGTCTTCTTCCTTGCTTTCACGGTCCGCCAAAATAGGTTCGGCTTCCGTCGCGTAAACCATTTTGTCGTCTTTTTTACGACCCGGTGGTGGCAACTGCAAGGTCACACTGATGCCCGGTTTGTTGGGTATCAGCTTGCTGATGCCATCACAGAAGGTGTAGCTCATATCAAGCACACGACCAACGTCTCGAATGGCCGCACGTGCCGCCATGGTACCGAAAGTGACGATTTGGCTCACCGCATCGCGGCCATATTTGAGCTTGACATAGTCAATCACACGGTCGCGGTTAGCTTGGCAAAAGTCAATGTCAAAGTCGGGCATGGAGACCCGCTCAGGATTCAAAAACCGCTCAAACAGCAAGTTGTATTGCAGCGGATCAAGGTCGGTAATTTTAAGCGCATAGGCCACCAACGATCCTGCACCAGAACCGCGTCCTGGCCCCACGGGGCAGCCGTTGTTCTTGGCCCAGTTGATGAAGTCACCCACAATCAAAAAGTAACCCGGGAAACCCATTTTTAAAATGGTGGCAATTTCAAACTCTAAGCGCGCCACGTAGGTGGGGCGCTGCTCATCACGCTTTTGCACATCGGGGTACAAATGCGCCAAGCGATCTTCTAAGCCTTCAAAACTCGTGTAGCGAAAATACTCTTCAGGCGACAGCTTCTTGCCATCAATTTCCGGGGTCGGAAACACTGGCAGTTGCGGCTTACCCAGCACCAAACTCAAATTGCAGCGTTTAGCAATTTCAAGTGAATTGGTCAAGGCCGATGGCAAATCAGCAAATAACACCTGCATTTGCTTATTGGATTTGAAATATTGCTCGCGTGTGAATTTACGCACACGCCGCTGGTTGCCTAAAATTTCCCCGTCAGAAATACAAACCCGCGCTTCATGCGCCTCGTAGCCATCTTCTTGAGTGAACTGCACAGGATGCGTAGCAACAACAGGCAACTTCAAACGCGCAGCCAGTTGTACGGCAGCGCTTACATGCTGCTCATCATCTACCCGGCCCGCGCGTTGTAATTCGATGTAAAAACGATGCGGAAATACTGTCGCCAATTGCAACGCAATGTCTGCTGCGCGCTGCGCATCGCCTTGCAGCAATGCTTGCCCGACAGGGCCCGCCTGCGCACCGCTGAGTACAATCAAACCTTGACTCAACTCTTCCAGCCAGTCCAACTTGCAAACTGGTAAGCCTTTGACGATGTTTTGTGTCCAAGCGCGGGTCAACAATTCTGAGACATTGAGATAGCCTTGTTTGTTTTGCACCAGCAGCAACAAGCGAGAAGTGGCTGCTGCATCTTGTGCCAAGCCTTCTAAAAAGATCTCAACCCCAATCAATGGCTTTACACCGTTTTTACGTGCTGCTTTATAAAACTTAACTGTCCCAAACAAATTGTTCAAATCAGTGATTGCCAACGCGGGTTGCCCATCTGCAGCAGCAGCTGCAACGGTGTCATCAATGCGATTGGTACCGTCTACGACGGAGAATTCAGTGTGCTGGCGCAGGTGTACAAACATAGTCTCTATTGTAGGAAATCAGTCTGGCATTTTGACTTGAAGATGAAAACAAAAATGCCCCAAAAGGGGCATTTTTTCATTGACCGTCAACAGAGACGGCTATGGTTTGACTGCCGCGCCCGCTGCGGCCACTGTTTTTGACTTGCTACTTGGCTTTTCAACCTTCATTTCAGTGTTGAAACGCTGCTTCAACACGTTGTAATACGCTTGGTCTTCTGCAGCGACCCAAGCTAGGGCATATTGACCGCGTCCTTGCTTCAGCGTTGTTTCATCAGAAGCATCTGGGGTCAACACTTTGCTGATTTTGGCAACATAGTACGCGCGACCTGTCACTTCAGCCCCTACAAAGGTCGGCAATTTTGAAGCATCGGCCTTCAATACAGCTTCAACGACTTGCGCGGGCAGATTTTGTACTTGATTCCGCGACACGGTTACAGCAGCACCTAAGGCCGCCGTATCAGGAGCAGCTTTCCAAGCAGCCAACTTATCCATACCCTCTTTTTTGGCCATCTCTAAGCTAATGACGGCCGTTAGACGTTCACGGACCCGATCTTTCACCTCAGCCAATGGCAAGGTACGCGCCGCCGTGTATTGGGTAATACGTCCAGACACCAATTGTTTACCAGCGGTCTCAAAAGCTTCCGTATTTCGCTTTTTCTCGATGGCATCCGCTGAGAAAATAGCGTTCAAAAATTTAGGATCGGCCAAAACACCAGTTGCGCCAAGAGCTACGTTACGTGAGACATTGCTTGCTGTTTTGACTTCTAATTTCAGCTTGTCGGCCACAGGCTTGAGACTGTCGGATTGCTCGTAAGTCGTATTGGTGAAGACTTCCGCCGATTCAGCAAACTTCTTCTGCGCTTGCTGTTTTTTCACATCCGCTTCAATCTCTGGCTTTACTTCCTCAAAAGTACGCACCTTTGCGGCTTTGATGTCCGTTAATTTGATGATGTGAAAGCCGAAATCCGACTCCACCAAACCACTTAAATCGCCTTTTTTCATGCCGTAAGCCGCATCCTCAAAAGGTTTAACCATCGCACCTTTGGCAAAGAAATCCAAATCTCCGCCTTTTACTGCTGAGCCTGGGTCTTGCGAGTTTGCTTTTGCCACATCTGCAAAGGTGTTCGGCGCTTTGGTCACCGCGTCCAGCAAGCTTTGTGCTTTTGCCTTGGCTTTGTCGCGTTCAGCAGCAGGCGCGCCTTTGGGCGAGGTGATCAAAATATGGCTTGCGCGGCGCTCTTCTTGGCCCGAAAACCGAGCTGCGTTCTGATCGTAATAGCTCTTCAAGTCAGCGTCTGTGACAGTGATGCTTTTCTTCAAAGTCTCAACATCCAAAGTCACGTATTCGATATTGGCTTGCTCAGGCGCTTGAAACAGCGCTTGATTCGCTTTGTAATAAGTCTCTAAATCAGTATCAGACAAAGTTACTTTGCTGGCAAAACTTGCAGCTTCAAAGGAGGCGACTTGCAATTCGCGTTTTTGCAAGAAAGCGTTGAGTGCAACATCTACCACCGAGTTAGGTGTGAAACCTGAAGACTGAACTCCTTTGAAGACTTGACGCGCAGAAATTTGCGAGCGCACACGCGCCTCAAACATCTCTGGTGTTAAACCTTGGCTGCCAACCAATAGTTTGTAACGTTCTTTGTCCAGCTTGCCGTCTGGCGTGCGCAACGATGCGATGGTGGGATCGCCTTGTAATTCAGCCGCCAAGCGCTGGTCTGAAGTTTCTAGTTTGCCGTGTTGAACTGCAGCCGCCGTGACTTGCTCGCGTACCAAACGCTCCAATGTGGCGTATTTCAATTCTGGTGAATCAAGCAACTTCACATCCACATTAGGATTGCTGGCGCGGATTCGCTCAATTTCATTCTTGCTGGCGGCATCCCACTCAGCTTGTTTGATGCCTTTGCCATCAACCTTGGCAACATCTTCGCCAGTATTCAACATGCGGTTATAGCCATCAATGCCGACCAGTGCGAACGATGGCACGATGAGCAAAAATAGCAAAAATTGCATAATTTTTGCATTTTTGTGAACAAAATCAAACATACGCGCTCTTTTAATATTTAAATAACTTACCGAAATTTACGAAAATAAAAAGCAAAAAAGGCGAACATCTTGTTCGCCTTTGTTTGTTTATCGCTTTCGTTTAAATGGGTGGTGAGTGATGACGGGCTCGAACCGCCGACCTACGCCGTGTAAAGGCGCCGCTCTACCAACTGAGCTAATCACCCCACTTAAACCAATACGCTATCAGTTCAACGCATCTTTCAATGCTTTGCCTGGACGAAACTTTGGAACCTTTGCCGCTTTGATTTTAATCGCTTCGCCTGTACGTGGATTGCGACCCGTACGAGCAGCACGCTTAGAGACATCAAATGTACCAAAACCAACCAAAGAAACAGAATTGCCTTTTTTGAGCGTCTTTTTAACAGCCTCAATGATGGATTCTAAGGCACGTGTAGCGGCTGCTTTGGAGATGTCAGATTGTAAAGCAATGTGCTCAATGAGTTCAGATTTGTTCACAGTTATTGTCCTCTTCAAATGTTTAAATTAGTTGTCTCAGATTTATTAATTTTTGTAGGCTCGCATTTGCCGCTATCACTGCTGGCATCTACCAGTAGCAGCCCTATTGATTGCGGAATGCCGATTCTAGTCGTTTTTATCAAGTGAATAGCTGACGGCTACGGAAATTTCAACACAATGAGCTTAATGCATCACCAAAACCTCTTTATTTGACGCGTGCGCGAATTTCAGGAATCGCCTTTTGGAGGTAATAAATCATGGACCAAACCGTCAAAATCGCGGCTTGCCAAATGAGCCATGTACCCCAAACACCTGTATCGATCACGCCAAAAAGTACGCCGTCATACAACAAAAACGGAATCGCCACCATTTGTACGACTGTTTTTACTTTGCCAATCATGTGCACCGCAACACTTTTACCAGCCCCGATTTGAGCCATCCATTCACGCAAAGCTGAAATGGCAATCTCACGACCCACAATGATCAAGGCCACGAAAACGTCGACCCGGCGCAGATGTACCAGAATCAACAACGATGCGCAAACCAAGATTTTGTCAGCCACCGGGTCCAAAAATGCACCGAAAGCTGAGGTTTGATTCAATTTACGCGCTAAAAATCCATCTAGCCAGTCTGTCCAAGCAAAGACCACAAACAGCACTGTCGCAATCAAATTTTTGCTTTGATCGGGCATTTGCAAGTAATAAATGCCGATGATGAGCGGGATCGCGACAATGCGCGTCCAGGTCATGATGGTGGGGATGGTGAGAAACATGTCGCTATATTGTCACAGCTTTTGCTTATCGACAAATCCGTGCCACATCTCTTGCAGCCCCTGCTCCATACTGATTTTGGGCAACCAGCCAGTACAACTCAATAACCGCCCGAAATTAAGCACATTGGCTGACACGTCAAAGTTTCGCTCTGGCTCATGTATCACATTCACGGACAAGTGGGATGCTTGTGCCAAAGGGCGAATCAATTCAATCACCTCTAAATTGCTCCGCCCTACGCCGCTGCCAATATTGTAAATATCGCCATTGTGTCCATGCTGCAAAGCCGCCACCATGGCACTTGCGACGTCACGGACATGAACATAGTCTCGAATCGTACCTTGCTTGCCAAAAATAGGAACGGGCTTTTCCTGCAAAATCGTCCCCATCGCCGTCGCAATAAAACCCTGTCCTAAGAACGGCTGCTGGCCTTGACCATAGGCATTGGCAGGCCGCACCACCACGACAGGCAAGCCATGCAAACGCTGGTACATCAATGCGTAGCGCTCAATGGTGAGCTTGGTGATGCCGTAAGGCGACAGTGGCTCTGTATCAGAATACTCAGAAATTGGCAAGCGCGTGGCTTGTCCATACACCGTGCCGCCCGAGGAAACAACGATAAAACGACGTAATTGCGGGTGATTTTTCAACTCTTCCATCAAAGCCACCACACGCGGCAAGTTGGATTGCAAGTCGTTCATGGGGTCGATAAAACTGGTTTGCGGCACTGTGGCATAGGCTAAGTCAATTACTTCGTCGCACGTCTTCAGCACCTCGCGCAAGGCCAGCATGTCGCTCACATTGACCGCTTGATATGCAACACTTCTATGAAGTCCTTGCACGGCGGCTTTACGGCCAATTGCCACCACGTCGCGCCCCGATGCCGCCAAGGCCTCGCACAAATTGCGCCCAATAAAGCCACCACCACCGATGACACAACAGCGCATGGTTTTACTTTCCGTTTTGACGAATGAGGGATAAAAAAGGTGCCATTGGCTGAATATACCTTAGTCAAGCGCTGATTTTGCGTTCAATGCAGTGCCCGGTAAATCGTCTCCGCCAGTTCTTTGGAAACGCCCTCTACAGTAGCAATATCCTCCGCACTGGCCATCGCCACGCCCCGAATGCCACCAAAACGCTGCAACAGCTTGGCGCGGCGTTTGGGGCCAATCCCAGGAATATCTTCAATTTTGCTGCCGCCGACTCGCACCTTGGCGCGCTTGGCTCGCATGCCGGTGATGGCAAAACGGTGTGCTTCATCGCGGATTTGTGCCACCAGCATCAACGCCGCAGCATCTTTGCCCAAGTAGACTTTCTCACGGCCATCGGCAAACACCAGTTCTTCTAGGCCGACTTTGCGGCCCTCGCCCTTTTCTACCCCCACAATCAGATGTAGCGGGATGCCCAGCTCAAGAAACACTTCTCTGGCCATGCTGACTTGGCCTTTGCCACCGTCAATCAGCACCAAATCGGGCATGATGGAAGCAGCCTTGCCGGTCTTGCCACCACTTGATTGACTTGGCTGCTCGCCTTCAACTGGCAATTCACCTGCCTCCGCTGCCTGCTTAGCAGCCTCGCGCACCGCATCCATCAACTTACTGTAACGGCGCATCAACACTTGGCGCATGGCCGCGTAATCGTCACCACCGGTGATGCCTTCGATGTTGTAGCGCCGATACTCCGCGCTTTGCATTTTGTGATGATGAAAGACGACGCATGACGCTTGCGTTGCCTCGCCCGCCGTGTGCGAGATGTCGAAACACTCGATGCGCAAGGTGTCTATGTCCTCTGGCGCCAAATCCAATGCCTCCACCAAGGCACGGGTACGGGCTTGTTGCGAGCCTTCTTCACTGAGCAAACGCGCCAACTGGATGCTGGCATTGTTTTGCGCCATCTCCAGCCAAATGCGGCGTTGCTCGCGCGGGTTGTGCACCACGCTCACCTTCAACCCAGCCTGTTCAGAAAGCGCTTTGACCAAGCTTTTCTCAATCTCTACACTCGTGATCAGCGCTGTTGGTATCGGCACATGGATGTAATGTTGTGCGATAAAAGCTTCTAAAACCAGTACTTCCACAGAGATTTCGCCACCGCTCATGCTCACCGCATCGTCCACATGCACCGGAAAGTAAGAGCGGTCGCCCAAATGCCGGCCACCGCGCACCATTGCCAAGTTCACACAAGCTTTGCCGCCTTGCACTTTGACGGCCAAAATATCGACGTCTTTGTCAGAGCCCGTGGTTTCAACCGACTGCTGGTGCAAGATGTTGGACAGAGCAGAAATACGGTCGCGCAACTCTGCCGCCATCTCAAACGCCAGCTGGTCTGAGCAAGCCATCATTTGCGCCTCAAGCGTCTGCATCACCACCTGCGTCTCGCCACGCAAAAACTGTTCAGCATGGGCCACGTCTTGCCCATAAGCCTGCGGCGTGATGTGGTTCACACACGGAGCCGAACAGCGTTTGATTTGGTACAGCAAGCACGGCCGGGTGCGGTTAGCAAACACCGAGTCCTCACAAGTGCGCAACATGAACACCTTTTGCAACAGCAAAATCGACTCTTTGACCGCCCAGCCGTTTGGATACGGGCCGAAGTAGCTATGCTTTTTATCAACCGCACCTCTGTAATACGCCAAACGCGGGAAGGTGACGGAGGCGCTTTCTTTCGTATGATTCTTGTTGTTTTCAGCCGCTTTTGAAACCCGGTTACCCGTGATTTTGAGATACGGGTAACTCTTATCGTCCCGAAACAAAATGTTGTACTTCGGGTTCAGCGTCTTGATGAGGTTGTTTTCCAGCAGCAACGCCTCCGCCTCCGAGCGCACTACCGTGGTCTCCATACGGACGATTTTGCTGACCATGTGACCAATGCGGCTACCGCCGTGGTCTTTTTGGAAGTAACTAGAAACCCGCCGCTTCAAATTGATGGCTTTGCCCACGTAGAGCAAGGCGCCGTCAGCATCAAAATAGCGGTACACACCGGGCAGCGGTGACAAAGCGGCGACTTCGCTCAGAAGCTGTTCAGAGTGCGCTTTGACGACGACCGGCAGCTCAGCAACTGGCTCTGATGTTGCTTGGCATCTGGTTTTGCGGGAGGGTCGATCTCAGTCATAGCGTGTATTGTGGACAATCTAACTATGAGTTCTGTACTTCATTGGAATATTTTTTGCAAAGTCGTCGATAATTTTGGCGATATTGGTGTCTGCTGGCGGCTTTGCGTCGACTTGGCCGCGCGTGGCCACACGGTACGGCTGTGGGTGGATGATGCTTCTGCACTGGCATGGATGGCACCGCAGGGTTGGCCAGGTGTTGAAGTCATTGAATGCAAAGACGAATCGACCATGGCGGCGATTTGCTTGGCTGATGACCGATTGAGCGGCGGGCTAGGCGACGTCTTGGTCGATACCTTTGGATGTGATTTTGCTATATATTTAATAGCTAATAAACCAACAAATACGACGGCTGCAGCCAAAAATACCCCTGAAAATCGTCCAATCTGGTTAAATTTAGAGTATTTGACCGCTGAAAGCTATGCGGAACGTGCCCACACCCTGCCCAGCCCACAGCACACGGGTGTCGCAGCGGGTTGGACACAGCGGTATTTTTACCCGGGTTTTAATAGTCGAACGGGTGGTTTACTGCGTGAAAAAGACCTGTTTGAGAGGCAAAAAGCGTTTGACAAGACTACATGGCTAAATCAACTTTTGAACCGAGCGGACGTACAGGATTTGTCATTCCTGCGCAGGCGGGAATCCACGGCGGCGGTCATGGATTCCCGCCTACGCGGGAATGACGGAATTTCGGGCGTTTTGGATGTAGAAAACACCTGTTTCATCTCACTCTTCTGCTACGAACCCTCCGCGCTGGAAGCTTTGATTGACCAACTCACTGCGAGCCCAACCCCTAGCTGCCTACTCGTTACCCACGGACGCGCTGCATATGCCGTCAAAGCCCTTTTAGAACATAAAAAACGGCTGCAGCCGGCGTATTTATTGCCTGAACAGCTATTGATTTTATACATCCCGCAGCTGTCTCAACTAGATTTTGACCACTTGCTGTGGAGCTGCGACCTGAATTTTGTACGCGGGGAAGACTCCTTGGTACGCGCCATTTGGGCGGCAAAACCGTTTATTTGGCAAATTTACCCGCAAGACGATGGTGCGCACCATGCCAAATTGAACGCGTTTTTGAAGATGATGGACGCGCCAGCATCCCTCAAGCAAGCCCACAGAGCTTGGAATGCAAGCAATGAAGAGCATCCAGAGCCACTCAAACGCCCCGAACTGCCAGCCTTGTTGACGGCATCGAACCTGCAACTTTGGTCGCAAAGTGCTCAAAATTTAAGCAAAAAATTACAACTGCAAGACGATTTGGCCACCCACTTGATCGCCTTTACGACCTTATGCAGGGAAAAACAGCTAAAATCATAGGCTTTCCCAGAAAAAATTCACCCAAACCTACCGCTACAAGCATTAAGAAGTATCACTATGGCCATGAAAATCGCTCAAGAAATCCGCGCAGGCAACGTCGTTATGCACGGTAAGGACCCCATGATCGTCCTGAAAACCGAATACGCTCGCGGCGGCCGTGGTGCGGCAACTGTGCGCATGAAGCTCAAAAGCTTGATTGGCACCTTCAATACCGAGCAAGTATTCCGTGCTGATGACAAATTTGACCAAATCGTTTTGGACAAAAAAGACTGCACCTACTCTTACTTTGCTGAACCCATGTACGTTTGCATGGACACTGAGTACAACCAGTACGAAGTCGAAGCCGAAAACATGGGCGACGCGCTGAACTACCTTGAAGACGGCATGGAACTCGAAGTCGTGTTTTACGAAGGCAAAGCCATCTCCGTTGAGCTGCCAACCAGCGTGCAACGCGTGATCGAGTGGACCGAGCCAGCCGTCAAAGGCGACACCTCAGGCAAAGTCTTGAAGCCCGCCAAATTGGCGACAGGCTTTGAAATTGGCGTGCCTATTTTTGTGGCGCAAGGTGACAAAGTTGAGATTGATACCCGCACCGGTGAATACAGGAAGCGTGTCTAACAAGCCACGCGCCGTAAACGCGTCCAAATCTGGACTCGTGTATAAAAAAAGGCTCCTGAGGGAGCCTTTTTTTATTGAAGCGAATTTTCCAGCACAATAACAACATGCAAAACACCGAAGACCTCAAAGAATCACGCCTTGCCCATGCTTGGGCAGAGTTACAACAACATGCCAACGAAGGCCTTCCGCTGACCGCCAACGCTTACCGGCTGGCTTTTGCCGATCCTGAGTTCATGCTGCGCCGTGAAACGCGGGGCCTGCGCATCCAGCTCGAAATGCTCAAACCTGAGCTTGAGCAGCAAGCCGCAGGCATTGAGAGCACGATTGTGGTGTTTGGTAGCGCCCGTTTTTTACCGCCCAAAGAAGCCGAGTTAGCCCAGCAAGCCACCAAGCTGGATGGCGATGCTGGACAAATCGCCTTAGCAGAGCAAAAAGTGCGTAATGCACAGTATTACGACCAAGCTCGCTTGTTTGCGCGCTTGGTAGCTGGCTACGGTGCGCGACGACCTGCCAAAGAGCGCCTCTATATTTGCACGGGGGGTGGCCCTGGCATCATGGAAGCAGCCAACCGGGGCGCACACGAAATGGGCGCATTGACCGTGGGCTTGAACATCGCCTTGCCGCATGAACAAAGCGCCAACCCTTATGTGTCGCCCAATCTAAACTTCAAGTTTCATTACTTTGCGCTGCGCAAAATGCATTTCATGATGCGCGCCAAAGCTTTGGTGGCTTTTCCAGGCGGTATGGGCACCTTGGACGAGCTGTTTGAAGTGTTGACCTTGGTGCAAACACGTAAAGCCAAGCCCGTACCGATTGTGTTGTTTGGTACAGATTACTGGAAGCGTTTGGTCAATTTTGACGTGATGGTCGAAGAAGGCACGATTTCAAAAGAAGATTTGGCCCTCTTTAGCTACACCGACGACCCGCAGGTCGCGTGGGACACAATTCGGGCGTTTTACGCGATGGCGTGATAGCTTATGGGGTGATGGCTCATGCTTTGGTCAATTTGAGCCGCCAAGCTTGTTGCGAGGCCAAACCGACCAGCGCACCTGTCACCCAAAACAAGCCCGCCACACCCACAACAGCGCCAGCTGCACCGTAAATCATGGGCATGATGACGCTACTGGCGTTGATCGTCATCAGCCGCAAAGCAATGGCCTCGCCATGTCGCGCTTCAGGGGTAATGTGATGCAAGATGCTCATGATCATGGGTTGAACCGAGCCCAAAACAAAACCTAAAGCCACCGAGCACATGCCCATCGCTAAGGCACTGGGCATCAGCGGATAGACGCCAAACAAAATACCTGTCAGCACCATGGCCACGGAGATAACCACAGACTCTTTCAAATGCGCAGCCAAAAGTGGCAGCAACATACGGACAGTGGCGGCGGCAATGGCAAAAGAGCCCAAAATAGCGCCAATCACCGAAGCGCTGTAGCCGCGCTCATGGCCCAAAATTGGAACCACAAAGGTATGTACATCCCAGCAAGAAGATAAAAACCAGTTGACGATGATCATGCGGCGCATCATCGGCTCGTTGAACAAATCCCATGCGGTGCTGGGTTTGGCATTGGCATCCAACACGGGCGCGGGCAATGCTGGCAACTCGCGGTTACGGTGAATCAGTACC
>JAYVSU010000113.1:0-9496 GCA_043775055.1 Polaromonas sp.
GCCGGACTGGCGCACGCCATCACCCAAATCAACCGCACCAAAACCCTGCTCAAAGGCAGCTTGCGCGGCATGCATTACCAAAACCCACCTTTTGCCGAAGCCAAGGTGGTGAGCTGTTTGCAAGGTGAGGTGTTTGACGTGGCGATTGACCTGCGCCACGGCTCACCCACTTTTTTGCAATGGCATGGTGAAGTGCTATCGGCGGACAACCGCCGCTCGCTGTTGATTCCTGAAGGCTTTGCCCACGGCTTCCAAACGCTGACCGATGATGTTGAAATGCTGTACTTTCACACCGCCAACTACGCGCCCACGGCTGCCGCAGGCGTGAATGCGCTTGACCCCCAATTGGCTATCCGCTGGCCACTCCCCTTGACCGAAGTCTCAGAGCAAGACAAAAACATGCCTCTGATGCCACCTAATTTTGAAGGAACCCGTTTATGACCTCTAACGCTCACATGAAATGCCGCCACTGCAGCGCCGAAGTGACACTGCCCTTCGTTGATTTAGGCAGCTCGCCACCGTCCAACTCGTACATGACGCCTGCGCAGTTGCAGCAGGTTGAAAACTACTACCCACTGCGCGTTTTGGTCTGCGAAAAATGCTGGCTGGTGCAAACCGAGGACTTTGCCGGTTTTGACACCATGTTCTCACCCGATTACGCCTATTTCAGCTCCTTCTCCAGCAGCTGGCTGCAACACGCCAAAAGCTATTGCGAGGCGATGACAGCCCGCTTTGGCATCAACGCGCAAAGCTGCGTGGTAGAAATCGCCTCCAACGACGGCTACTTGCTGAAAAACTTCAAAGCTGCAGGCGTGCCTTGTTACGGCATCGAGCCGACCGCGAGCACCGCCAAAGCCGCGCGTGAGATTGGCATTGAGTCGATTGAAGAGTTCTTTGGCGTCAAACTCGCCACCCGCCTGGTCGCAGAGGGCCGCCAAGCCGATTTAACCGCCGCCAACAACGTGCTGGCCCATGTGCCCGACATCAACGACTTTGTCAGCGGCTTTGCGCTTTTGCTCAAAGACCACGGCGTCTCTACCTTCGAGTTCCCGCACCTGATGAACTTGGTCAAAGACGCCCAGTTTGACACCATTTACCACGAGCATTTCTCCTACCTCTCACTCACCTCGGTGCAAACCATCTTCAAAGCCAACGGTTTGGATGTGTTTGACGTGGAAGAAATCCCCACCCACGGCGGCAGCTTGCGCGTTTATGCGCAAAAGTCAGCCACTGGCAAACACGCCGTCGGCCCGCGCGTGATCGAGCTCTTGGCGCGTGAAGAAGCCTTGGGCATGAAAACAGCCGCTTATTACGGCAAAACCCAAGCCGACACCATCAAAATCAAGCGCGATTTGCTCAAATTCTTGCTCCAAGCCCAAGAAGAAGGCAAAACCGTCGCCGCCTACGGCGCAGCCGCCAAAGGCAACACCCTGCTCAACTACGCCGGCGTGCGCGACGATTTGGTGAAATTTGTCATCGACCTGAACCCCGCCAAACAAAACAAATTCATGCCCGGCTCCCGCATCCCCATGGTTGGCGCTGAGGTTTTGGACAAGGTCAAGCCAGACTACATGCTGATTTTGCCTTGGAACCTAGAAAAAGAAATCAAAGCGCAACTAGCAGCGGAGCATGACGTGACCTGGCAGTACGTGATTGCGGTGCCACATTTGAAGATTAGCTAAGGAAGTGCTGCTATTTGGTCTAAATTGCTATTATTTATATAGCATTACAGGGAATAAATACGCCGGCTATAGGCTGAAATAGCCTGTTTTTTGGGGATTTAAGACTAAAAGATGGCCACCACGCCCCTAGCTCCGCACCACCAGTCGAAAGCTGCCTAAACTCGCTATCGCTCAAACAACGTCAGCTTCCGCCTGACGGCGCGGAGCTGTGTGCTGGTAGGGGTTCAAAGCTTGAGTTAGGCATCACTAAGGCATCGCTTCGCCAGTCTCCAGCAAATGTAGGAACTGGGCTTTGCTAAGAATGTGACTACCTTGCTCTTTGGACTTCTCTAGTTTGGCTGGACCAGCGTTCTCTCCAGCACACAAAAATGCAAGATTCCTCGTAACCGAGCCGACTACCTCAAGATTCGAGGACTGCGCTAGCGCTGTTAGTTCGTTCTTGTCTGCAGTCGAGAAGCCCGTGAAGCAGACCTGAGTCAGCTTTTCCTTACGAGGCTTTGTGTTAGCGTAAATCCAATCCCAGCCTTCGGCATCTGACATTACAGAAATCTCTTCCGCAGAAAAGGGACTCTTTGCTTTCAGTATTCGGGTAACTTTTTCACTTGCCATTTCTTTGTGTCCTTAATTTAGCGGCCCGGCTTTAATGTGTCGAGTACGTCAGCAAACAAAAACACGGCATACGTACAAAAGTCTACCGTACCTCACCACCCCTACAAAACTCCCGCGCCTGTAGGTCAAAACTTATTATCAAACCACCAAATGAAAGCTCCCCTTTCGCCCGGTGGGGCGAGAGGGGCTGGGGGTGAGTGGGGGAAACAAACCAGTCACGCCAGTGAAAAAACGAGCTACAAACTACTATAAATAATATAGCTAATAAAGCAACAATCACGCCGGCTAGTTACCAATTTGGCTCTAATTTTACTTACGGATACTCTTGCCGTGAATGCAGCACACTCAAAATATCAACGCTTACTAACGAGCGGCGATAGACAACGATGTAATTGGGGTGGCTCACATACTCATGTGTGCCTGCGACACGACCTTGACGATAAAAAATGGGGATGCTGCCCAAAGATTCTGCGTCTTCTATCAAGCGCTGGCTTAATTTTAGCGCGGCTTGTGGGTTGCGCTCAGCGATGAATTGGGTGATACGTGCTAGATCTTCTAGCGCACTTTCAAGCCAGATGACGGGTAGCATGAGCGGCTTGTGCGGTCTCAATAATGCTGCTCATTCGACGAGCCACTTCGTCGGAAGTGTAGCGAGGCGTGCTGGGGTCATCCGCCAGCTTCACGGCGTGCTCAACCTTAGCTCTAAACCAGCGGTCATAGCTGACGGCTTGTTGCTCAGTTTCAAACTCTGAAACGATGGGAGATAAAACGGCATTCATGTGCTCAGATTACCATACAAAGCCGCATCCAGCAATTCCACCCAATGCCTAACCGGCGTAGCCGTCCCACTCTGCAAATGCGTGATGCACCCAATATTCGCCGACACAATCACCGCCGGCTGCATCTCTGCCAGATTACCTAATTTGCGATCCCGCAGTTGGTAGGCCAGCTCGGGTTGCAGCACCGAATACGTCCCCGCCGAGCCGCAGCACAGGTGCGCTTCGCAACTCGCCACGTTGACCTTGAAGCCGAGCGAACCAAGATGCTGCTCAACCCCGCCACGCAATTGCTGCCCATGCTGCAACGTGCAAGGCGGGTGGAAAGCGACGTTTCCACATTGCGCCGTTTTGGCTTTGAGCCCTTCGACAAGCTCAGGACGAACGGATAAAAGTGTTTCCACCAAATCAGGCAACAGCTCGCTCAAATCTTTGGTTAAGTCACTGATGCGCTTGGCTTTTTCGGCATACTGCGGGTCGTCGTGCAGGATGTGACCGTACTCTTTGACGGTGACGCCGCAGCCGGAGGCGTTCATCACTATAGATTCGACTTGCATTGACGCCACATACGGCCACCACGCGTCGATATTGGCGCGCATTTGGGCTTTGCCGCCGTCTTGGTCGTTCAGATGGAACTTGACCGCACCGCAGCAGCCCACTTTGGCGGCGACCAGCGTCTGGATGCCGGCCGCATCTAACACACGGCGGGTGGCGGCGTTGATGTTGGGCGACATGGCGGGTTGCACGCAGCCTTCCAGCATCAGCACCTTGCGGGCATGCTCGCGGGTGGGAATCACCCCGAAAGCTTGTTTGGCCGGCACTTTGGCCTTCAAGGCAGCGGGCATCAAAGGGCGCATCATCTGCCCCAGCTTCATGGCGGGTGCGAAGAGCGGCGAGTTCAAACCTTCCTTCAAGGCCCAACGAACGGCTTTTTCAGTCGCGGGGCGCGGGACTTTGGCATCGACGATTTTGCGGCCAATATCGACCAAATGGCCGTAATCCACCCCGCTGGGGCAGGTGCTTTCGCAGTTGCGGCAGGTTAGGCAGCGGTCTAGGTGGAGCTGGGTTTCGCGGGTCGGGGTTGCGCCCTCAAGCACCTGTTTCATCAAGTAAATGCGGCCACGCGGACCGTCCAACTCGTTGCCTAGGAGCTGATAAGTCGGGCACGTGGCGGTGCAAAAGCCGCAATGCACGCACTTGCGCAAAATGGCTTCGGCAGCCAAGCCATCAGGCGTATTTTTGAATTCTGGGGCAAGGTTGGTCTGCATATGAAGTTTGTCTCTGGCTTTGTAAGTTGTTGTTTTTATTCAGGTTTTACAAATTTGTGTACATGCGGCCACGGTTGAAGATGCCTGCCGGGTCAAATTCTTGCTTCAATTGGCGGTGAATTCGGTCCAAAGGGGCTTTTAAAGGGGTGAATTTGACTATATTAACCTCCGTCGCCGGCGTATTTATTGCCTCATTAGCTATAAATAATGTAGCATTTCCGCCCACGGCTTGTGTGGCGATACGCAGCCGCATGGCCGCATCCACATCACCCGCCTTGGTCCAAACCCAGCGCTGCGCGCCCAGCCAGTCGATCATGGTGTCGCCCACAGCCAGTGCTGGCGCGGTTTGCGGCACGGAGAGCCGCCACAGGTCGTCGCCACGCTCAAAACCGTCGTTGAACCACGGCAGTTGCAGGTCACGGGCGGCTGTCCAGTCTGCCTTAGTCTCGGGATAATCGACGCGTTCTGCCTTCGTGTCAGAGGCGGCTTCAGCGATTAACTTCTTGCAAGCTGCCTCCACGGCAGCCACCGCACCGCGCAATCTGAGGTACAGCGTGGGCTGGCCTTTATCACTCTTGCTTTTGTCAATCACCCACGAGCTGGCGTTGAGCGGCAGCGGCTGGCCACCCCAGAGATTGACTTGACGCAGCATGGCGGCCTCGTCCATCACAAAGCGCAGCGTCGCCTCTGCGGGTGCGATGGGCAGGACTTTGAGCGAGACCTCGGTGATCAGCCCCAGCGTGCCCATAGAGCCCGTCATCAAGCGGCTAACGTCGTAACCGGCTACGTTTTTCATGACGGTGCCGCCAAAATGCAGGGCTTCGCCTTTGCCGTTGATCATGTCAATACCCAGCACAAAATCCTTCACTGCACCGCTCGCAGCTCGGCTGGGGCCGCTCAAACCCGCAGCCACCATGCCGCCCACGGTGGCCTGCGAGGCAAAGCGCGGCGGCATGATTTGCACACCGCCCCAGCTGCGGCCATAGTGCGGCGGCTCAAAAGGCAGGCATTGGTTTTTCTCGGCCAACAGCGCCTCCAACTCAACCAAGGGCGTGCCAGCACGCACGGTGACGACCAGTTCGCTCGGCTCATAGCTCGTGATGCCGGTTAAGGCCGTAGTGTCCAAAATCTCACCTTGCAGCGATTGGCCGTAAAAGTCTTTGCTGCCCCCGCCGCGTATGCGCAAAAGCGTTTTGCTGGCTGCGGCTGATTGGATGCGGTCAATGTAGCCGGCTGTGAGTTGGGCGAGTGTGGAGTCCATGCCCTGATATTACCGAACTACGCCGGCTTAGACCACGTGCTCAGCGTGAATTTATTGAACCCGCTTTGTTCAAAATCTTGAAAATGACTCGGTTAAACCCTAATCTTCAAAGAAATTGACAGGCAACCCCGGTATATCCACCCGCATTGAAAACACATGGCCCGACTGCGGATATGCCTCCAATTCCTCAGCGCTGCGGTTGTAACTGGCGGTGGTGAGGAACAAGGTTTTCATGTCGTCGCCACCAAAACATGGCATGGTGTTGCAGCGGCTAGGGGTGGCAATGTCGGCCAAAAGCTCACCCGTTGCTGAAAATTTAAGCAGGCGCTGACCTTCAAACATCGCCGCGTAGTAGTTGCCTTGCACGTCGACCGCGCAACCGTCTGGGCGGCCGCCGTATTGACTGGCCAAGGCTAAATCGCTGCTCCAACCGGCGGGTTTGCCCGGCAATTGCGTGAAAACGCGGCGGTTCGTCATCGCGGCGCTAGGCGCGTCCCAGTCCCACGCATGAATAACGTGGTCTTGCGTATCCGCCCAGTACATCGTGCGGTTGTCGGGCGACCACGCCAAGCCGTTGGCCAAAATCGCATCGTTTTGCATGACGGTGATGGTTGCTGCTGTCTTGGCATCTACCGTGCCGCGTGCATCAACGCAATACAGCTCGGCCAAACGCTCGCTGCGCGGCTCGTACATCGTGCCGGCCCACAAGCGGCCCAAGGTGTCGCATTTGCCGTCGTTGAAGCGGATTTTGGTGGTGTCATAACGCACGGATGCAATTTTTTGCAGCGCACCTCCCCATGCTTGCGTACGGTAAATACCGTCACGCAAAGCCAGTACAAAACCACCGCGCTTGGCGGGAGCGATGCAACCGGGCTCTTGCGGTAAGTGCCAAACGTCGACGATGGTGGCCTCGCAAGCGTCGGCAACCGGTTGGGTACGAAGCACTTTTTTGCCTGGAATATCAACCCAGTACAGCTTTTTCTCGAGCGGGTGCCAAAACGGCGATTCGCCCAACAAGTCTGGCGTGGCGGTGACGGTTTGCCACAGGGGCTTGAGCATGGCGCTTGTCATTGTCGGCTTCTTTCCAAAACTTGTGAAGGCGTGATGTCGGCCAGGCAACGGGTGTGACCCAGCGGGCATTCGCGTTCAAAACAGGGCGCACAGTCCAGCGGCGGCTGGTAGCTGGCCTCGTTTTTGAGCCACAGCACCTGCGCTTTGTCGTTCAACGGCGGCGTGTGCAAGGGGCTGGAAGAGCCGAAGATGGCGACTTGCGGCACGTTCAAGGCAGCGCCTACATGCATCAAGCCCGAATCATTTGTCACTATAAATTTCGCAGCAGAGATAGCAGCAAATGCGCCGGCTAGCGACGTTTTTCCGGCCAAATTGACGGCTTTCCTTGTTTGCACGGCATTCACAGGCGCGGCGATGGACTCGCACAGTTCAAACTCCTTGCCAGAGCCGAGCAGGACAACGGGTACATCGAGCTTCAGCGCCAAATCGACAAAATGCTGCACCGGCCAGCGCTTGGCCGAGCCGAACTCTGCACCCGGTGAAAACACCACATAAGCACCGCGCTGCAAGCTCAGCTCAGCCAAGGTTTTTTGCACCTCGGATGCATTCAGCGCGAGTTGCGGTCTGTCCGTTTGGTAGCCCGTTTTGGGGTTCTCATCGCCACTCAACGCGGAGTAAAACGCCACCATGGGCGGCTTGTTGCTTGGGTTTTTCAGGCGGTGGGTCAAAAACCCCACCCGAGCTTCACCCATATAACCCACGCGCTTGGGGATGCCTGCAAACAGCGGCAACAGCGCGCTTTTGAGCGAATTGGGCAGCACGTAAGCAGCGTCAAAAGGCTGGGCGCGTTTGCTGAAATCAAGTGCAATCCTACGCCGTGCGGCAAATTGCAAACCGCCGTGCGCAAAGGGGAGCTCAATCACCTCCGCCACGCTGGGCATAGCGCGGTAAACCGGTGCGACCCAAGGCAGCGCACCAACCGTGAGCCGCTGGCCCTGCGCATGCAGACGGCGCATCAGCGGCTCGGTCATCACCGCGTCGCCAATCCATTGCGGGGCGATTATTAGGGAAGCCCCCCCGAAGCGGCCATCGGCCGCCTCCCCCCCAGGGGGGCGCCGCTGGTGGCCCGGCAAAGCCGGTTCCACGGCGGCCGCTTGAAGGGGATCAATCACGTTAGTGGTGTGCGGCGAAGTGTTCGCCCGCTTTCAAGGCGTACACCGTGCCGCAATAGGCGCATTTGGCGCTGCCTGAGTGGCCCACATCCAAGAAAACCTTGGGGTGGTTGTTCCAAACGGCCATGCCCGCCTTGGGGTTGGGGCAGAACACGCCGCCTTGGTGGTTCAGCTCAGACGCCAAGAGCTCAATGGCCGGCTTGGTTTGGGTGGTGGTTGCTGTAGACATGTTCTTACTTTCAATTCTGATTAAACTTTGCTCAGCCAGCTGGCGTATTTCGGGTTGCGGCCATTGACGATGTCAAAGAACGCGTTTTGGATTTTTTCGGTGATCGGGCCACGGCTGCCGCCCTCGGGCATGTCTGCGCGGTTGCCGATGACGATGCGGTCCAGCTCCCGAATCGGCGTCACCTCAGCCGCTGTGCCGCTGAAGAAGGCCTCATCAGCGATGTAAATTTCATCACGGGTGATGGGTTTTTGCACCAGTTCAATACCCAAATCTTGGCAAATCGCAAAAATCGTGTTGCGGGTGATGCCGTTCAGGGCGCCGGCGCTGGAGTCGGGTGTGTAGACCACGCCTTTGCGCACGATGAAGACGTTTTCCCCCGCGCCTTCAGAGACAAAACCTTGTGGGTCGAGCAACAGCGCTTCGTCGTAGCCTTCGTCTGTCGCTTCCATATTCGCCAAAATTGAGTTGGTGTAGTTGCTCACCGCTTTGGCGTGGATCATGGTGATGTTGACATGATGCCGCGTGAAGCTGGAGGTTTTGACGCGGATGCCGCGCCTCAAGCCCTCTTCGCCCAAATACGCACCCCACGGCCAGGCGGCGACCATCAAATGGACTTTGTTGCCTTTGGGGGAGACGCCGAGTTTTTCAGAGCCAATCCAGGTCAGCGGGCGGATGTAGCAGCTCGGTAGCTTGTTGGTGCGCACTACGTCCAACTGCGCTTGCATCACCTCATCAAAGGTGAAAGGGATTTTCATGCGCAAAATTTTGGCGCTGTTGAAGAGGCGTTCGGTGTGCTCTTCTAGGCGGAAAATGGCTGTGCTGCCGTCTTGCAGTTTGTAGGCGCGCACGCCTTCAAAAGCGCCGCAACCGTAGTGCAGGGTGTGCGTCAAGACGTGGATTTTGGCGTCACGCCACTCGACCATCTGGCCGTCCATCCAGATTTTGCCGTCGCGGTCGTCTAGAGGTGCTGGTGCTGGTGCTGTACTCATGGTGTTCCTTGGAAGAGAAAAATAGGGCGATATTTAATAAGGCGATGCTTGGTTAGATTTTAAGCCGCTGGGCTGGCTGCGTCCGTCGCGGCGGGTTCTGGTTGTTCAGGGCGTACCAGCGTCCATTTTTTGAGTTTGCCGTTTAAAAACTCGCAAGTCACATGCGATTGTGTGCCATCCGTCCAGCGGTAAATCTCGGGCTGTGCGTCTTTTTCGCTCAGCAACTCGCCCAAAGCCTGCGTTCTGGCCACGACATTGAGCAAAGTCGCACTAGGTTGTAGCTTGGCATTCAGCATGACGGCGCTGCCGACATAGCCGATGGGCCGATTTGCCGCTTTTTTAAGCACTTGCATCATGCGGTTGAAATGCATCAGCGCCCACATCACCAGCGCTGACACTACAAAAGCGACGCCCGCCCACTGGAAACGGTTATATGCAAACACAAGCGCGGCGGCAACGATGAAAGCAGTGATGATTTTTACAAATATAGGTTTCATTG
>JAYVSU010000114.1:0-14245 GCA_043775055.1 Polaromonas sp.
ATCTCGGCTCGCGGCTTCTTTTTGCATCGCCAGTTGCCACTCCGCCTCTTCCGTTTTTTGCGCCAAAGCCTCAATCATGAAGCTATGCGCGCTTTGCCCTGTTGCTTGCGCGAGGTTAAGTATCCGCTGACGCAGAGGCGTGTCGATTCTCAATGTGGTGGTGGACATGGTTTATTCCTTTTGCTTTAGCGGCGTCTTTGTTTGTAGCTCAATTGTGTCACAATTTACTCTTCTGCCTCAGATACGCCCTCATGATTCTGTTCAGATTCTGCCTGCGTCAAACTTGCTACCAAAGCTTGGTAACGGTCAAACAGCAGGGCGACACGGCTTGCTTCGGTGAGCTTCGTGCGTTTGGATTTGCTGTGCGTTGTGTGGAGATAAGCTTTATCCACCAAAGCGTCCAAGGCCGCATGTGCTGCACGCAAGTCAGCAAG
Source organism: Polaromonas sp. (assembly GCA_043775055.1). Taxonomy (GTDB): domain Bacteria; phylum Pseudomonadota; class Gammaproteobacteria; order Burkholderiales; family Burkholderiaceae_C; genus Aalborgiella. Next base: position 435 of record JAYVSU010000114.1, read on the forward strand.
CATGGTGTTAGGGTCATATAGGACGGCTAGGCTTGCGGGTGCTTCTTCCGTTAGATATTGTGCTCGCGCATCCAACACCGCTTGTCCCGCTTGCTCAATATCGCTGCGCAGCGCAGTGTCCTTAGTTTTAGAGGTATCTAACTCTGGCCACGGGAAGTTGTTGTAAACGATGTTGGCTGAGTAGCGAAAATCACTCTTGAGCCGCCCACAGGTGCTGCGCATCCAAGCCATATGCATGGCGCTGGTGAGGATGGCGAAGTGGTAGGTGGTGGCGTTGGGGATGACGTAAAGTTGATTCGATGCAACCACATTTGCCGGCAAAAGCGCAATGGGTATGTACTGACGGCGCTCAGATGACACCGTGGGAATGGCAATGTAAGCGTTTTCTGGCTGCCTCATTTCCGCAAAAATTGCTGGCGTAGCTGCGAGTTTTACTGTTGCAGATCTTGCGCTTTTCAGCCGCCATTTTTTGACAGCTTCTACTCGGCGTTTGATTTCAGGAACTCGCAAATAATCGACGGGCTGCTTTTCAGCCAGCCATAGACACCAGCGCGGCTGAGCATTGATCAACTCTTGACCACCAACAAATGGTCGAATGAATTGATTAGCGCTTTCGTCCTCAGCAAGTATCTGGTCAACTTCGGCTTGATTTAAAGTGAAATAACCGTCATCTAACGCAAAGCTACCGTAGTTGATTGCCAGATCCGCGCTCAATCTGGTTCGATGACTACCAACTACCACTTGTGCAGCATCGACCAAGTACGGGTTAATTTGCTCAGCGGCTTCTTCTACCACCGTGCCGCTGGCCTCGCTATTGCCAAACTCGTCCACATAGTCAAACAAGCGCTTCGGCGTGACGTTTTGCACACGGCTGGCCAGACCAAAACCGATGATGACGCAGTGCACCGCCGCTTTGCCGCTGGCTTCGTTGCTCCATTTGAAAGTGCGGTGCGCAAACTCGATGGCGATGCCTTGGCTCATCATCCAACTCCACAGCACGCCCACCTGCTCGCCTTGGCAAATGCTGTTGGTTGAGACGAAGGCAATTTTTATTTTTTCGCGGGCAGCCAAGTCTTGCGCTTCGGCCAAGGCAAAAATATCATCCAGGCTTTTGCTGGCAGCCAGCGTTGCAGCATCAGGCTCATCCATCAAACTTACCTGTTTGGCTTTCGCAAAAGCAGCGTCTTTGAATTCTTTTTTACGATCATTCGCTTGCGCTGCAGCTGAGCCAACCAGATACTGCGCGGCTTTGATGTACCAGCCTGATACCAAATCGAGCACACCGCCACCGGCAATGCCTGCACCTGCAAGTAAGCGCTCCATACTGGCTTTTTGCGTATCAGTTTGCATTTGCTTACCCACAAAAGGCGGGTTGCCCAAAATGAAATGCGTGTGCTCAGGCGGGCAAAGTTGCGTCCAATCTAAATCGAGTGCATCACCAATGCGAATATCGGCGGAGTTTTTCAAGGGCAAACGGGGCAACCATGCCTCTAGCCGCTCGCTGGACTGGATGTTCATCTGATGGTCTACCAACCACATGGCAACTTGCGCCACTCGCGCCGGAAACTCTTCAATTTCAATGCCACTGAATTGATTAACGTCGATCATTTCTTTTTGAAATGCGTCAAGTGCTTGCAATCCACTCAATCCTGGTTTCCGCAGGGCTTGCGTTTTCACCGCATCAAATACCGATAACTCTAACAATCGCAACTCGCGATAGGTGATGACAAGAAAGTTACCGCAGCCGCAAGCAGGGTCTAAAAAATGCAGGCGGCGGAGCTTTTTTTGAAACTCAAACAATGCGCTGATACTGCCCTTAGCTTTTTCAAGTTCTGCTTTGAGACTCTCTAAAAAAAGCGGCCCAACCAGTTTGAGAATATTTTCTTCACTGGTGTAATGTGCGCCCAATTCACGTCGCAGGTCATGCTTGGTGTCTAAGCCTTCCGCATCCATAATGTGCTGAAACATAGAGCCAAATATGGCAGGTGAAATGCGCGACCAATCTAAAGCGCAACAATCTAGCAACATGTCTCGCATAGATGCATCAAAGCTAGCCGTACGAATTTTTTCCTCAAACAACTTACCGTTGACATAAGGGAAATCTTTGAACCACCCCGGTGTCTTGCTTTGCCGCGCGGAAAGCTCTGTGTCTAACTCATCAAACAGTTGAGTGAGCACTTGCCCTACATTACTGCCGTCAACAGCAGTGCCACGCTCTATCAAGTCGGTAAAGCGGCCCGCAGGCTCAAACAAGCCCGTTTTATCAGCAAACATGCAAAACAAAAGCCGTACCAAAAGTAATTGCAGCGGGTGGCGCTTGTAGCCATCGTGCCGTAAGGCGCTGTGTAACACCGAGAGTTTTTTAACAGCACGCTCGTTAATCGGATCGTTCGCTTGCACCCGGCTGCTTTGTTGGCCTAATATGAAGCCAAAACTTGATACATGCTGCGGCAAATCTTTGAGCTTAAAACGCAGCTCGGTACTTTCGGCCAAATCTTTAAGCCAAAAATTTTGAAAATCACAAACCAAAATGTAGCGCGGATGCTCCTCATCGCTCAGGTTGATGCAATAATTGGCGGCTTGATCTGCGGCTTTGGCTAAGTTTTCGCCAGCGCTTTTATGCTCTATCAGTAGCAAGCCAGGCCAGAAATAGTCCGCAAATCCCGTGCGCTTGTTAAGTTTTTTGACACGGCTTTCAAACACACCTACTCGGTGACTTTCGACCCCAAAGACGGCAAAAAACTTCAGCCAAAAAGTTTGCGCCTGAGATTTTTCGTCCTGCGCATCCTTGAATTCGCTCGCAAACGCTATTAAACGCGTTTTAATTTCTGCCCAGCTAAGTCGCATCAAGCGGCCTTTTTAGTCGCCGGCATGAGCGGCGCAACTTGCGCCACCCAATCGCGCGGGGCCATGGGGTAACCGAGCCGCTCACGGCTTTCAAGATAACTTTGTGCCACGCTGCGCGAGATGTTGCGGATGCGGCCCATGTAGGCGGCGCGCTCGGTCACGCTGATGCTGCCGCGTGCGTCCAGCAGGTTGAAAGTGTGCGCCGCTTTGAGCACCTGCTCGTAGGCGGGCAAGGCGAGTTGCTGCTCAATCAGATACTTGGCCTGCTTTTCGTGCGCGGTGAAGGCGGTGAACAAAAAGTCGGTGTCGCTGTGCTCAAAGTTATAGGCGGATTGCTCTTTTTCGTTTTGCAAAAACACATCGCCATAATAGAGTACGCCCCCACGCTTACCCACTGCGTGTGGTTCGCTGCCCCCCGAGGGGGCTGAACTTGCTTGAGGCGGCTCTGTGCTGCGTTCGGTCTCCGTGTATATAAGGTCATAAACACTGTCCACACCCTGCAAATACATGGCCAAACGCTCCAGGCCGTAGGTGATTTCACCCGTGATCGGCTTGCAATCAATGCCGCCGACCTGCTGGAAGTAGGTGAACTGCGTCACTTCCATGCCGTTGAGCCAGACTTCCCAGCCCAAACCCCAGGCGCCCAGCGTTGGGTTTTCCCAGTCGTCTTCGACAAAACGGACGTCGTTTTTCTTCAAATCAAAGCCCAAGGCTTCGAGCGAGCCCAGGTACAGCTCCAGAATATTGGCCGGGGCGGGTTTCAGCACCACCTGGTATTGGTAATAGTGCTGCAAACGATTCGGGTTTTCGCCATAGCGGCCGTCTTTTGGGCGGCGGCTGGGCTGCACGTAGGCGGCTTTCCACGGCTCGGGGCCGAGCGCTCTTAAAAATGTAGCTGTGTGTGACGTACCTGCGCCGACTTCCATGTCGTAAGGCTGTAAAAGGGCACAACCTTGGGCGTCCCAGTAAGACTGAAGTTTGAGAATGATTTGCTGAAATGTAAGCATAGTGGATTGATTTTAAGGTACTATTTTTATTCGCCCTCATTAGCCCTTTTTCGACCCTATTTGCACTCTTTCTACCTCTATGCCATCCACTTCCATCGCCTCTACCCTGTGCCCCACCGGCAAGCTGCGCGCCGCCATCAACTTGGGCAACCCAATTTTGGCGAACTTGGACGCTGCGACGAGCCAGCCTTTCGGCGTTTCGGTCGATTTGGCACAGGAATTGGCCAAACGCCTGGGCGTCGCACTGGAACTGGTCGTGGTCACCGGTGCAGCAAAATCAGTCTCAGCGCTCAACAACCTAACCGCTGACGTCGGCTTTTTTGCCATCGACCCGTTGCGTGGCGCTGAAATTGCCTTCACCGCACCCTATGTGCTGATTGAGGGCAGCTACATGGTGGTCCAAGATTCGCCGATTTTGAGCAACGCGGACGTCGACAAAGTCGGCGTGCGCATTGCCGTGGGCACCGGCAGTGCGTATGACTTGTTTTTGAGCCGCGAGGTCCAACACGCCACCATAGTGCGCGAAGCCCATGTTTCTGCCGTGGTCGACACCTTTTTGGCGCAAAAGCTGGAAGTCGCTGCTGGCATCAAGCAAGCTTTGGAAGCCAGCGCAGCTAGTTTGCCCAATTTGCGCTTGCTGGACGGGCATTTCATGGTGATTCAGCAGGCGATGGGCTTGCCCAAACGCTTTGGCCCTGAGGCAGCGGCGTATTTGAGCACGTTTGTCGAAGCCATGAAAAGCAGCGGCTTTGTCGCCGATGCGATGGCTAGGCACGGCATCAAAGGTGCTTCTGTAGCCCCTTAAGCTGGTTGCTGCGCCATGCCAGCGCCACCACAGCCAGCGCCAGCAACCACAGCGGCCACAGCCAAAAACGCGCCACCCACCACGCGTAGGGCGTGATGCCAGTGTTGCCTTGTACCTGCGCCACCAGCGCGCCACGGGTGTGACGCTCTAGCGCGTGGGTGACTTCGCCTATGGCATTTATTACTACCGTCGCCCCCGTATTCGTTGCTCGAACAGTAGGCCGCGCCAACTCCATCGAGCGCAGGCGGGCGATGTTCAAATGCTGGTCAATCGCCACCGTGTTGCCAAACCATCCAATGTTGCTGACGTTGACCAAAATCGTAGGCGCCGTCGCCGCATTGCCAAAACGCTGCGCCAGCTCCTCGGTAAACAAATCTTCGTAGCAAATATTCAAGCCCAGCCGCTGTCCTTGCCAGTTGAACGTCGGCTGCTGCAGCCCGCCCCGGTTGAACGTGCCCAGCGGGATGTTCATAAGCCGGATAAACCACTGTGCAAATGGCGGTATGAACTCGCCAAACGGCACCAAATGGTCTTTGTCGTACTGGTAGGGCGCGGTTAAAGCAGATTGCCCCGTTGCTGCTGGCTTGAAACCCAGCACCGAGTTGCTGTAACCATTGCCTCTGCTCCCCATCGGGATGCCGACCAGTGCCGCTTGCTCGCCAGATGCAAAGCGCTGACGAATGTTGACCCAATAGTCCGGCGGCAACTGCTGTGGCAGCAGCGGAATCGCCGTTTCTGGTGTGATGATGAGGCTGGTTTTGGAGGCTTGCAACTGCTCGGCGTACCAACCCAACGCATCGGCCACACCGGTACCGGGGATGAACTTTTCATCTTGCGCAATATTGCCTTGCAACAGCGTGACTTCAAGCGGTTTGTTGGACGACAACTCCGTCATCCAGCTATTGGTTATCGACACCAAGCCAGCCCCTAAAACCAAGACTGGCAAAAAGATAAGCCCATGAATTCGCTGGAATTTTTCGCGTTCAAACAAGCAGGTGACCCTTTGCGCCACAGCCATCGCCACAAACGCGCTCATAAAACTCATGCCATAAACGCCTACATACGCCGCCAGCCCCGCCAGCGGCCCGTGCACATGCGCGTAGCCGGCGGCCCCCCAGGGGAAACCGGTCAACCAGGTGCCACGCGCCAGCTCGGCTAGCAGCCAGCATGATGCAAAAATAATAGCAAAGAATCGACTATTTACGCCGACTACAGCTCGAAATAGCATGCAAACGAGCATATAGAACAGCGCCAAGCAACCTGAGAGCAACAAAACCGCAAAGGCAGCCAACCAGCTCGGCAAACCGCCGTAGGTGTGCATGGAGATGAACAACCACCAAATCGTGCCGCACATCCACGCCGTGCTGAAAACCCAGCTTTGCCACGCCGCTTGTTTGAGGGTTGACGTTTGGATCAGCGATGCCGCCAGCACCGCCAGTGCGCCGATTTGCAGCCACCAGACTGCTTGCCCCGCCGTTAAGCCAATCAGCTTGATTTCAAATGCAAATGGCCACGCCAGACTGAGCGCATGCAGCCAGCCGGCCAAGCTTAAGACGGCAAAACGCTTCCAAAACTGCATAAGTTCGATTTTAAAAGCTTATTTAGGCTGTAACTTGTCTTGTAACAAAGCCATGTCGGCTGGCATGACTTTGAACCACTTCACCGCGCCACCCTTGGTGTGCAGCACCTTGAAACTGAGGCCGCCCAGCACAGTTGTTTCACCGCGCTTGGGGACGTGACCCAGTTCATGCGCAATCAGACCGCCAATGGTGTCAAAGTGGTTGTCGGAGTCAGACTCCAGCAGCGTCACATCAAAGGCCTCGTTCAAGCGCTCAATCGCCGTGCCGCCGCTGACGCGGTAGGTTTTGTCGGCCAGGCCAAAAATGTCGCCTTCGTCGTCTACGGTGTCAAACTCGTCTTCAATCTCGCCGACGATTTCTTCCAGCACATCCTCAATCGTCAGCAGCCCCGCCATGCGGCCAAACTCGTCGATGACGATGGCCAAATGGTTGCGGTTGCCTCTGAACTCGCGCAGCAAATCGTTCAACCCCTTGGTTTCAGGCACAAAAACCGGTGGGCGCAACAGCGCGCGGATGTTCAGCTCTGGCGCGCGCTGCAGTTTCAGCAGGTCTTTGGCCAGCAAAATGCCGATGATGTTGTCTTTTTCGCGCTCATAGACCGGAAAGCGCGAGTGCGCCGTGTCAATCACTTGGTGCATCAGCTCGTCTAGGGTCGATTCGATGTTCAGCAAGTCAATACGCGTCACTGGCACCATCACGTCGCCAGCGCTCATGTCCGCCATCCGAATCACGCCCTCCAGCATGGCACGGCTTTGGGCGCCAATCACGTCGTTGTCTTCGGCCTCGGCCAGCGTTTCAAACAGCTCGTCCTTAGAGTCTGGGCCGGGGTTTAAAAATTCGACGATTTTTTTGAACAGCGAGCGCTTGTCTGCTGGCTCGGCCGTGCGCTCATGGCGCTCATGTTTGTCGTGAGGACTGGGGTCTGACACAGTGTGGATGCTTTGTTTGACGGCTAAAAAGCGCGCAAAGCAACAGTTGTTTTGAAGCCTCTAGGATAGCGGAAACCCGTGACAGCTCAAAAAGCGCCAGATTTGCGGGTTATCCAGCTCAATGACCCTGCAAATCTTCCAAGAAGTTTTGCAAATTCTTCGCTTGCCGCTTGATGCCGTAATCCACCTCGGCCACTTGGTCGTCCACCATCTCAGTCAGCCGCGTTTGCAGCGTCGCCGCTGGCAACACCAAATGCGCCTCCGACTCCGAGCCGTCACGCTCCACCGTCGCGCCAGCGTTGCGGGCGATTTTGAGCATCGCGGTGTTCTCGGTCAACGCGTGGATAAACATCAGGCTCACTCCCTCGTTACGGGCGTGCATGACCGCACGGTCAAACAAGCGCGCGCCATAACCGCGCCCACGGGCCGATTTAAGCACTGACACGCCAAACTCCGCGTGCGGCGTCTGCTTTTGGTTGTCTGAAAACGCCACATGCGCCACAGCCAAAAGCTGCAACTTGCGGTTGTAAATGCCGTAAATATCGTCGCGCTCAAAGTTCAACCCGTCGATGTACCGACGAATCTGTTCATCATTGGCCGGATAGCCAAACCGCAGGTAACGATCTTGCGCATCCAAGCTCAACAAATGCTGTGTAATCCGCTCGCGGTGGCTAGGCCCCAGCGAACGAATCGGCACGATGATGCTTTGTTTGATTTTGTCCATACCGCCAATATAAGGGTTTTCCCGCAGAAGTCCATAGGAAAATTGCTGCAATGCAACATAAACTACGTAACTAGGCGTGTTAGCTTAGTTTTTTGTGATTTAGTTGGGGTTTTTGGGGGTGTTTTGCTTGATTTGGGAGCAGATGCTAACTTGGTGGCAGCGTTTGGGGGGGGGAATGCAATAACCACCGAAATGCTACTTATTTGACAGCAACGTATTGAATTAACATGCTAGCTACAGCAGAATTAACCTCAAAAACCCCACTCTCCACTCAAAAAGGCCTCCCCATGAACGTATTAATCTTCGGCGCAAGCGGCATGTTGGGGCAGGGGGTGTTGCGGGAGTGTTTGCTGACGCCTGATGTGGCGCGGGTGCGGGCTGTGGGGCGCACGGGGCTGACACAGCGGGATGGGAAGTTGTCGGAGCTGGTGCATGCGGATTTGTTTGATTTGGGCGCTACAGATGACCTCAAAGCGCAGTTAACGGGGTTTGACGCTTGCTTTTTTACACTGGGCACCTCGGCGGCGGGGTTGACGGAGGCGCAGTACAGCCGGGTGACATACGACCTGACGTTGGCGGTGGCGCAGGTGCTGGCGCGGTTGAACCCGCAGATGACGTTTATTTACGTCTCGGGCGCAGCGACGGACAGCACTGAGAAGGGGCGCATCATGTGGGCGCGGGTGAAGGGGCGGACCGAAAATGCACTGCAGCGGCTGCCGTTCAAAGCGGTGTATTTGTTCCGCCCCGGGGTGATTGCGCCGCTGGACGGGATTGTGTCTAAAACGCCGGTTTACCGCGTCTTGTACAGCCTGACCAAGCCGCTGCTGGCGGTGACGCGGGCGCTGTTCCCAAACGCGCTGGCCACTACCCGCAGCATCGGCCAAGCCATGCTGGAAGCCGCGCGGCACGGTGCTCCGCAGGCGATTTGTGAGGTGAAGGACATTGCGGCGCTGGCTGCGAAGGCATCATCTGGCACTTGATTTAGTCGATATTTACTATCTATTTAATAGCAAACTATTGAATAAATACGCCGGCTACAGCCGAAAATAGCTCTATAAGCGGCCCGCGTTCACCGCGCGCTGCACCATAGACTTGGCAATGACCCGATGAAAGGGTTTGACGACCCACATGTACATCCGGCCGACGGCGTTATGGGTTGTCACAATGGTTGACACCGTGACGGTTGCATCGGTATTTTTATAGACAGAGATTCTAAAATCTAAGTGCGTGTCGTCATCGCCCACAATTAGCTCGTCTTTGGCTATTGATTTGACATAAAACGGCCCCGCCAACCGGTTAATTGCAAAGTCTTCAGCGCTGATCTGCGCACGATTCTTTGCGTTCTTATAAGCCGCGTGTTTGAGCCCCAACAGCCCCGCTACCAGACCACGCAGGTTCATCAAAGTCAGAACCCAAGCCGGTGGATAGTCAAAAACCGCGAGATACGCCGCTTCAACCCGCATGCTCGGGTCGCGTAAAGCCACTTGATACGCATCTTGATAGTTAATCTCGCCAGTCAAACTGTGAAGTAGCTGACTTGCTGGCGGCACGCCAACCTCCGTCACCTCAGACACAGATGGTGAACCAAATAGGCTTTTTTTCATATTTTTGTAGCAAACTATTGAATAAATACAACGGCTACAGCCAAAAATAGCCTGTAAAACGGCGTTTTTTACCGATACACGTCTTTGCGTGCACCGACCTCGATGACAAGGATGCACAGTACGCCGTCTTGGATCTCACAGATGATGCGGCAGTCGCCCACACGGTAACGCCAGTAGCTGCCCAAGAGTGGGCCGGTAAGGGCTTTGCCGCTGTCACGTGGGTTTTGGGAGGTGGCGACGCGTTCGTCCATGAAGTCGACAATGCGCCTGGCGGCGGGTTTGTCGAGCTTGCGCAGCTGTTTGGCGGCGGTTTCGGTGTAATTAACTGTCCAAGCCAAGGTCTGCCCTAACTTGCGCTGCGCTGAGCACGGCTTCGTCGCCTTTGCGCACGCGCTCTGCGGTGCTGCTGGCGAGGTAATAGTCTTCCAAATCTTCCAAACCGTTCAACACCAGCTCGCGCAGGTAGTAAGACTTGGTGCGGCCGGTTTGCGCTGCCAAGTAACCGAGACGCTGCTCGATAGCGGGTTCAAGCCGAATAGTAGTGGTCATTGCAGGCTCCTTAGCAAGCTATGAAAGAATGTGAATACATGTAGGCATTGTATTACATCGACTGCAAACCCGTCAATTTTGCTTATTTTTTCAGCAAACGGCCACGGCGGATAACATCAATCCATACCGCAATGATGACGACGGCGCCTATGGCCATCATTTGTTTAAACTGGGAGATTTCTAGCAGGTTCATGCCGTTGCGGATCATGGTGATCAAAATCGCACCCAGCAAGCTGCCCCAGATGCTGCCGCGCCCGCCAAAGAGCGATGTGCCGCCCAAAATGACGGCGGCGATGGCGTCTAGCTCGGCCATTTGCGCCATTTTGCCGCTGGTGCTGTCCATGCGGCCCGCTAAAACCATAGCAGCCAAAGCACAAGACAAGCCGCATACAACGTAGACCTGCATTTTGACGCGGCGAATGTCGATACCCATTTGGCGTGCGCCGGCCTCGTTCGAGCCAATCGCATAGACGTAGCGGCCCAGCTTGGTGGAGGAAAGCACATAAGCCATGAAGATGTAGAAAATCAGCGTAATCAGTGTGGGCATGGGGATGCCGAGCAGGTTGCCTTGGCCGAGGAAGGGCAGCGGGTCGGGCAGGCCGGCTTGGTCGAAGCCACCAGTTAAGTCAAACGCCAAGCCGCGCCACAGCGTCAAACCGCCCAAGGTGACGATGAAGGCGGGAATGCCGACGTAGGCGACCAAGTAGCCGTTGAACAGCCCCACCGCGACGCCAATGGCAAAGGCGGTGGTGATGGCGAGGTAGGGGTTGATGCCAAGCTTGACCATCATGTAGCCCGCTACAGCACCGGCCAGCGCGGTGAGCGCGCCCACGGCCAGGTCAACGCCTGCGGTCAAAATCACAAAGGTTTGGCCACCCGCCAAGAGGGCGACGACGGAGGCTTGCACCATGATATTGCTGAGGTTGCCGGTGGTGAGGAAGTACTCCGAGGCGAAGGACAGCACAATGGCCAGCAAAATAACGGCCACCAAGGAGCCGTACCATTCTTGCCGCGCTACGGTGGCATAACTTTGTTTGAGGTTGAGGGTCATAGTCGAGATCGTATAAAAAAACAAAGCCCAGCTAGGCTTGCACCGTGCTGGGCTTGTGGCTGGGCCTTAGCTTACTTTTTCAACGTTTTCATGAACTGGCCCACGCCAGAGTCGGCCGCGAACTTGTCAACGTTTTCTGGCAAAACCAAGAAGCTACCGGTGTCGATGCGGGCTTCAACGGTCTTTTTGCCCGCAGCGGCAATCGCTGTTTCTACGCCGACTTGGCCGATTTTGGCCAACATTTGCGCAGCGTTGGCAGACTGCCAGCCGTCTTTCATCATGTCCAAACCGCCAGGGGAGCCGTCAAAACCAGCGATTTTCACATCGCCAGCTTTTTTGCCAGCCGCCTTCAAAGCAGCCATCGCGCCCAAGGCACCGCCGTCCCATGCGCAAGCCACGAGCTTAGCTTTGGGGTTGGCTTTGAGCGCGGCTTCCACGCCATTTTGTGCCATGGTTTGGTCCCAAGTGGTTGCCACAACCACGACTTTGACGTTTTTGCGTTTTGCGTTCAGGCCGTCTTCAAAGCCTTTTTTACGCTCTTGGCCGGTGGATTGGCCTTGGTCGCCCGTCACGTAAATAACGGTGTCGCCATCCGCCACTTGGCTGGCAGCCCAATCGCCTTGCACCATGGCGGCTTTGACGTTGTCAGTTGCGACGTAGCTGGTGATGGGTGTGCCGTCAATGCCGGTGTCCACCGCCACCACCGCGATGCCTGCGTCCATGGCTTTCTTGATAACGGGGGCGATGCCTTTGCTGTCGACCGGTGCAATCGCAATGGCGTTGACTTTCTTGGTGATCATGTCTTCCACAATCGCCAACTGTTTGGCCAAGTCGCCTTTTTCTGCGGCGAGTTGGATGTATTTCACGCCTGGCGCTGCACCGGCTTTGGCGGCACCGCCGTTGATGAGGGTCCAGCCCTCGTTGGTGTTGCCGTTGGTGATGTAGGCAATGGTGGTCTCGGCTACAGCAGCTGCGGGCGCGGCAGCAGCAGGTTTGGCTTCTTCTTTTTTACCGCAAGCGGCAAGGCCAACGGTGGCAGCCAAAGCGGCTACCAGCAGGGTGTTTTGGAAGGAAATTTTCATGCTTGCCCTTTGATGTGTTGTGTCTGAAAAGTTGATTCTGGCTTGTCTCGTCCGTAGTTTTTTCCTAAAACTACCCAAACTATAGTGCCAAAATGAACTTTTGTCGAATAAATCAACTCAGTAGTTTTACTAGGTAAGAAAGCAGTAAGATGCTGTCATGCAAGGCAATTTGAGTTCTACAATGCCTAAACTGTGTGCTTGGTTTGCGCAAAAGGTGCAAATAAATACATCCGAGTGACTAATTAACCGACGAACAACCTCTGGACGCGACATGAACGAACCTATTCTCAGTGTGCGCGGCTTGACCCGCCATTACGGTGGCGTGAAGGCCCTGACGAACGCTAATTTTGCGCTGCACGGCAACGAGCATGTGGCGATTGTGGGCGACAACGGCGCGGGCAAAAGCACCTTTGTGCGGCTGGTAACGGGCGTGGAGCAGCCGAACGAGGGTGAGATTTTGCTCAGTGGCAAACCGGTCAAATTCAGCTCACCCTTGGTCGCACGCGAGCAGGGCATTGAGACGGTCTACCAAACCTTGGCGCTGGCGGAGGACTTGGACGTACCGGCCAATTTGTTTTTGGGCCGCGAGACGACTTACTTCAACCTTGGCCCCTTGTCGCCACTCAACCACGGCGCCATGCGCGCTGCGGCCAGCGACATGCTGGCCAGCACGGGGGTGAAGATTCAAGACCTGTCGCAATCTTTGCGCGGCATGTCGGGCGGGCAGCGCCAGTGCGTCGCCATTGCGCGGGCGGCTGGTTTTGCCAAAAAGCTGATTATTTTGGACGAGCCCACTGCCGCGCTGGGCGTGGCGGAGACGGCCAAGGTGGAAGAAATCATCAAAGGCCTCAAAGCACGCGGCCTGCCGCTCATCATCATCAGCCACAACCTACGCCAAGTGTTTGACCTGACGGACCGGATTTTCGTCTTCCGCCAAGGCCGCATCATCGCCAACCGCGCCACCAAGGACTCCAACCCCGAAGAAATCGTCGGCCTCATCACCGGTGCGATTGACCCTGCCAGCTTGGGCGAGGGCGTCGCATGTTAAGAGGCATTGACCCGCTGCTGACGCCAGAGCTGCTGATGCGTTTAGCCCAAATGGGCCACAACGAATGGGTCGCCGTGGTGGACGCCAACTTCACCGCCGAGCAGCTGTCGCAAGGCAAACCCGTGGTGCGCCTGCCTGGCCACACGCTAGAGCGCGCCTGCCAAGCGATTTTGTCGGTCTTCCCGGTGTGTGACGATGTGCCTTTTCCGGTCGCGTACATGCATGTAAAAGGCGCCACCGCCGAGCACCGCACCCCCAGTCAAGAAGCCGTGGTGCAGATGGTTCAAACCCAATACGGCCTGAACGCCCAACGCGTCGAAGCGGTAGAGCGCTTTGCGTTTTACGACCGAGTGAAACAAGCCAGCTTGATTGTGCAATGCGGCGAGATGACGCCCTACGGCAACGCGCTTTTTTGCAAAGATACGATTATTGCTTGACGGGGTTTGTCAAATATTTGCTATTATAATAACAGCAAACTATTAAATAAGGGTCTTAGGAAGCAAACATGTCTTCACCACATGCTAACTTCTTGAAATGATTGATAAAAATAGGTATTACAGACGTTCTAAACTCAGCGCAGCTAAA
>JAYVSU010000115.1:0-12282 GCA_043775055.1 Polaromonas sp.
GCAACTTTTCCATCAGCTTAGGTGCGGACTACACCATGGCGGCCTTGACCAAGGCGCATGCCATCGTGCTTGAGATCAACCCGAACGTACCGTTCACCTATGGCAATTGCCATGTTCATATCTCCCAAGTCACCGCCTTGATCGAAGACGATGCAGCCATCATTGAAGTCGGCTTGCCCAACATTGGCCCCGTTCAAGAAGCCATTGGTAAGTATGTGGCTGACTTGATTGAAGACGGCTCGACCTTGCAAATTGGTTTTGGCGGCATTCCTGATGCGGTGGTCATGCAACTGACCAACAAGCGCGACTTGGGCATCCACACCGAAATGCTGGGCGATGGTATTTTGACCCTGGTTGAAGCCGGCGTGGTCACCAACCGCCGCAAAAACTACATGCCTGGCAAAATGATTGCCACGTTCGCTTTAGGCTCCAAGAAGCTGCACAAATTCATGGACCGCAACCCGATGCTGGAGATGCATCCTGTCAACTTTACCAATGACCCTTTCTTGGCTGGCCAAAACGACAACCTCATCTCCATCAATGCGACATTGCAGATTGATTTCTTGGGTCAATGTGGTTCGGAGAGCTTGGGGCCATTGCCCTACTCTGGCACCGGCGGTCAAACAGACTTTGTTCGTGCTGCCAACCGCTCTAAAGGTGGTAAATCATTCATCGTACTGCCCTCTACGGCCAAAGACGATACTGTCTCGCGCATCGCACCTATGCTCACACCCGGCACAGCCGTGTCGACCAGCAAGAATGAAGTCAACTATGTGGTGACCGAATACGGTATTGCGCAGCTAGATGGCAAATCCGCCAAACAACGGACCTTAGAGCTGATTTCAATCGCACACCCTAACTTCCGCGAAGAGTTGCGCGAGTCTGCTAAAAAAATGAAATTGATCTAAATCACGATGTGAATTGATCTAAATCACGATGTGAATTGACCTAAATCACGATGTGATTAGCTGTGTAATCAGCTGGCCGCATCTTGAAAACCCTTGGCTCGATACGTCAGCACCAAGGTATCTCGGTAACCTACTTGTGACGTGAGAGGCTGAATCGGGGTTGACTCATGAATCACACGCTCATCGTCTAGCAGCAGCAGCGTCCAAGGCTCGCTCATGGTGAAACGCTGGCCTGCGGGGCCATCCAGCTCAAAAACGCGGCTCTCACCGCCTTTAACGCCGTAGCGTGCCACCATCAGCACAAAAACAAAGTCCACCCCGTCACGGTGCGCGCCTTCGGGCGTAGGTCGGCCAATGCCATCTGTCGTGTCGATACGGAACTGATGCGCCTCGACAAACCAATCGCCCGCAATTGGTTTGAGCTGCGTACACAACTGCCCCAGCTTCAGCAGCAATTGCTTCCAAGTGCTTTGCTGCACCATCTCAGGCAGCATCGGCTCAAACAAACGCTGCATGCCGCCGTGCAAAGCGTTGTACTCTAAGGGCTGCCAATGGGCACGATGCGGCGTTTGGCTCACGTGCGTACCGTCCACCACAAAGCAAGAGTGACGCCGACTGCGATAGCGCCCACCATCTTTGAGGTAACCATCCACCGGTAAATCATTCCAAAGTGGCAACCACTTTGCCACGTCTGCTTCGGTACATCCAACCCAGCCCAAGGCACTTTGGGGACTCAAAACGGCATAGCCTTTGCTTTGCAAATCAGTAAAAAGCAAATCAACGGCAATAAATGGTGGCGAAAACTTGGTTGTCATGGCACTTTTAGGTGATTTCTTGGATATTACTTGGTGGTTTGAGACAATTATTACTGCCTATCAAGCTAATTCTTGACAAGCTGAGATAATCCTCCTAAATTACTAACTACTCGGTCATTAATATAATAACGACCTCCAGAAGGCTTCAAAACAGCTTGATAGCTATTTTCTACCTTGCTTTCATACATACACAGTTCGTTGATATTTAACCTCACCATTGTCATGCACAAAACTCACTTCCAACTCCCTGCACTCGCTATCACCATAGCGGTGGTAGCACTTAGCGCCTGTACCCAAGCTCCAGCCCCCATTGAGCCCGTGCGCGCCGTCAAAGTGCTGACGGTTGCTGCAGGCAGTTTTGACGCTGCTTATGAGTTTTCAGGTGAGGTCAAACCGCGCGTTGAATCCAAACTCGGCTTTCGCGTGGCTGGCAAGCTGGTTAAACGCCAAGCTGAGGTGGGTCAGCATGTGAAAGCAGGTCAGCTTTTGGCGCAACTTGACCCGCAAGATTACGCTTTGGCCGCAGATGCTGCCCGTGCACAGCTGGCTGCGGCCATGACCAACCGTGACTTGGCTGCAGCTGATTACAAGCGCTACAAAGAGTTGAAAGACCAAGGCTTCATCAGCGGCGCAGAGCTTGAGCGTCGTGATACTGCACTCAAAGCAGGTCAAGCCCAGCTAGACGTAGCGCAAGTCCAATTGAAAAGCCAAGGCAACCAAACTGGCTACACCCAGCTGAAAGCTGACGTTTCAGGCGTCATCGTCGGTGTAGATGCTGAACCCGGTCAAGTGGTCACTGCTGGCACGCCAATTGTGCGGATTGCCCAAGACGGTGCGCGCGATGTGGTGTTTTCAGTGCCCGAAGACAAGGTCAAACAAATGTTAGTCGGCGCTGACGTCAAAGTCCGCGTTTGGGCTGAAAACCGCAACCTGACTGGCAAAATCCGCGAAGTAGCAGCTGCAGCAGACCCTGTGACCCGCACCTTCGCCATCAAAGTAGGCTTGCAAGGTGATGCTGCACCCGCACTGGGGGCGACCGTGTATGTTACCCCTGCGGCATTGGCCCACGCTGGCGCACAAGTCATCAAGCTACCCACCAGTGCCCTGAAGCAAGACGGCAAAACTTCGGCCGTCTGGGTGCTAGACCCGGCAACGATGACCGTCAAGTCACAAGCTATTCAGATTGCAACAGCGGATGGCAACGAGGCCGTCATCGCCTCTGGCTTGCAGCCTGGTCAACTGGTCGTCAGCGCAGGGGTGCATGTGCTGTCACCCGGTCAAAAAGTGACGATTTACAAAGAAAAGCCTGAAAACGCATCAAATTCGACTGTAGCCGACGTATTAAATCAGTCTTTAGCTACTAAAAATATAGCAAATAACCCATCAGTCGCCATTGCAAAGTGAGCCAAGTATGACGACCGAACACACGCCAGCTGGCTCTGAAACTACACCTTCAGCCCCCCCGATGATTCAGCCCAAGACTGGCTTCAACCTCTCCAAATGGGCGTTGGACCACCCCGCCCTGACCCGCTACCTGATGGTGGTGTTGATGGTGATGGGCTTTGCCGCCTACTTCCAGCTCGGACAGGACGAAGATCCGCCTTTTACCTTCCGCGCCATGGTAGTGCGCACTTACTGGCCAGGCGCAACAGCTCAGCAAGTGGCTGAGCAGGTGACGGATAAGATTGAAAAGACACTGCAAGAAGTGCCCTATGCCGACAAAATTCGCAGCTACTCCAAGCCGGGCGAGTCGCAAATCATCTTCCAAATCAAAGACAACTCCAAAGCAGCTGATGTAGCTAATGTGTGGTACGCCGTACGCAAAAAAGTAGGCGATATGCGCAACACGCTGCCCAGCACGGTGCAAGGTCCCTTTTTTAACGACGATTTTGGCGACGTGTATGGCGTGATTTACGCTTTGGAGTCCGATGGTTTTAGCTATGCCGAACTGAAAGACCACGCCGACCAAGTGCGGCAAAAACTGCTGCGCGTCAAAGACGTGAGCAAAGTAGAGCTCTTTGGGGCGCAAGACGAGAAAGTGTTTATCGAGATCTCGCAAAAACGCTTGTCACAACTCGGTTTGGACTTCAACCAAGTGTTGTCGCAAATTGGTCAGCAAAATGCCGTGGAATCCGCTGGTGCGGTACAAACGCCGCTGGACATCGTGCAGGTACGTGTAGCTGGCCAGTTTGAAGCGATTGAGCAACTGCGTGCGATGCCGATTCGTGGCAGTTCGGGAAACCAAATTCGGTTGGGTGACATTGCAGACATTCAGCGTGGCTACAACGACCCGCCGGTCGTGAAAGTGCATCACCAAGGCAAAGAAGTCATCGCTTTGGGTGTCAGCATGGGCAAAGGGGGCGACATCATTGCCCTAGGAAAATCACTGCAAACCACCTTCGGGCAGATTGAAAAATCATTGCCTGCAGGCATCACCTTGCTTCAAATTCAAGACCAACCAAAGAATGTCGCCACCTCGGTGGGTGAGTTCATTCGGGTGCTGATTGAAGCGGTGGTGATTGTTTTGGCCGTGAGCTTTATCGCACTGGGTTTCCACCGGCGACCAGGGAATCACCCATTTTACAAGCGCTGGTACATCGACGTGCGGCCTGGCTTAGTGGTCGGCATCACCATCCCGCTGGTACTGGCAGTGACCTTTTTGGGGATGGAATACTTTGGTATTGGGCTGCACAAAATCTCGCTCGGCTCGCTCATCATCGCGCTGGGTTTGTTGGTGGACGATGCCATCATCGCCGTTGAAATGATGGTGCGCAGGATGGAAGAAGGCTACGACAAAGTACGCGCCGCGACGTTTGCCTACGAAATCACCGCCATGCCCATGTTGACGGGCACGCTGATCACCGCCGCCGGCTTTTTGCCGATTGGTATTGCCAAGTCCGTCACCGGTGAGTACACCTTTGCGATTTTTGCGGTGACAGTGATTGCCTTGGTGCTAAGCTGGTTGGTATCTGTCTATTTTGTGCCGTACTTGGGCGTCTTGTTGCTCAAAGCCAAACCACACACCGCGCCAGCAGGTGAGACACCGAGTAACCAGCCCCACGAATCCTTCGATACCCCGTTCTACAATGGCTTTCGCAAAACCGTGAACTGGTGCGTCAAACACCGCTGGCTCACCATCGGTGCCACCGTGTTTATCTTTGCTCTTGGTATTTTTGGCATGGGCAAAGTGCAACAGCAGTTCTTCCCAGACTCCAGCCGCCCTGAAATCATGGTCGACATTTGGTCGCCCGAAGGCACCTCTTTTGCAGCCAATGAAGCGATTGCCAAACGCGTAGAAAAACGCCTCATGCTTGAAGAAGGTGTCAGCAGTGTGAGCACCTGGATTGGCTCGGGCGTACCGCGTTTTTACTTACCGCTGGACCAAGTTTTTCCGCAGACCAATGTGTCGCAGCTCATCGTGTTGCCTAAAGATTTGAAGGTGCGTGAGTCTTTGCGCATCAAGTTGCCGACGCTGTTGGCGCAAGAATTTCCTGAAGTGCGCGGCCGTATCAAGCTCTTACCTAATGGCCCGCCTGTCCCCTACCCGGTACAGTTTCGCGTCGTGGGCGTTGAACCTACAACGCTGCGCGAGCGCGCTGAAGAGGTCAAAACCATCATGCGCGCCAGCCAAAGCACGCGCGGTGTGAATGACAACTGGAACGAGTCCATCAAGTCACTGCGTTTAGAGGTCGACCAAGCCAAAGCGCGTACCTTGGGCGTGACCAGCCAGTCCATCGCCCAAGCCTCCAAAACGCTGCTGTCTGGCAGCACCGTCGGACAGTACCGCGATGGCGACAAATTGATTGACATCGTGCTGCGCCAACCTTTGGATGAACGCAACGCCATCAGCGACATTGGCAATGCCTACTTGCCAACGGCGTCTGGTAAGTCGATACCGCTGACACAAATTGCCAAACCCGTCTTCACGTGGGAACCCGGCGTGATGTGGCGCGAGAACCGCGACTACGCCATCACCGTGCAAAGCGACATTGTGGAAGGCCTGCAAGGCGCGACCGTGACGGCCGAACTTTTGCCCCAACTCAAAGAGCTTGAAGGCAAATGGCAAAGCAACGGGAATGCGGCTTACCGCATTGAGGTAGCGGGTGCTGTTGAAGAAAGCTCTAAAGGCTCGGCCTCCATCGCCGCTGGTATCCCCATCATGTTGTTTTTGACCTTCACCCTTTTGATGCTGCAATTGCACAGCTTTAGCCGCGCGTTGTTGGTGTTTTTGACCGGGCCTTTGGGTATTGCAGGCGTGGCAGGTGCTTTGATCTTGCTGGGTCGTCCATTTGGCTTTGTTGCACTCTTGGGTGTGATCGCTTTGATGGGCATGATTCAGCGCAACTCCGTGATTCTGATTGACCAAATCGAGCAAGACCGCGCGGCGGGTATACCAGCGTGGGATGCGATTGTGGAATCTGCCGTGCGCCGTTTGCGGCCTATCGTGCTGACAGCCTTGGCGGCAGTGCTTGCGATGATTCCGCTCTCACGCAGCGTGTTTTGGGGGCCGATGGCGGTCGCCATCATGGGTGGCTTGATTGTGGCCACAGTTTTGACCTTGTTGGCACTACCGGCCATGTATGCGGCTTGGTTCCGCGTTAAACGATAAATTGCAGCGAGCGAATGTTAATTGAGTATTCACTTGATGCACAATAGCAAATGTTTACAACTCTTGAAAGCGTTTAATGATGAGCCAACTTACCCGCATTTTGTTGTCTAGCCTGTGCATAAGCGTGGCTTTGATGAGTGCAACCCCTGCTTTTGCTGCGAAGAAGAAACAATCCCACCACAAGGTGCGGAAAAGCAAAGCGGAAGGTAGTTCGTTAGACCCATCAGCCGAACGCGTAGCTCGTCTGAAGCGCGAGTGCCGTGGCCGCCCAAATGCTGGCGCTTGCGAAGGTTACACACGCTAATCCAGCACCCATAAAAAAGGGGCTAGCTGAGAAATCAGCTAGCCCTTTTTCTTTGGCAAACGCAGTGTTCAATCAAATAACACGTTTTCGCATAAGCATATAACCAAATCGTCGCTTAAGGCCATATTAAAATCGATGCACCGAGCTTCAGGCATAGAGCATATGCAATCGCGTTCTGTGTCTAAATTTTAAAAGAATGGTTTGAGGAATTCATGTTTAAGCGTTTTTTAATTTTGTGTTTCGTAGCTTTGGCATTCAGCACGGCTTGGGCCGCCCCCTTGCTTAGTGCTAGCCAGTTGCAAGCTTTGCTGAAGCAACCAAACAACGCTGTCAGGGTAATCGACATTCGCAAAACCAGCTCCTACAAAGACTATCACTTAGAAATTGCCACCAGCGCACCTTTTGAAGAATGGCGTGGGCCCGCTACAAATCCCTCTCAATTACCCAGCTTAGACAAACTGACACAGCTCATACAAAAGCAAGGTCTAACAGCCAGCACACCGACCGTTTTGATATCCACCGGTGTAGACAGCATTGACTTTGGCACGGCTGCGTGGGTGTATTGGGTACTCAAAGAACACGGCATCAAAGAAGTCTCCATTTTGAACGGTGGCATGAAAGCTTGGATACACGCAGGTTTACCTTACGACGACGAAGTCATCAAAATGCCAACCAGCACATACGTACCTGTACGTTCTGGAAAGTGGACGGCTGACCGCGCAGAAGTCGCCAAGGCTGTCAGCACCGGTCAAACCGCTGTGATGGACTCTCGTACTGAGGCATTTTTCAATGGTGAAACGCGTCACGCTTTAGTTAAAGTGCCAGGCACGATCAAAGGCGCAAGCAATTTATCGTTTGAAAAATGGTTTATCCCCAACAACCCCAACTTCGCCAGTTTTGTTTCACCAGATGCAGCTAAAAAAGTGTGGGCAGACTCAGGGGTGAAACCTCAAACACCTAGCATTGCGTTTTGCAACACGGGGCATTGGTCAGCTATCAATTGGTTTGCAGCGTCTGAGCTTCTGGGTCAAACCAATGCCAAGTTGTATCCGGGTTCTATGCAAGACTGGTCGCAAGACGCAAACCTGCCGATGAGCAATGTGCCCAACCGCGCCAAACAACTGATGATCGATGCCAAGCTTTGGTCTGAAAAATAAGCAGGACAACTTGACATGAAGCGTTGGTTATTGAGCGCCATTCTGGCAGTCTTCTTTGTTTTTTTACTGATGAGCGTTTACGTTCGCCAAGCCGTTCTGTTTTTAGTTGGCATTGGTTTGGGCGCAACTTTAGCTGCTGCTCGGTTTGGTTTCACCACCGGTTGGCGGCAATTGGTCACAGCACGTGACCCCAGCGGCGCAGCCGGACAATTGCTCTTGCTTGCGTTGGCCGCCCTGTTAGCCATGCCGCTTCTAGGTTTCTATCCTGAACTGCAAGCAGCATTAGGGCCTCCCAGCATCAGCCTGATTGTGGGTGCTTTTGTCTTTGGCATCTCAATGCAAGTAGCGGATGGTTGCGGCTCAGGTACTTTGTACAAAGCAGGTTTGGGTTTGCCGCTCAACATGGCGATATTGCCGCTGTTCGCGATTGGCAGCTTTCTAGGTTCTGTGCATTTGCATAACTGGTTATCCCTCGGGCAAATGGAGCCTGTTGGTTTCGTGCAGTCTTGGGGCGCGCCTGTCGCTCTGCTGGTCACAGGTGGCCTGCTGCTGGGCTTAGCCGTGCTGATTCGGCTTTGGGTCGGCCCTGGCAAAGCGTGGTTCAGCAAGCGCTGGGTGGGCGGCGCGATTTTCTTAGCGCTCCTAGCCACGCTCAATTTAATTCTGGCCGGCCAACCCTGGGGTGTTGTGTATGGTTTTGGTTTGTGGGCTGGCAAACTGGCTACTGCAACAGGTCTGTTTGACCCGACGGCCAACGCCTTTTGGTCGCAAGCCAGCCAAGCCAAACATTTGAGCGAGTCCATCTTGCTTGACGTAACCTCCATCACCAACATCGGCATCCTAGCGGGCGCGCTGTGGGTGAGCACTAAAAAAGCTGATTCAGCTTCACTCAATGCCAAGCTCAGCGCCAAACAATGGGCCATCGGTTTGCTGGCTGGTTTGGTCATGGGCTACAGCTCTCGCTTGGCTTTTGGCTGCAATGTCGGTGCCATGCTCAGCGGCATCTCCACAGGCAGCTTGCATGGTTGGATTTGGTTGCCGCTGGCTTTTGCAGGAACACTGATTGGCTTGAAAATTCGACAAACTGTTTTCAACGACAGCGCTGAGCAATGATGGAAACAACCGTATGAACTTCCTTCAAAATAAACAATCTTTACTGAGCATCGTCTTTTGGTTTTTACTCTGCACATTCATTGCCTGGGATTTTGCTAAATCCGCAGATATTGATTTACGCCAAGAGCCTCCACTCATCGCGGCGGGATCAGGCAAAGCGCCCACAGGTGCACATTGTTCTTTGCCTAAATGAAACCCAAATTAAAAGGGATTAGCTGATTTCGCAGCCAGCCCCTTTTTGAATGTAAAAGCATTTACATGGCTTGCGTCATTTTGCAGCTGGTCGGTTGCTCTGCCGATTTGGCGCTGATTTGCTTGATGACTTTAAAACCGTAACCTGAACCTTCCACGTCAAACTTAACACCCGGCGCACCCAGCTTGTCCATCAAGCCCACCACCAAGGGCTGTTGGAACTGATGATCAGCAGCGCGCATATGCCCTGTTTGCGAGGCAAATGTGACCTTAGCCAACGCTAATTGGGTCGCAACAGCTACTAAATCAATAGCATTCGCTTTATCTGATTTACTCGACTTGGCGGCAGCTTCTATCGACTGCGCCAGCGCTTCCACCATCAACTGCATGCGCATGTGTACGTAGTCGTCCGCAGGGTTGGGGAAACGTGTTTTGAATGATTTGTAGAACATCTCACTGGCTGCGTTGGGCACGTTCGGTAGCCAATCTGCCACTGCAATGACCTTGCCAATGCCCGCTTCGCCAATCGCCGCTGGTGCGCCCAGCGCGTTCCCGTAGAAGGTGTAAAACTTGCCTTCAAAACCCACGTCTTTGGCAGCTTTGACCAAGAGCGTCAAGTCGTTGCCAAAATTACCGGTCAAGACCGCTTGCGCACCGCTGGCTTTGATTTTGGCGGCGTAGGGCATAAAGTCTTTGACACGGCCCAACGGGTGCAATTCATCCCCCACAATCGCCACATCAGGCCGCTGCAGACTCAGCTGGCGCTTGGCTTCTTTGGCGACCGCATAGCCAAAGCTGTAGTCTTGGCCGATGATGTAGACGCTCTTCACCGCTTTGTCGTCTTTGAGAACGTCCATCAGCGCTGTCATGCGCATGTCGGCATGGGCGTCAAAACGGAAATGCCAAAAGCTGCATTTCTCATTGGTCAGATTGGGGTCAACCGCTGAGTAGTTCAAAAACAGCACCCGCTTGGCGGGCTCACGCTCATTGTGTTTGTTGACAGCATCAATCAGCACCGCCGCTGTGGCAGATGAATTGCCCTGCATGATGATTTGCGCACCATCGTCAATCGCTGCACGCAACATCGACAGCGCTTCTTCCGGTTGACCCTTGCTGTCATAGCGTTTGAGTTCCATCTTGACGCCACCACGGGAATTCACACGCTCAGTTGCCCACAGCAAATTTCTAAAAACTGCCTCGCCTGTGTTGCCAAACGGACCGCTCAAACCTTCAATCATGGCGATTTTGACTGTCGTTGTCTGTGCCCAAACTGCGTTAGCAAAGGTTCCTAAAAACAACAAAAATAGCGTGGCAAAGACGGTGCGCAGTAGTGGCAAAACCTTATTTTTCAAGGCCTGTAGCTCAAATTTAAACATTGATTTTCTCTCTTGAAATTGCTCAAAAAACACATAGATGTGATTCCATGCGATGGTTCTTTTTCTAAAAAACTGCCGCGAGTGTAACGTATGCGACAGCTGCGTTGCATGAAGGATTCTTCAACGATTTTTATGTTTTTTGATTAACCCCAACTGGAGTTTCACCATGTTTTACAAACCTACAACCGCAGCTTTGGCGCGTCGCGCAGCCTTCCAACATGCTTTCAACCATGCAGCAAGTTCTGCTGGCACCGCTTCGAATACAGCGGCTATAGCGACTGGCAACCCTCATTTCGATTGGGCGCAAGACGAAACCAGCTACACCTTCAGCTTTGACGTGCCTGGCATCACCAAAGAACAGCTGAACATAGGCATTGAAGGCAATGTCGTGCGCTTAGAGACCGTGAGCGACGCCAAACGCGCCTACAAGGCCGCGTATGAGCTGCCGCAAGACATTAACGTCTCGACCAGCGAAGCCAAGCTTGAAAACGGCATCCTGACGCTGAAATTGACGAAATTGGTACCCGTCAGCAAAGTGACGCAGTTGCCGATTCACTAAATCGCGCTTAGCTCAGCTTGCAGCGAGTCCAAAGGCCAACGCGGTTTGACGTTAAAAGCGTAATCCGTGTTGGCTGTTTGCTGGCCGCTTTGTAGCCGCATGGCTGCTGCCATAGCAATCATTGCGCCATTGTCGGTGCACAGTGCCAACTCAGGGTAATGCACCCGCACACCGTTCAAAGCGCACACCGCATTGAGCTGTTGACGCAGCTTTTGGTTGGCCCCCACGCCGCCAGCCACTACCAAACGCTTCAAACCCGTCTGCATCAACGCCGTGTTGGACTTGCGCACCAGCACATCCACAATCGCCGCCTGCGTGGACGCAGCCATGTCTGCCAGCAACTGCGGTGAAAATTGCGCCACAGGCACGCCCTGCCCACCATCCAAACCTGCTTCCAGCTTTTTGATTTGCACCAAAACCGCTGTTTTCAGCCCCGCAAACGAGAAGTTCAGGTCGCCACTGTGCAACAAGGGGCGCGGTAATTTAAAGGCTTTTTCATTGCCTGTTTCCGCCAATTTGGCCAAGCCCGGCCCGCCTGGGTAGGGCAAACCCATCAATTTGGCAGATTTGTCAAACGCCTCCCCCGCCGCATCGTCCACACTTTCGCCCAAAATGTCGTACTTGCCCACGCCATCCACCCGCATCAGTTGCGTATGGCCGCCAGACACCAACAGCGCCACAAACGGAAACTCCGGCGGGTCAGCACTCAAAAATGGCGACAGCAAATGCCCCTCCAAGTGATGCACCCCCAACACCGGCTTGCCCAGCGCCGCCCCAAGTGCACAAGCCACGCCAGACCCCACCAGCAGCGCCCCCGCCAAGCCTGGCCCTTGCGTGTAGGCCACCACATCCACATCGCTGAGTTGGAGACCCGATTTGTCCAGCACCTGCTGCGTCAGCGGCAACACCCGCCGAATATGGTCGCGGCTCGCCAGCTCAGGCACCACGCCACCAAAGGCTTGATGCATCTCAATCTGGCTATGCAAAGCGTCCGCCAGGAGCACAGGCAGGTCACTACCTTCAGTTTTGACGATGGCCACGCCGGTTTCATCGCAGCTGGACTCAATTCCTAGAATAATCATGCTTTTTGGGGTCTAGCCTACGTATTTGTTAATTTGTTAGCTATTAAATTTATAGTAATTCAGTCATAACTTGAATTCAACTACGAAGTGCGCGAAACAGTAGCTTAAGAGAGGCACAGATGTGTAAACATAAGAGCCTCCTTGAACTACCAATTCTGAGAAGCACG
>JAYVSU010000116.1:0-2967 GCA_043775055.1 Polaromonas sp.
CATCAAGACTTAGAGCAGCGCGTCAAAGAAGGCGGTTTCCGTGAGGATTTGTTCCACCGCCTCAATGTCATTCGTCTGCGCCTTCCTGCATTACGTCAGCGCCGGGAGGACATCCCAATGTTGACGCGGCACTTCTTGCAGCAAAGCGCCAAGCAACTCGGTGTAGAGCCCAAACGCATCACAGACGCGGCTGTGGCACAGCTCTCTGGTTTTAGCTTTCCGGGCAATGTGCGCCAACTAGAGAATATCTGCCATTGGCTCACCGTGATGGCTCCAAGCCAAGTCATTGAGACCAAAGATTTGCCCCCCGAGGTGTTGGAGTCGTCCACAGGTCCACAGTCCATACCAAGTGCAACGCCAGTGCCAGAAGATGCTTCTGCCGTGTCCATGGCGGCTGAGCATGCGGCAGAAACCCTGCCAACTGATAGCTTGTACGAGCCAACTGCTTTGAGCAGACACATTTTAACGGTTGCCAATGCGCCTTCTGCATTTAATGCGAGTTGGGAACTCACTTTGGACAAAGAAGTGCAAGCCATGTTGGCTTCAGGCTCGCCTGATGTATGGGATGAGATGTCGCGTCGCTTTGAGTCACGTTTAATAATCGCTGCGCTGGCCTGCACCAAAGGCCGCCGCATTGATGCCGCTCACAAGCTGGGCATTGGCCGCAATACCATTACGCGCAAAATTCAAGAACTGGGTCTAGATAACGATTAGCCGCTTAAACTGAATCTTGAGTGCTAAATTTGCCTGTAGCCGACGTATTTATTGATTTTATTGCTATTATTTTTGTAGTAAAAGTGTATTTTTTGAAATCAAGTTCTAACTACTTCTGAAAATAAAATACACCGCACCAACCATACAAAGAGCCGCCCACAGGTAATCCAACTTGAGCGGCTCTTTCATGTAAATCACCGCAAAGGGCACAAACACTGCAAGCGTGATGACTTCTTGCATGATCTTCAGCTGCCCCACGTTGAAACCTGCTTGCTGAAAGCCGATGCGGTTGCCAGGCACTTGTAGCAGGTACTCAAACAGCGCAATACCCCAACTCACAAAAGCGGCGGCATACCAAGGCGCTGTAGCCATGTTCTTCAAATGGCCATACCATGCAAAAGTCATGAATACGTTAGAGGCCAGCAGCAGCAAGATCGTTTGCAGTGACAAGGGCAGGGAAGATAGGAATTGCATTGGTTGATACGCGCTCTAAGGCGTCCGTAAAGCGCCCATAACTTTATTTTTAACGCTATTTAAACGTCACGACGACAGGTGCATGGTCGCTGGGGCGCTCATTTTTACGCGGTAGTTTGTCAATCTCGCAAGCCGTCACCAAAGGTTTGACAGCGTTGCTCACCAAAATATGGTCTATCCGCAAGCCTTGGTTGCGTCGGTACGCCATGTTGCGGTAATCCCACCAGCTAAAGCTCTTTGGGGGGTGCTCAAACAGGCGGTGTGCATCGGTCAAACCTAAAGCAATCAAGGCGCGTAGTTGGTAGCGCTCTTCTTCTGTGCAATGTATGGAACCTTCTAAGCCGACAGGGTCCCACACATCCAAATCGTCGAACGTGATGTTGTAGTCGCCCATGATGACGAGTTTGGGATGTGCTGCTAGCTCGATTTTGAGCCAGTCACGCAGACCTTTCAGCCAGCTCATTTTGTACTCAAACTTGTCGCTGCCGGGCTCTTGCCCATTGGGAAAATACGCACCCACGACCCGAACGTCATCGACGGTTGCCGTTATCACCCGTGCCAAATCATCGCTAAAACCTGGAATGTTCTTCACGACATCGGCAACTGGCAATGCGAGCTTGCTCAGCAAAGCCACGCCATTGTAGGTTTTTTGCCCAAACCACAGCGCGTTGTAACCAGCAGCTAGAAATTCAGCCGCCGGAAACTTATCGTCTGTCATTTTGGTTTCTTGCAGCACCAACACATCCACGGGGTTGGCTGCCAACCAGTCTAAGACCTGCGGCAGACGCACGGTCAGAGAGTTCACATTCCAAGTGGCTAATTGCATGGCGCTCTTCGGCAATTAAATGTGCATCATGGCCAAACCGCCAAGGACCAAACCGACGACGGCAATGCCAAACATGGCGTATTCAAACCATTTCTTTTTGGTCAACAAAGCAATCGCTGCCATGGCAATAGAGACTTGCAGCACCGTGGTGGCTTGCGCCCAGCGGTGGTGCTGGTGCATTTGTTCGTCGCTTTGTTTTTCCCAATTGGTCGAATCGGCTTCTAGCTTTTCTGCATCACCCTTGATTTTGTTTTTCTCAGTCTCGTAGCGGTCAATTTTGCCTTGGTAGGCTACTTTTTTGTCTTCTGGTGCCAAGTCGCGCGCCAGTTCAGCCAAAGACTGCTTGGTACTCTTGGATTGAAAGAAATTCCATTGATTCGACGCTTCGGTTTTTTTGATGGCCGCATTGTTTTTGAACAAACCCGCGTTGGCCTGCGTTGCGCCGCCTTGGTACGAAAAAATAGCACCTACCGTGGCGATGATGGCTGTGACTACAGCAATCTGGCCAATAAAGCCACTGCTTTTGTCGCTATCGCCGTGCGCATCGTGTCCGCCATGCCCGCCTTGGGCGGCGTGCTCTAACTCGTGATCGTGTGGGCCGTGAACGTGAAAACCGTGTCCTGACATGTTGTGTCTCTCTGTAAAAGTTATATGGAGGGGAAAAAATTATGAACGACTATAAGTCACAAAACTAAACTTCAAGCCAGTTTGCGCGATATGTTGCTCGCGTTGGGTCTCACGCCATTCATTACCCAACACAGGAGCAAAGGCGTCGCCTTCAAAGTTGGCTTCAAGCTCGGTGACTACCAGCCGATGCGCCAAAGGCAGCGACTCTGCATAAATTTGAGCGCCACCAATCACCCACACATGCTCGGGCTGCGGGTCTAACTGCCCACAAATTTTGACGGCTTCTGAAATATTGTGCGCTACCTGCGCACCTGCTTCATGCCAAG
>JAYVSU010000117.1:0-6526 GCA_043775055.1 Polaromonas sp.
AAAGTCAATCAAATTACTCTTTTGATCCGTCGCCAGTGTTGGGGCTTGTATCGGCTTTTTCAGCTTTTGCACGGACTTAGGAAGGCTCTTGGCCGTGATCAGTGGTTTACGTGTTTGTGCATCTTCTGGCGTGGCAACGGCTTTTTCATGCTCACCATCGGTATAAAACTCGACATGGTTGTTGCTAGGGACGACCCGAGGTGCAGGTGGCGTAACTTTCGAAAAATCCAAATCAATATTTAACGAATTTGCAGGCAGGCTTGCCTCTTGCTTAGACCATGGGTCAAGGTCTACTTGAACGGCTGAATCAAACGGCGTGGTTGATGGTTCAACCTCGGCCTGCGTGACCGGCAGCATAAATGTTTCGCTGGCGTCGATGATTAAAGGCTCTGGAATACTTGTTTGTAGCGACGAAGCAGCGTTTGCAGGCCACAACGGGTTGTTATCTGTAGGCGTTTCAGTTTTGGGTGCTGGCGTGGTGAAAACCATGGAGGAGCCCAAAGTGATAGGCGCAGAAGGTACGTCTAAAACTTCCTGAAAGTCTTGCCCTTCAACTTGCACGCTCACAGTTTCAAGCGGAAAATCAACGTTGGTAATCTCGGTCTCATAGTCAGCTACAACCGCATGGTCGACTTTGATGCTGGGTGATATAGCCGCTGCTTCAGAAGCATGTGTTGACATGAATTGCAGCTCATGGGAGTGACCATCCACGGTTTGCGGGTCGATCTCTGATGCTGTAGATTTCTCTCGCAGCCAAGCGTAACCAGATTGAGATCCTTGACGCACGCTAAACCACAACCAAGTCAAGCCTGCAAGAGTTAGTGCTAAAAGCCCCACCAACCCGTAAACGACAGGATTGGCATATTGCTTTTCTTCGGAAATGCGCAAGCGCTCTTGCAAGCTGGTTCGCGCTTGCAAAGCACTGTCTTTGACCTTTTGCAGCTCGGCTGCCGTGGTTTGTAGTTTTTGCGCATCAGCAGCCACTTCTTCTGGCTTAGCATTCAGGGCACGCCACACTGCAGTGGCTTGTGCCAATGCTTGCTTGTTTTCTGGGCTGTCGGATACAACGGGCGAGAGCAGAGCGGTTGACATTTTGAGCATCACCTGCTGCTCGTCCATCAACTCAAAGGTTTCCATCTTCAGGCGAGATTTACCTTCAGGCGCAGTCAGGGATTTTGAAGCTAACTTTGCGGAGTTCTTCAAAGCGTAGTTTTTTTGTCTTTCTGGCCGCAATGCTTTTGAAGCAACAGCTTCTGGAGCACTGCTGGCTGCAGCAAAGTTCTCTGGGTTTACTCGTGAGGTTTCCATGGCTGTTACTGCCACGGGTTTTTGAGTGAGTGCTTTAGCAACGATTGGTTTGCGTGGTGATGAATTGGCCGATGACTTTGTGGTTGTTGCGGCCGAAAGTGGCGCTAATGTGCTCGTTGACTCTTGTGTGTCGAGAGCCGTTGAAGCGGCGCTAGCTAGGCGACTGTTTGGCGTGGTCAGCGTATTGCTAGGCAAGTCTGATACGAAGTCTGTCAAAAAATCATACTGACGGGACATTTTTGTGCCACAGTTTGAACGCAGAATGACTTTCGCCCATGGCTCGCTGACAGTTGCTGTAGAGCGAATTCGGACCAGCGCTTCGAGTGGGTTGGCCGCAGGCTTGACGTCTATGCGAATGCGGTTACTGTCAAAACGGCTGTCCCCTTGATAGGCTTCTGCGCTGAAGCAATTCGAAGGCTCATCCAAGGGGGAATCCAGACGCACTTGAACCGTTAAATCTAAAGGTCGCCCGAAAATCACGGAGCCAGTCGATGCCCCAAGCGACATTGCAAACCCGCTAGTCTGAACCAGAAGGAGCAATATCACTGCAGAAAGGGGCTGTTTGATGTATTTCACAAATCCTTCGAGAATTTATATCAGAATTCAAAAGGCTTGTTGAAGTAATTTAACAAGCTAGACTAGGGTAAATCATTATATTTACAACTTGTAATGAAGAATACTTTTGTGTACTTAGAATGTATCAAGGTGTACTTTTGTGTGCTTTTAGCCCGATTATGAGCATTACTTCACAAGTTACAAGAGAATTAAATATGTTCTTATTACCCAATTGTTTGCTAATGCGACACAAATATATTGCTTAACTAGTTGCCGATGCCAAAAACTGCAGGGAGTGACAGAGGCAATTGGGGTGGATGCCGTCGCCAAGTGCTGATCGTTGCGCTATGGGTCATTGCTGTTGCCAAGGTTATGCCACAACTCATAGCTAGGCGCGTATTGGGTTGTAGCGTTTGAAGCAACGCTTGTTGCAATGCTGCATTTCGGTAGGGCGTTTCAATAAACAGTTGAGTTTGGCTTGTTTTGAGTGCCAAAGTCTCTAGCTCTTTGATGCGTTGAGTGCGTTGCGTAGAATCTTGCGGCAAGTAGCCTACAAAAGCAAAGTTTTGCCCATTCAGGCCACTGGCGGCCAAGGCCAACATCAGCGAAATAGGGCCAACCAAAGGAACAACCGTGATGCCAAGCGCATGCGCCGCCCGTACCACCGACGACCCCGGATCAGCAATTGCGGGCATACCGGCCTCGCTAACTAAGCCGACATCAGACCCTTGCAGCGCGGCTGCCAGCAAAGGTTTGGCATCAAAACCAGCCCCCAAACTGCCAGGATGGTCGCCCTTTTTGTGTACTTCTCGCGGTAGTTCTTGAATGTTTAAGGTTTGCAGTGTTTGCGCTAAAGGACAAATGGCGTCAACGCGCTTGAGGTAGGCACGGGTCGATTTTGCGTTTTCGCAGACCCAATAAGACAAGCGAGCTGCCACTTGCAAGGTGCCCATCGGCAAAACATCCGTCAAAGGCGTGAGTGGCGTTTGGCTGTCGCAGCCAAAATCCAGCGGTGCGGGAACGAGGAATAACTGTCCCATGGGTTTATTTTTGGACAAGTCTGAGGTAGTCATAGTAACTTCATTCCTGCGCTACGCAGCATGGTGCAGGTGCGAATCAAAGGCAGACCCACCAGCGCGGTTGGGTCATCGTTGTCTATAGATTCAAGCAAGCAAATCCCTAAGCCTTCACTTTTGGCGCTACCAGCGCAGTCGAACGGCGTTTCAGCTAGCAAATATGCGCTAATTTCTGCATCGCTGAGATCCCTAAATTTCACATGGACGCGGGCGACATCATGTTGTTTAAAGCCTGTTTCTAAGCATACAACTGCTAAAGCGGTGTGAAACACGACTGTTTTGCCGCGCATGTGCTGTAGCTGTTCAAGAGCGCGCTCAAAATTTCCCGGTTTGCCCAGCGCCAAACCATCCAAGTCAGCCACTTGGTCTGAACCTATAACGATGGCCTGCGGGAATTTGATCGCAACTGCAAGTGCCTTGGCCATGGCTAATCGATTCGCCATCTCATATGGCGTTTCATCGGCAAGTGCTGATTCATCTACATCAGGCGCGGCAACCGTGAAAGGAATACGCAGGCGTGCGAGTAGCTCTCGGCGGTAGGTTGAGGTGGAGCCCAAGATCAATGGGCGTGTTGATGTCGATAGAGGTGAGGAGGGATTTGAGGCAGTCGGAGAAGTCATAGCGAGCTATTTTCGCACTGGTTGGTACACTTGAAGCTATTTCAAGACCACGTTAACAGCCAAGTGCTGTAATAACCCAGAGCAAATGACAGATAAAAAGCAAAATTTCAACAACGATTTCAGAGCAGATCGCTTAGATGTAGCGGGTTTAGCGCTTGTGAGCGGTAACCTGCAAGGCCAAGACGCACTCAAAAAGTACAAGCGTTTAGCCTTGGAAGCGTCGCTGAATGCGGGAGATGCCGCTGAAACTTGCCAAATCGATTGGCAGGCGCAAGGCGAGTTGGTAGAAGGGCCCCAAGGACCAGGTTCGGCTGCACAGGTGTGGCTACATATTCAAGCGCAAGCACATTTGCCGCAAATTTGCCAGCGTTGCTTGGCTGAGGTTGATTCCGCGCTGGATGTGAACCGTTCCTACCGCTTTGTGGCTGATGAGGCTACAGCCGAAGCGCAAGACGATGCGGCAGAAGAAGATTTGCTTGCCATCAGCCGAGAACTTAACTTGTTGGAGCTGATTGAGGACGAATTGCTGATGGCTTTGCCCTTGGTGCCCATGCATGATGTATGCCCAGTCCAGCCCAAAATGGCGGCTGTTGACGCTGATTTTGAACCCGAAGGCGAGCAAAAAGCGAACCCATTTGCCGTTTTAGCTGGTCTCAAAAGTAAAAAAAGCAGCTGAATTCAGCATTTCAGCTATAATCGGGGGCTTGGCGCATTCTGTAACTTTTGAGTTTGCGCGCATCAATTTCACGCTTTTTATCGTTAATTACCGTTTAGGAGCCAACCATGGCCGTTCAACAAAACAAAAAATCACCGTCTAAGCGCGGTATGCACCGTTCACACAACGCACTCACTGTGCCAGGTATCGCAGTTGAGCCAACAACTGGTGAAACACATTTGCGCCACCACATCAGCCCGAACGGTTTTTACCGTGGCCGTCAGGTGTTGAAAAACAAATCTAGCTCTGCTGAATAAATTTAAGTATGTCGGTGGGCGGGCATGTCACGCATGCACATAGCGCATGATTAAGCTCGCCGTCGATTGCATGGGCGGTGACCATGGCCCCATCGTTACTTTGGTGGCCTGCCGCCAATTTCTTGATAAACATCCCGATGCTGAACTGCTGATGGTGGGCTTGCCCGCTGCATTGGCTGGCTTTTCGCATCCCCGCGCCACGGTCGTGCCCGCCAGTGAAGTGGTTGGTATGGATGATTCGCTCGAAGTCGCGTTGCGCAAGAAAAAAGACTCCTCCATGCGAGTCGCTATCACACAAGTCAAAAACGGTGCTGCTCAAGCGGCTGTGTCTGCCGGTAATACGGGCGCATTGATGGCGATTGCACGCTATGTGCTTAAAACTGTCGAAGGTATTGACCGCCCAGCCATCGCTGGCATGATTCCAAATGGCAAAGGTGAGGCCACCTTGGTCCTTGATTTGGGAGCCAATGTCGATTTCACGGCAGAGAATTTGCTGCAATTTGCAGTGATGGGTTCAGCCTTGCTGTCTGCCCTCAAAGACAACGACACTCCCACTGTTGGCCTGCTTAACATTGGTGAAGAAGCCATCAAAGGCAGTGAAGTCATCAAAAAAGCGGGCGAACTGCTGCGCGCAGCTGCTGAAGCTGGCGATTTGAACTTCTACGGCAATGTTGAAGGCAATGATATTTTCAAAGGGACTGTCGATATCGTCGTTTGTGACGGTTTTGTCGGCAACGTAGCTCTAAAGTCTGTCGAGGGTTTGGCATCCATCCTAGCTACTTTTTTGAAGGCAGAGTTTTCTCGCAATATTCTGACCAAAATTGCAGCTGTATGTGCTTCTTCGGTCTTAAAAGCGTTTAAAAACCGCTTTGACCACCGACGTCACAATGGTGCAGCCTTGCTTGGTTTGCGGGGCTTGGTCTTCAAAAGCCATGGTTCTGCCGATGCGTTTGCATTTGAAAACGCCTTGAGCCGCGCGTATGACGCCGCTTCGCATGATTTGCTGTCTCGCGTTCAGGCTCGCATTGCACATGCAGCGCCTTTGCTGGCTGCCGCCGCTTCAACCTCGAGTACGACTTCGGTTATGACTTCGGCTATTGGCCCAACAGCTGCCGTTTAAGCGTCTCAAGCCGTCAGTCAAATCAGGTTTAGTCGCGGCATAATAGGGCAATGAATTCATTGCAATCTTCGGCGTCCAGCTCACACACAAAACGATACGCACGCATCACTGGCACCGGTAGTTATTTGCCGCCGCGCCGTTTGACCAATGCAGACTTGGTTGCCCAACTCGCTGCTACCGGCGTTGAAACCAGCGACGACTGGATTGTCGAGCGCACCGGCATCCGTGCCCGCCACTTTGCCGACGAAGGCATGAAAACCAGCGACTTGGCACTGCATGCGGCTCAAAACGCGCTGCAAGCAGCGGGTGTTGCCGCCGCAGACATTGACCTCATCATCGTGGCAACTTCTACGCCAGACATGGTGTTCCCATCAACCGCGTGCATTTTGCAAAATAAATTAGGCATTGCGGGCGGTGCGGCATTTGATATTCAAGCCGTTTGTACTGGGTTTGTCTATGCGCTGTCTGTCGCAGATGCGATGATTCAGTCTGGCGCTGCCAACAAAGCCTTGGTGATTGGTGCAGAGACTTTCTCGCGCATCCTTGATTTTACGGATCGCACTACCTGTGTGCTGTTCGGCGATGGCGCTGGCGCGGTGGTCTTAGAGGCGTCGTCTAAGCCAGGCATATTGGCGACAGATTTGCATGCAGACGGTAAATATGCCGGAATTCTGTGCGTTCCTGGCAATGTGGATGGGGGCGTGATTGCCGGCTCTGCTTTTTTGAGCATGGATGGCCAAGCTGTTTTCAAGCTTGCAGTAGGTGTTTTGGCCGAGACTGCACGTACAACGCTGGCTAAAGCCGGTAAAAAAGAAGAAGACATTGATTGGCTGGTGCCGCACCAAGCCAATATCCGTATTATGGCTAGCACC
Organism: Polaromonas sp.; assembly: GCA_043775055.1. GTDB lineage: Bacteria > Pseudomonadota > Gammaproteobacteria > Burkholderiales > Burkholderiaceae_C > Aalborgiella. The sequence goes on from JAYVSU010000117.1 coordinate 6,524, forward strand.
GCT
>JAYVSU010000118.1:0-9582 GCA_043775055.1 Polaromonas sp.
TTAAAACCATGGACTGGATGGCAGGCTCACGGCTACACATCTTAGAGGTGCTCACCACCCGCACCGCCATTTTGGGTACGATTTTCGTTTTGGGTTTCAGCAAAGAAGTGATTGACGCGTACATCGTTATCGTCGGTTTTCAAGCGGTGTTTAACCACTGCAACGTCAACGTGCGCTTGGGGCCGCTGCGCTACATCATCGTCACCCCCAATTTTCACCATTGGCACCACAGCCAAGACCAAGAAGCGTTGGATACCAACTACGCTTCGCACTTTGCGTTTTTAGACCATCTGTTTGGCACCGCCGCCAAGTCCGACAAAATTTGGCCTGAACGATACGGCGTGCTGGGCGACTACGTGCCCAACGGTTTTTGGGCGCAACTGAAGTTTCCGTTTACGCGGAAGGGTTAGTTTAGAAGTCTAGCCCCAATACAAACGCAGCGGATTGACCGACCGCGTTGCTTCTACCGCCTGCCAATCGCCTTGCAACCAAGTCTCTAGCGCTTGGTGCAAAGCCGCATAGTTGGCCTGTTTTTCATGGTTGGTACACGGCCAGTCGCTGCCCCACAACAAGGCGCTGTTGCCCAACTCACCTTGCCACAAAGCCGCCAAGTCTTGCGGTTGCAGACCTGTTTTTAGCCGATAAGCCGCACTGAGTTTGATGTGAACTGACCCGCCACCTACGCTTCTGTGTCGCACTGCCAGCACGGTTGCGTCATACATCGACGCTTGCTCGGGTTTGGCAAAGTGATCGAGCACCACGGGCACGCTCACGGGTACAGCGGCCAAGGCTTTGGGTAAAGATCCTGCATCGGTGTGCAGCTCCACATGCCAGCCCAGTTGCTCTAGGTGGCTCCATAGTGGTTTAGCAGCCACCCATGCGCTCATATCGTGCGCACTGCCCGCCAAATTCAGCCGGATGCCGCGCACGCCTTGCGCATGAAAATCTTCCAACATCGTTTTGCTTGCTGTGGGTGACACCACCACCACACCCCGCAGAGTGTCTGGTTGTGCCGCCAACAGTTGCAACAGCAAGTTGTTGTCTGTACCCATGAAACTGGTTTGCACCAGCACCCCGTGCGTGACTTGCATTGTCTGTGCAGCAGCTTGCCACTTAGCCATTGGGGCCGCATAAGTAGGCGTATAGCGTGCGCCCAACACAGACTTGCCCGCCGTAAAAGCATGGAAATGCGTGTCCACCGACGAAATATCTAGCAAAGTTGACAATTTATTTTCCATGAGCTATATTATAGACATCTAGATGACTAATTGACTAGTAGCATAAATGAATAATTTATCACTTTCGACCATAAATACAGCCGCTGCTGACCAACCCGCCCCCGGCCAAAGCCGCTACGGCTGGTTGGCTGCGACCTTTCGCGCCGCTATTGTGCAAGGCGACTGGGTTGCAGGCACGGCATTGCCATCCGAAGCCGTTTTAGCCAAAACGCACGGCGTCGCTTTGGGTACTTTACGGCAAGCCTTGGCACTGTTGGTGGCTGAAGGTTTGCTAGAGCGCCACCATGGGCGTGGCACTTTTGTGAAATCAGGACTAGGCGGCGCCACGATGCTGCGGTTTTTCCGCTTTCGACAAAGCGACGAGCGCGTCGGCACACCGCAATCCACCATTTTGAAGCGTACCGTACAGCTCGCCAGTAGCGAAGAAACTGACGCTTTGCACTTAGCTGCTGGCTCCAGCGTGTTGAAGCTAGAGCGCCTGCGCAGCGTGCAAAGCCAGCCTTGTTTGCTGGAGTCCATCACACTGCCGTTGCCTGCATTTACAGCACTTGCCAGCTCTGACACCGCTGCTTGGGACGACTTGCTCTACCCCATGTTCCAACGCGTTTGTGGCATTACCATTCAGCGCGCTGAGGACAAAGTGAGCTTTGGCTTACTCAACGCCGCGCAAGCCGCACATCTGCAATTAGAGGCAGCCCACCCTTGCGCCAAAGTGCAACGCCGTGCTTTTGACTTGCAAGGCCAATGCTTAGAGCTTCGTACTACGCTGGGCGATGCCTTTGCTTTTGAATACACCGCTGAAGTTCGTTAAAAAACTGCTTCAAACGACCCTTTTTATGGAGACAAGCTTGAAAACACCAAAAAACACTATTAATTCACCTGTAGCCGGCGTATTTATTCACTATTTAGCTATTATTTTTATAGCAATAATAAGCACTGTCATCGCTGTGATCTCACAAACTGCCCATGCACAAACCCCTGTATGGCCGGCTAAAACCATCACCTTGGTCGTCACCTACCCGCCCGGTGGCGGCGCAGACACCATGGCGCGGCTGATAGCGCCAAAACTAGGTGAAGCGCTGGGGCAATCCGTTATCGTAGAGAACAAAGCCGGTGCCAGTGGCCAGATTGGCGCAGCCGCCGTTGCCAAAGCAGCGCCTGACGGCTACACGCTGATGCTGGACGCCTCAAACTTCGCCGTCAACCCTGCGCTTTACCCCAAGCTGCCGTACGACACCGACAAAGCCTTCCGACCCATTGGCGTGATCGCCCTCTTCCCCAATGTAGTCTTGGTCAACGCAAAATTCCCCGCCAAATCGGTGGCTGAATTAATTACCGCTGCCAAAGCCAACAAAGACGCCGTAGCATTTGCGTCCTCTGGCAACGGCTCGGCACAGCATTTGGCGGGTGCGTTGTTTGAGTCCGCAGCCAAGGTCGAGATGGCACACATCCCGTACAAAGGCGGTGGCCCTGCGTTGAACGACGTGGTCGGCGGACAAGTTCCAGTGTTTTTTGGTAATTTGGCATCGACGCTGGGCCACATCCAATCTGGCCGTTTACGTGCTTTGGCCGTCACCAGTAGCAAACGCAGCGCCATCTTGCCTGATGTGCCCACACTGGCAGAAGCTGGCGTTGCGGGTGCTGAGGTGTACGAGTGGAACGTGGTCGTCGCGCCAACAGGCACGCCCGATGCGGTAGTGAGCAAACTCTCTGCCGCTTTGCACAAAGTAATGGAGTCGCCTGAAGTCAAAGCCCGCATTGCGTCGCTGGGTGGAGACATCCAAAACGGCAGCCCTGAAGCCACGCAAACCTTTGTTCGGCAACAAATGGCGCTTTGGGCGCGAGTTGTCAAAGCGCGTGGCATCGTTTTGGAATAAACCTCAATCGAAACTTTCTTTTTCTCTCTATTCAACTCTGGACTAGTTATGACTGATTTTCTCCACAACCCATCTCGCCGCCAATGGTTGGCGCAAACCACTGCTACCGCTTTAGCCACCTCGCCATGGCTGGCGCATGCTCAATCCAATTGGCCAACAAAACCGTTGCGCTTAGTCGTCCCTTTTGCTCCCGGCGGTAGCTCTGAAATTGTGGCCCGTGCTGTGGCTGGTGAGATCGCCAAAACCATTGGTCAAAACGTGTTTGTGGACAATAAACCCGGTGCAGCTGGTAACATTGCCATGCAAGAAGTAGCCAACTCCACGGATGACCACACCTTGATACTCGGCCATATTGGCACATTGGCGGTCAACCCCTACATCTTCCCGAAATTGCCTTACGACGCGGTGAAGGACTTCACGCCAATCACCTTAGTCTCCAAAGTGCCTAGTCTTTACGTTGTCCACCCAGATTTGCCAGTGAAGAATCTCAAAGAGTTCGTTGCCTACGCCAAGTCAAAACCCGGCCAACTTAACTACGGCTCGGCTGGCAACGGCAGCGCAGGGCACTTGGCTTTTGAGTATTTGAAAATGGTGACCGAGACTTTCATGCTGCACGTCCCCTACCGAGGCACAGGCCCGATGTTGACGGACTTGATGGCTGGCCGCTTGCAAGCCGCCTCCGTTGGTGCGCCTGCGCTCTTAGCCTTCATCAAAGCAGGCAAACTCCGATGCATCGCCACCGGCAGCACCACACGTTTGGCTCAGTTGCCCGATGTGCCCACTGTGGCAGAGCAAGGTTACAAAAACTTTGAGATGACCCAGTGGTACGGCCTCCTGGCACCGTCCAAATGGCCCAAAGCCAACGTTGCCAAGTTTGAGGCAGAAGCCATCAAAGCCACACGCAGTGCAGTCGTCAAAGAAAAACTCAGCCATGAAACCGCTCTGGCCGTGGGCAACACCAGCGCCGAGTTTGAAGCCTTCATCAAAGCCGAACAGGCCCGCTGGAAGCCGGTAATTGCACGTGCGCAAATCAAACCGGATGGGGCTTGATCGATTTATAAACATAGCGTTGACTATCAAATAGTTTGTATTACAATGTAATACAAACTATTTGGAGCACACCATGTCCATGCTGACGCTGCGTATTGATGAAAAACTTGACCAACAACTGAACGAGCTCTCGAAAGCCACAGGTAAATCTAGAAGTGACATTGCACGAGAAGCCATCAAGTCACAAGTCTTTTTGACACGGCTTGAAGCCCTGCGCGCCAAAGGCGTGCCCATGGCGCAAGCGCAGGGCATTTTGACGGATGAAGACGTTTTTGCGCTGGTTTCTTAAGCGTAAAAGACGATGAAAGTCTTTCTCGACACCAATGTTTTGCTTTCGGCATTGATTTCAAACGGCATTTGTCATGAGTTGCTCATCGCGCTAAAAAATACACAGCCTGACGTTTTTAACCGCACCTCCTGCTTCACTTGCCAGCGCGTTTTGCTAGAGCTGAAAGAGCACCTGCCAACAAAATTCAAGTGGGCTGCCGCTGATACTGAAGCTGCCATCACCGCTTTTAGCGACGAATACACGCTTGCCCCGCCCGCCTACACCACCGTACCTTGCGACGACAAGGACGACGGTTGGATTCTGGCGGATGCACAGCTCGCCGTTTGCGACTACTTCATCACGGGCGACAAAACCGTGTTGGCGCTCTACAGCGTTGGCACTATGCGCATCTGCACACCGCGTGAAATGTTGTTGTGGCTGCGCACTGGCATTCCCATCCCCAAGTTTGAAGCTCACCAAGACCGCGCCACCTACCTAGCAAACCGACTAGCAACCGTCTAGGCTACGCTTCCCCCTAAAATCACGCGATGACTGCGCTACAAAATACTCTTAATCAAATCGTCTCCGAAGCCGAGGCGCTGTACGGCCAAGGCAAGGTGGCCTCTTACATCCCCGCTTTGGCGCAAGTTGCGCCGCGCCAGTTTGGCATTGCCGTGGCGCTGGTCGATGGTACGTGCGTCTCAAGTGGCGATGCAAACACTGCGTTTTCGATTCAAAGCATCTCCAAACTTTTCACCTTCGTCATCGCCCTCAAACTGGTGGGTGATGATTTGTGGAAACGCATTGGCCGAGAGCCTTCAGGCGCTGCGTTCAACTCGATGGTGCAGCTGGAGAGCGAAAAAGGCATTCCGCGCAACCCCTTCATCAATGCCGGCGCACTGGTCATTACCGACATGCTGACCACCCGCTACGCCCACCTTGACATCGCACTTTTGGGCGCACTTCGGCGCCTTGCCGATGCGCCTGAGCTGAACTGGGACGCCCAAACCGCCAAGTCTGAGCGCGACACCGCGCATCGCAACATGGCGCTGGCTTACTTTATGAAAAGCTACGGCAACTTCGTCAACCCGCCCGAACTGGTGCTAGACAACTACTGCCGCCAATGCGCCATTGAAATGAGCTGCACCCAACTTGCCCAAGCTACCATGTTTTTGGCCAACAACGGGCAAGATATTGACCGATTGGCGGGTGCTGGCGAACAGTTTCTTACCGCCGATGCTGCCCGCCGCGTTAACGCCCTGCTGCTAACTTGCGGCGCTTACGATGCCGCTGGCGACTTTGCCTACCGCATTGGCTTGCCCGTTAAAACCGGCGTAGGCGGCGGCATTGTTGCCATCGTTCCAGACGTTGGCACGGTGTCGGTTTGGGGCCCCGAACTAGACGCTAAAGGCAACTCCGTGCTGGGCGCGTTTGCCTTAGAGCGGCTGGTGCAGCTCACGGGTTGGAATCACCTTTAAGCGCTGAATCGTTAGCGCTAATTCAATAACGCCCAAGGTTCATCACCTTGTTCCAAGCAGACACAAAATCACAAACGAAGGCATCCTGCGCATCGCTTGACGCGTAAACCTCTGCCAACGCGCGCAGCTGCGAGTTTGAGCCAAAGACCAAGTCTACGACGGTGCCCGTCCACTTTGGCGCACCTGTTGAACGGTCGCTGCCTTCAAGCACGCCATCGGTTGCGGATTTTTTCCACGTCGTGCGCATGTCCAGTAAGTTAACAAAGAAATCATTGGTCAACGCGCCCGACTGTTTGGTAAACACGCCATGTTTTGACTGATCAACATTCGCATCCAAAGCACGCAATCCACCAATCAGCACCGTCATCTCTGGTGCGGTCAAAGTCAATAACTGCGCTTTATCAAGTAGCAGCTCAGCCTGATACGCCTCCATACCCTTGCGGACATAGTTGCGGAAACCATCGGCCTTAGGTTCTAGCGGCGCGAACGATTCAACATCAGTCTGCGCTTGGGTGGCGTCTGTGCGCCCTGCTGAAAACGGCACGACAACATCTTGACCCGTCTTTTTCGCAGCAGCTTCGACCGCCGCATTGCCAGCCAACACAATCAAATCAGCCAGCGATATTTTTTTGCCACCGGTCTGCGCGTCGTTGAATGATTGCTGGATGCCTTCCAAAATAGCAAGCACCTTGGCCAGTTGCGCAGGCTGGTTAACCTCCCAATCCTTCTGCGGCGCAAGTCGGATACGTGCACCGTTCGCGCCACCGCGCTTGTCGCCACCACGGAAGGTTGAGGCCGACGCCCAAGCGGTGCTAACTAGTTGTGAAACAGTTAAACCTGATGCCAAAACCTGCGCTTTCAAAGCCGCAACATCTTTGTCATCGACCAATGCGTGGTCAACCGCTGGAACAGGGTCTTGCCAAATCAACACTTCCTGCGGTACCAGCTTGCCCAAGTAGCGCGCACGCGGCCCCATGTCGCGGTGCGTGAGCTTGAACCAAGCGCGGGCGAAGGCGTCGGCAAACGCTTGCGGATTCGCCATAAATTGGCGCGAGATTTTCTCGTAAATCGGGTCGACACGCATCGCCATGTCTGCGGTAGACATCATCGGTGCGTGGCGCTTGCTCGGGTCATGCGCATCTGGCACGGTGTCCGCGCCCGCCTCGCCTTTGGGCTTCCACTGTTGTGCGCCAGCGGGGCTTTTGGTCATCTCCCACTCGTAGCCAAAAAGGGTTTCAAAATAACTCATGTCCCACTTGATTGGCGTGGGTGTCCAAGCGCCTTCCAAGCCGCTGCTGATGGCATCGACGCCCTTGCCGCTGCCAAAGCTGCTCTTCCAGCCCAAGCCTTGCTCCTCAATGCCCGCACCTTCAGGCTCTGGGCCAACGTATTTACTCGGGTCAGCAGCGCCGTGGGTTTTGCCAAAGGTGTGGCCGCCAGCAGTCAGTGCCACGGTCTCTTCATCGTCCATCGCCATGCGGGCAAAGGTCTCGCGGATATCACGGGCTGAGCCCAGCGCATCCATGTTGCCGTTCGGGCCTTCTGGATTCACGTAGATCAGGCCCATTTGCACGGCAGCCAGCGGGTTAGCCAGATCACGCTCGCCAGTATAGCGCTGGTCGTCCAACCATTTGCCTTCTGGCCCCCAGTAAATATCTTCTTCAGGCTCCCAAATATCCTCACGCCCGCCCGCGAAGCCAAAGGTTTTGCAACCCATAGATTCCAGCGCGACATTGCCCGTCAAAATCATCAAATCTGCCCAAGAAATCTTGTTGCCATACTTTTGCTTGATAGGCCACAGCAAACGCCGCGCTTTGTCCAAGCTCACATTGTCTGGCCAGCTGTTCAGCGGAGCAAAGCGTTGCGCGCCGTTACCCGCACCACCACGTCCATCCGCAATGCGGTACGTACCCGCAGAATGCCATGCCATGCGGATGAAAAACGGGCCGTAGTGCCCGTAGTCCGCCGGCCACCAATCTTGCGAGTCCGTCATCAATCCGTGCAAGTCTTTCACCACGGCGTCTAAATCAAGACTTTTAAATGCTTCGGCGTAATTAAACGCCTCGCCCATCGGGTTAGATTTAGCATCGTGCTGATGCAGCATCTTCAAGTTCAACTGGTTCGGCCACCAATTGGGATTGGCGGATGATTTAGCTGCCGTCGTTTGACCTGCTGCGTGTGCTGCTGTGTGGGGGAAGGGGCATTTGGCTTCGTTGGACATGATGTTCTCCTTGGGATTGTTTATTTGTCACTATACGTTCAATGTAGAACGTCGGCCCCGATTGGTCAAAGCTATTTTCTTTATCACATCGATAGCTATACCCAATACATGCACGCCATGTATCGTCAATATTGCTGGTCTAGCGCTGCACTGGTGCAACAGCGGCGGCTGGACGCGGCGCTCGCACGGCTGGGCGTCTGGTGTTGGGCACTGCTTTAACTCTTGGTGAGAGGCGACGCACCGGCGCTACAGAAGCCGGCCCCACTGGCACGACCTGAGCCGCAGGTACGCTGTTACGGTACACCGGATACGCCGGCTGGTAGTAAGGTGTGGCGTACGGCGTTGAGTAACCGTAGGGGTACGAATACGGCGCATAGTACGGCTGGTTGTAATACGGCTGCGTGTAATACGGCTGGACAGAATCTACCGACCTCACCGTGCCACCCTGCTGCGGTGCAACCACGCACCCCGCCAGCAGCAACGACACCACAGCAGCGCCCAAAGTCAACTTTGCCAGCTTCATGTGTGAATCAACCATATGCGCTCCTTAATTCACAGGCCTGACCTGCGCAGCAGGTAAATTGCTGCGGTCTGGCCCACTGCGTTCGGGCCCTTCGCGATTCAGAGGAACCTGCCCATTGTCTACCGGCCTTACCTGTGCCGCTGGCAGATTGTTGCTTGGGTAAGGGTAATTTGGATACGTCTGGAAAGACGGCTCATACCAAGGCGAATAGTACGGCGAGGTTAAAGGCTGCGAATAATAGGGCTGGTACACCGGTGGGTAATACGTCGAACTTGGCGATGGATACACCGTGCCATAGCCCTGCGCTGGGTGCGGCACCACCACGCAGCCTGCCAGCAACCAAGTGGCCGCTGCAGCCAGACTTAATTTCACAATGTTGGACTGAAATGTTGACATACTGAACTCCATTTGAATCTTTTTTTAGAGCCTATTTTGCGCTCTATGTTCCCATTAGATGCCTATGCCAGCGCTAGACTTTGCGCTTTAGCAACTGTCCTACAGTTAATCGCGCCGAAAAGCGACAAACTCGCGTCTAAAATCGTTTCCATGAGCAACATCGACCCTAAAGCCCCCAACGCCCCCGCACATTCGTCCGAAACGCCCACTTCTGCCGTTAAACCCAGCAACTTCCTGCGCCAGATCATCGAGCACGACCTCGCCAACGGCACCTACGCCAGCCGCCGCTGGGCCGGCAGCCCAGGCGACGCTGCGCACCAAGCCGCCGGTGCGTTGGACACCGCCAAAATCCGCACCCGCTTCCCGCCCGAGCCCAACGGCTACCTGCACATTGGCCACGCCAAGAGCATTTGCATCAACTTTGGCCTAGCCCGCGACTACGGCGGCGTGTGCCACCTGCGGTTTGACGACACCAACCCTGAAAAAGAAGAGCTGGAATACGTCAACACCATCATCGACAGCGTTAAATGG
>JAYVSU010000119.1:0-10804 GCA_043775055.1 Polaromonas sp.
ATGCTGAACTGCATCAACGGTGTCTACACGCCGCAGCAGGGCAGCATCAGCTTCAAAGGCCAAACCTTCAGCCACATGGACAGCCATCAGGTGGCGACCATGGGGATTGCGCGCACGTTTCAAAATTTGGCGCTGTTCAAGGGCATGAGCGTGATCGACAACATCATGACCGGCCGCAACCTGCGCATGAAAAGCAACATCTTGATGCAGGCCCTGCGCATTGGTCCGGCTGAAAAAGAAGAGTTCCGCCACCGTGAGTTTGTTGAGCACATCATCGACTTTCTGGAAATCCAGGCCTACCGCAAAACACCGGTCGGGCAACTGCCTTATGGCTTGCAAAAACGCGTCGACTTGGGTCGTGCGTTGGCGATGGAGCCGCAAGTGTTGCTGCTGGACGAGCCGATGGCCGGTATGAACTTGGAAGAAAAGCAGGACATGTGCCGCTTTGTGTTGGATATCAACGACGAGTACGGCACCACGGTGGTGTTGATCGAACATGACATGGGTGTGGTGATGGATATTTCCGACCGCGTGGTGGTGCTGGATTACGGCAAGAAAATTGGTGACGGCACGCCCGATGAAGTGCGCAACAACCCAGAGGTAATCAGCGCTTACCTCGGCACTTCACACTAAAGAATATGACCCCCACGCTTGTCGCTCCGTGTACTGCGCTGCCCCCCGAGGGAGCCGCAGTTGCCTTGGGGCGGCCCAGCGTCAACTGAATAGGATAAAAATAAAATGGCGTTCTTCTTAGAAACTTTACTCGGCGGTCTGATGGCCGGCATGTTGTATTCCCTGGTCGCACTGGGCTTTGTGCTAATTTACAAGGCTTCTGGCGTGTTTAACTTTGCGCAAGGTGCCATGGTGTTGTTTGCTGCATTGGCGATGGCGCGCTTTGCGACTTGGATTCCATTGTGGACGGGCATTGACAACCTGATTTTGGCCAACGTGGCAGCGTTCGTCGTCGCCTGCGTCATCATGGTCATCGTTGCCTGGTTGATTGAGTACCTAGCGCTACGCCACCTGGTCAACCAAGAAGGCACGACTTTGTTGATGGCCACACTGGGTATCAGTTACTTTTTAGATGGTTTGGGGCAAACCATTTTCGGCAGTGATATTTACAAAATCGACATTGGCATGCCTAAAGAGCCCATCATGGCTTTCGAAAACGTGTTCCAAGGCGGTATTTTGATCAACAAGGAAGACTTGTACGCGGCTTTGATTGCTGCGGTGCTGGTGGCTGCTTTGAGTTTGTTTTTCCAGAAAACCGCGACAGGCCGCGCCCTGCGTGCGGTGGCTGACGATCATCAGGCGGCACAAAGTATCGGCATCCCGTTGAACCGTATCTGGGTCATCGTCTGGAGCGTGGCTGGTGTCGTGGCCTTGGTAGCCGGCATGATCTGGGGTTCCAAGCTGGGCGTGCAGTTTTCGCTGACTACTGTGGCCTTGCGCGCTTTGCCGGTGGTGATTTTGGGTGGTTTAACTTCAGTGCCGGGCGCCATCATCGGCGGCTTGATCATCGGTGTGGGTGAAAAACTCTCTGAGGTGTTTCTCGGCCCTTACGTGGGTGGTGGCATTGAAATCTGGTTTGCTTACGTCCTGGCGCTGCTTTTCTTGCTGTTCCGTCCACAAGGTTTGTTCGGCGAAAAAATCATTGACCGCGTTTAACTAGTCGCGACGCAGTACCCACAGTTTTAACCCATTAGAAGACACATCATGTTCTACAGAGAAAACGGTCAATTTAAAACGACGTACCGCACCGACCAGCAAATCTTCCCGATTGCGCAAGACCGCTGGGCGGTCCTCGCCATCCTCGCCTTTGCCTTCGTTGCTGTGCCGCTCTTGGGCAGTGATTACATGTTCCGTGCGATTTTCATACCCTTTCTGATCATGGCCTTGGCCGCTTTGGGGGTAAATATTTTAGTTGGCTATTGCGGTCAAATTTCACTCGGCTCTGGCGCATTTATGGCGGTAGGCGCCTATGCGGCGTTCAACTTCTTCGTGCGTGTACCCAACATGCCGCTGATTCCGGCGTTGATTCTGGGTGGGTTGTGCTCTACTGGGTTTGGCATTTTGTTTGGCTTGCCGAGCTTGCGGGTCAAAGGTTTGTACTTGGCCGTGGCCACGCTTGCCGCCCAATTTTTCAGTGATTGGATGTTTTTGCGTATTAAGTGGCTCACCAATGACTCGCCCTCAGGCTCGGTGTCGGTGTCGGATCTGCAAGTATTTGGTTTTCAAATTGAAAGTCCCATCTCCAAGTACCTCTTTTGTCTGACCATTTTGGCGGTGCTCGGCTTGATGGCTAAAAATCTGGTGCGTAGCGCGATCGGCCGTGAATGGATGGCGATCCGTGACATGGACGTGGCCGCAGCGGTGATCGGTATCCGCCCGATGTATGCCAAGCTCAGTGCGTTTGCGGTGAGCTCCTTCATCGTTGGTGTGGCCGGTGCGCTTTGGGGGTTTGTCTATTTGGGTTCTTGGGAGCCAGCGGCGTTCTCGGTGGACTTGTCTTTTAAGCTGCTGTTCATGGTCATCATTGGTGGCATGGGTTCCATCATGGGTAGTTTTTTTGGGGCAGCGTTTATCGTTCTGTTGCCGATATTTTTGAGCCAGTTTTTACCGTACTTGGGTCACCTGCTTGGCGCAGATGTGTCCACGGCTGCTGCTTCACATGCAGAGTTGATGATTTTTGGAGCTCTTATCGTGTGGTTTTTGATTGTGGAGCCGCATGGTCTAGCCAAGCTTTGGTCAGTAGGTAAGCAAAAAATGCGTTTGTGGCCCTTCCCGCATTGAGCGCGTGATTGCATGGAACGTTTGGTTTGTAAATTTGTCGAATAGTTTGTCGGGTATGTACTGACGCTGGGGTTGTTTTTCGTTCGTTAACTATAGGCACGTTTGTGCTATTAAATTGGAGATATTGATCATGAAACTTCGCAATCTCGCACTGGCTGCTGCTTTGGTGGCCGTGGGTGCATCCGCCTTCGCTCAGGCCAAAGAGCAGTACTTCCCCGTGCTTTCCTACCGCACCGGCGCCTACGCACCCAATGGTGTGCCTTGGGCCAATGGTTATGTGGATTACCTTAAATTGGTCAATGCGCGCGGCGGCATCAACGGTGTGAAGCTCTCGTTTGAAGAGTGCGAAACTGGCTACGATACCGCGCGCAGTGTTGAATGTTATGAGCGCCTCAAAGGCAAAAACGGTGGCGCCTCGTTGGTGCAGCCGTTGTCTACCGGTGCGACTTTCGCCATCACAGAAAAAGCGGCGGCCGACAAAATTCCAGTGGTGACAGTGGGTTACGGTCGCAGTGAAAGTGCCGATGGCACGATCTTTAAATGGAACTTCCCGTTGGCGGGTACCTACTGGGTGGCCGCAGACACCATTTTGCAGGCTATTGGTAAAAAAGAGGGCGGTTTGGACAAGCTCAAAGGTAAGAAAGTCGCTCTCGTCTACCACGACAGCCCGTTTGGCAAGGAGCCGATAGCCCTGTTGCAAGAACGTGCCCGTCAACTCGGTTTTGACTTGCAATTGCTGCCGGTAACAGCACCGGGCGTAGAGCAAAAAGCGACCTGGTTGCAGGTGCGTCAAGCCAAGCCTGATTATGTCGTGTTGTGGGGCTGGGGCATCATGAACAGTACGGCCATCAAAGAAGCGCAAGCCACCGGCTATCCGCGTGAAAAAATGTATGGTGTGTGGTGGGCTGGTGCTGAGCCTGATGTCAAAGATGTGGCAGATGGTGCCAAAGGCTACAACGCGGTGACCATGCAACACGGCGCAGAGCCCAACTCCAAAGTCGTCAAAGACATTTTGAGCATGGTGCATGGCAAAAGTGCGGGCACAGGCCCCAAAGACGAAGTGGGTCAAGTGCTTTACATGCGTGGCGCTATGAGTGCCATGTTGGGTGTGGAAGGTGTTCGATCAGCACAAGACCGCTACGGCAAAGGGAAGGTGATGACAGGCGAGCAAGTGCGCTGGGGCTTGGAAAACTTGAATCTGACACAAGCCAAGCTAGACGGTTTGGGTTTTGCGGGTGTGATGCGCCCCATCAGCACCTCTTGTGCGGACCACATGGGTGCATCATGGGCGCGTATTCACACGTGGGACGGAAAAGCTTGGCAATTCACGTCAGACTGGTTGCAGGCCGATGAGCAAATCATCAAGCCTTTGGTGAAGAGTACGGCTGCCAAGTACGCTTCTGAGAAAAAATTGACACCGCGAACCCCAGCGGATTGCCAATCTTGATGTCTTGACCGGTTGACTGTGTACCCGTTTTGACGGGGGCAGTCACCAAACGCCAGCGTTTCAAGCTTGGCAAAACTCTGGCTTGAATCGCTACCGTTTGGTTTTTAACAAATCACACCCTGAAACTTATGATGACCACCACAACCGCAACCCCATCGCTGGCTCCCAACATCGTTCTCAATGTCAACGGCATCGAGGTGATCTACAACCACGTCATTTTGGTGCTCAAAGGCGTATCGCTCAATGTACCTGAAGGCAAAATTGTTGCTATTCTGGGTGGCAATGGCGCGGGTAAAACCACTACCCTGCGGGCGATCTCTAACTTGCTGAAAGGCGAGCGCGGTGCGGTGACCAAAGGCTCGATTGAGCTGCGCGGTGAACGTATCGAAAATTTGAGTCCGGCTGATCTGGTGCAGCGCGGCGTGGTGCAGGTGATGGAGGGGCGACACTGCTTTGCCCACCTGACGATTGAAGAGAATCTGTTGACCGGCGGCTACACCCGCAAAGACAAGGGTGAAATTGAAGCTAACTTGGAGAAGGTCTACAACTACTTCCCGCGTCTTAAAACCCGTCGCACCAGCCAAGCTGCTTACACCTCAGGTGGCGAGCAGCAAATGTGTGCCATTGGCCGCGCTTTGATGGCTAACCCCAGCATGGTCTTGCTAGATGAGCCGTCCATGGGTCTGGCCCCTCAGATCGTCGAAGAAGTGTTTGAGATCGTCAAAGACCTCAACACCCGCGAAAAAGTAACCTTTTTGATTGCCGAGCAAAACACCAACATGGCTTTGAAGTATGCCGACTACGGCTACATCATGGAAAGTGGTCGCGTCGTGATGGATGGTGTGGCCCATGACCTGGCCAACAACGAAGACGTCAAAGAGTTTTACCTCGGCGTGGGTGGCGGCGAGCGTAAATCGTTCAAAGATGGCAAGAGCTACAAGCGTAGAAAGCGCTGGTTGGCTTAAGTCTCGTCATCAACGGACCGAGTGAATCCACATCGCTGAACATCCTACCCACCAAGCACCATGACCGATTTTTACACCGCGCTGTGCGCATCAGAAAAACGCAGCCCGTCCGAGCGCGAACAGGCCCATTTTCAAGCCTTGCCGCAGCAGGTCAAGCATGCATGCCAGGCGACCACTGCGTTTGCTGAGATTTTGCAGGGTGTAGATGCTACAGCCATCACCAATCGGGCGACGCTGGCACAACTGCCCGTAACCCGCAAGACCGAGTTGTTGGAGCGTCAAAAAGCGGCACGAGCGGTAACTGCCTCTGCAGTGGTTGCGACCGACATTTTTGGCGGCTTCAGCAGCCTCGCGTTTGGCGAGCATATGCTGCGCGTGTTTGCCAGCCCTGGCACGATTTACGAACCTGAAGGTACGCGCAAAGACTATTGGCGTGCGGCGCGGGCTTTGTCGGCGGCTGGTTTTAAAGCCGGTGATTTGATCCACAACTGCTTCAGTTACCACTTCACGCCTGCAGGCGTGATGATGGAATCGGGCGCCCACGCGCTGGGCTGTACCGTTTTTCCAGCAGGCACAGGCCAAACCGAACAGCAAGTACAAGCCATGGCGGAAATGAAGCCAGCCGGCTATGTGGGCACACCCAGCTTTCTCAAAATCATTCTTGAAAAAGCCGAGGAAATGGGTATTGCTCTGCCCAGTGTGACCAAAGCTTTGGTATCTGGTGAAGCCTGCCCGCCGAGCTTGCGCGATTGGTTTGCCGAGCGCGGTGTAGCCGCCTACCAGTGCTACGCCACGGCAGACCTGGGTTTGATTGCTTATGAGACCTCTGCCCGCGAAGGCTTGGTGCTGGACGAAGGCGTGATTGTTGAAATTGTGCGCCCAGGTACCGGTGACCCCGTGCCCGAAGGCGAAGTGGGTGAGTTGGTCGTCACAACCTTGAACCCTGACTACCCACTGATTCGTTTTGGTACAGGTGATCTATCCGCCGTTTTGCCGGGTTCATGCCCGACGGGCCGAACCAATACGCGCATCAAAGGTTGGATGGGGCGTGCTGACCAAACCACCAAAATTCGGGGCATGTTTGTACATCCTGGTCAAGTCGACACCATTGCCAAACGCTTCCCAGAAGTGATTAAGGCGCGTTTGGTGGTATCTGGCGAAATGGCCAACGACGCCATGACGTTGATGGTTGAGACCGCTTGCAGCGGCCCAGATGCGTTGGCCGTCAAGATTGGTGAGGCGATTCGTGATGTGACCAAGCTGCGCGGTAACGTTGAGTTGGTGTCTCCTGGCAGTTTGCCTAACGATGGCAAAGTAATTGAAGATGCGCGTAGCTACAAGTAAAGGTTAAGCCCGCTAAGTTCGCGCAGCGACTAAGTAATTTTAAGCATGAAGTCCTAAATGGAAGGCTTAAATGCGTGCTTTTGCCTAGAATCTAGGGTTAACACGGTATTCGGCTTGGTTCGTGCTCCGTTATCTTCCATGACAGCGTTGATATTCGAAGGGATGGTCTTATCTAGGCCGCATCCCGGACGAATGGATGTCTTGCGTATTCCCTTTATTTTAGGACTTTTTGATGAAAAAATTATTGGCTATTAGCCTTGCTTGTGCGACATTGATGGGCGCTACTTTGGGAGCTCAAGCTGCCGACTACCCATTGAAAGACAAAGTGATTACGATTGTGGTGCCTTTTGCTGCGGGCGGCCCAACAGACCGCGTTGCCCGCGATTTGGCTGAAGCTATGCGCAAGCCTTTGGGCGGTAACAGCATCATCATCGACAGCGCAGCGGGCGCGGGTGGTTCTATCGGTGCAAACAAAGTTGCCAAAGCCGCTCCTGATGGCTACACACTGTTGGTGCATCACATAGGTATGTCCACCATGCCTGGTTTGGTTCGTAATATTCCTTTCAAAGTCGAAAGCGACTTTGAGTATCTGGGCATGATCAATGACGTTCCCATGACCTTGATTGCCAAGCCGTCGATTCCAGCAAACAACTATAAAGAGCTGTCAGCTTGGTTGACGGCTAACAAAGGCAAAATCAACCTCGGTAACGCTGGCGTTGGTTCCGCATCGCATTTGTGCGGTTTATTGTTTCAAAATGCTGTGCAAATCGACATGACAACTGTTCCTTACAAAGGTACTGCGCCTGCGATGACGGATTTGATTGGCGGTCAAATTGACTTGATGTGCGACCAAACCACCAACACGACCACACAAATTGAAGCCAAAAAGGTCAAAGCATTTGCTGTTACAACTGGCAAACGGTTGACCACACCAGCTTTGAAAGACTTGCCTACTATGCAAGAATCTGGCCTTAAAGGTTTTGAAGTGACCATCTGGCACGGTTTGTACGCACCTAAAGGCACACCCGCTGATGTGCTTGCCAAAATCAATGCAGCGTTGAAAGTTGCCTTGAAAGACCCTGAGTTCATCAAGAAGCAAGAAGGTTTGGGCGCTGTGGTTGTGACTGACAAACGCGTAGAGCCAGCCGAGCACAAGAAATTTGTTGCTGCTGAAATCGCCAAATGGAGCCCAATCATCAAGGCTGCTGGCGTTTACGCTGACTAACGCTGTGCCAAGGCTGATGCAAATAAGCCAGCCTTGAGTCAAGCTCAAAAGCCGCATGTTTGCGGCTTTTTTTATGGCAAGATGATTCTGAAGCATTTCAACAATCCAGTGGAGACAAAACAATGGCTTTGAAAACGACATCACCACGGCGCAGTATTTTGAAGTTGGCAGGGTTGGCGGTATTTTTTACTACAAATTTAATAGCAACGCAGGCATATTCTCAGACGGCTTGGCCTACAAAACCAGTCAAAATCATCGTTCCTTTCGCACCCGGCGGCACCACCGACCTGCTGGCGCGCGCCATGGCTCCTGAGTTGACCAAAGCCTTTGGCCAGTCTTTTATTGTTGAAAACAAAGCCGGTGCGGGCGGCAACGTGGGCGCTGATGCGGTCGCCAAAGCGCCAGCGGATGGCTACACCCTCCTCATGGGCACGGTAGGCACACACGGCATCAATGTGGCGCTGTACGACAAAATGCCGTTTGACCCAGTCAAGGATTTTGCACCAATCAGTTTGGTGGCAGGCGTACCCAATGTGATGGTCATGAACGTCGAGAAAGCCAAAGCCTTGGGCATCAACAACGTGGCCGACTTTATCAAGTACGCCAAAGCCCACCCCGGTAAGCTCAACATGGCTTCCAGCGGCAACGGCACGTCTATCCACCTGGCGGGCGAGTTGTTCAAAAGCATGAGCGGTACGTATTTGGTGCACTTTCCCTACCGTGGTTCAGGGCCCGCTTTGATGGACATGGTCGGCGGGACCATGGATGTGATGTTTGACAACCTGCCTAGCGCTTTGCCGCAAATCAAAGCTGGCAAGCTCAAAGCCTTGGCGGTAACCAGTGCCCAGCGCTCGGCGGTTTTGCCCGATGTACCGACGATTGAGCAAGCCAGCGGCCTCAAAGGCTATGAAGCCAGCAGCTGGTTTGGCTTGCTGGCTCCTGCGGGGACACCGCCTGACATTGTTAACCGCATTCAGCAAGAAGTGGCCAAATCACTCAGTTCACCGGCCGTTAAAGAAAAATTATTGGCGCAAGGCGCGATTCCAGGGGGCAACAGCCCGCAAGACTTTGCCAAAATGATTGGTGCTGAGATCAAAAAATGGGCGCAAGTGGTGAAGGCCTCTGGCGCTAAGGTCGACTAAGCGCGCATGGAGTCGCAGACCTCAAACGCCCCAAACGATGTCCACATTGGCGCTGCGGCACTCTTTGAGCATTTGCAAAAAAGGTTGGGCACGTTGGCGCAAATGCACAGGGTCGGCAGCTGGCCGGGCGTAATCGGCGTCAGCAGGGTCTTTGGCTGCCTGCTTGGCGGCTTGCAACGCGGCCTCTTCGTGCGCAATGGCCGCTTCTAGAGCAGACACGGCAGCAGGAATTTCTGCCGACAAGATGATGCCTGTGGCGCCGGCGTCTTTGCCAATGATTTGCAAAACATGCCGCCCATTGGCCTCAAGCATGATCAAGTCGCCAGTGGCTTTGGATTTGAATTTGTAGAGCATGTTGGGCTTCTTAGGTTTGTATATGGCTGAAAATTATGTATCTAGGCTGTACGATACACCTATGGCGCGCATTTAGCTTGTGTTGCGTGCACTTTGTATTTGATTGTCGGCATTTTCTTGAATCTACAGCCTGTGACTACACCTTCCCCCTCTATCGCTGCTGGTCCTGCCGGCCGTGTTTACCTCGTCGGCGCCGGCCCGGGCGACCCTGAGTTGCTGACGCTGCGCGCCGTGCGGCTGTTGGGCAAAGCCGAGGTGGTGGTGTACGACCACTTGGTCTCGCAAGCCGTGTTGGACTTTGTGGCCCCCACGGCAGAGCGCATCTATGCTGGCAAGCGCCGTAACGAGCACACCTTGCGTCAAGAGCAAATCAACGCGCTCTTGGTGCGTTTGGCGCAAGAAGGCAAGCAAGTCGTGCGCCTCAAAGGCGGCGACCCCTTCATTTTTGGGCGCGGTGGCGAAGAGCTGCAAACCCTGTCGGCCGCTGGCATTGCGTTTGAGGTCGTGCCCGGCGTGACGGCGGCGTGTGGCGTCTCCACATACGCCGGCATCCCGCTGACGCACCGCGACTACGCGCAAACCTGCTTGTTTGTCACCGGTCACTTAAAGGAGCGTCCTGCAGGCAGCATTGCGCCAGATGTGGTGTCTGATTTGGACTGGCCCGCGCTCATCCGCCCCCGCCAAACAGTGGTAATTTACATGGGTTTGGCGGGTTTGGCCGATATTTGCCGCCAGCTCATCAACCATGGCGCAGCCCCTGATTTGCCCATTGCCATCGTGCAAGACGGCACCATCGCCACCCAAAAAGTGGTCACCGGTACGCTGCTGGATTTGCCTGCCAAGGTCTTGGCCAGTCGCCTGCGGTCGCCCTGTTTGATCATTGTGGGCGAGGTCGTGCGGTTGCATGAAACACTCGCGTGGCATCCATCTGCGTCATGAAATGGTCGGGTATTCCATTTTGCGACTGATGCGGCTACAATTTGAGCATGAAGTCCATCTCGCTCACTACCAAACCAGCCGCTAAACAAACAAGTTCAAGCGCAGAGGCCACGCCGAACAAGCTGGGCGGCTCGCCGAAAGTGTCTTTCAAGGTGCAAATGCACAAAGCGCGTGAAGTCGCAATCGTCCAAACCGTCAACCGCTTGCTGGCTGAAAAAGGCTTTGACGCGATGACGGTGGACGAAGTGGCTGCCAACGTCGGCATTGCCAAAGCCAGTTTGTACAAGCATTTCCCCAGCAAAGAAGACCTAGCCGCCGCTGCGATGGTGCACATCATGCAACGTGCACAAGCGTTTTTAGCCAGTTTGCCGGTTGACGCTACGCCGCAAAACAACCTGCGCGCCACCGCCCAATGGATGATGGAGCTCAAACTCGCTGGTGAAATGCCTTCCCTGCCAAGTCAGAATTCGACGTTGCGCATGACCTTGATGAACAACAAAGCCTACATGGATGGCTTGATGGAAGCTAGCGACTGTTTGGGCAATTGGATCCAAGCCGGTCAAGCCAACGGCAGTCTCAACGCCAAGCTCCCGGC
>JAYVSU010000120.1:0-3306 GCA_043775055.1 Polaromonas sp.
GAATCACGGTCTAAATCGGGGCCGCACATGGCGGAGAGCAGCAAGGCGCAGTCTTCAGCGGTGCGGGCCATGGGGCCGGCTTGGTCCAAGCTGGAGGCAAAAGCGATCATGCCGTAGCGGGAGGCACGCCCGTAGGTGGGTTTGATACCGGTGATGCCGCAAAACGAGGCTGGCTGGCGAATGGAACCGCCGGTGTCTGTCCCAGTCGCAGCGGGCGTTAAACGCGCCGCTACGGCTGCTGCGCTACCGCCCGAAGAGCCACCCGGAATGCGTGAAACATCCCACGGGTTGAGTACTTTTTTGTAAGCTGAGTTTTCATTGCCTGAACCCATGGCAAACTCGTCACAATTGAGTTTCCCGAGTGAAATCATGCCAGAGCCAGCTAATTTACTCACGACTGTGCTATCGAAAGGTGAGTGGTAGCCGGCCAACATTTTTGAGCCAGCGGTGCTTGGGAAGTCTTTCGTGACAAAAATGTCTTTGTGCGCGATGGGCACGCCGGTGAGTGGTGTGGCATCGCCACTGGCCAAGCGCGCATCTGCGGCGCGGGCTTGGCTCAGGCTGACGTCTTCATTGAAGGCCAAATAAGCACCCAAACTCGCTTGAGCCTGGGAGCGCGCCAAGAAATGCTGCGTCACTTCGACGGCGGACAGCGCTTTGGCTCGCAACTTGGCAGAGAGCTGGGAGACGGTTAAATCGTGAATTTCTGAGGACATGAGGGAATTTTCGTTATTCGATGACTTAATCAATGATTTATTCAATCACTTTGGGGACCAAAAACAGGCCGCTTTCAACCGCTGGGGCGCTGCGTTGGTTGGCTTCACGCTGGTTGGATTCACTCACCACGTCGTCACGCAGGCGCAGGGTCACCTCTTGAATGGCCGCCAAGGGGTGCGCCATGGGCTCAATCCCTGTCGTGTCCACGGCCCGCATTTTTTCTACAATATTGAAGAAATCGTTGGTTTGGGCAAGTAAACGCTCGCTCTCGGCAGGGCTGAGCTCGAGTCTTGCCAAATTGGCGAGTCGACCAATATCTTTGGAGGTTAATGACATAAGTGATGCGCTCAAAAAGACCAAAAATGGGATTTTAAAATGTTCAGCGATAGGGCACACAATCATACAAATTAGACTGTAAATAGGCGGCAAAGCCCTTAGTTTTCGCTGAGGATGCGGTATTATCCCGTGTTTGGTACTTAGATTGCGCGAAATAACGCGATTTTGATGCCAATTCCCCTTTTTCGCCCATGGCTTGTTTGGCGACGATACGGCCAGACCTGTATCGTGCCTGTTAGGAATTTTCTATTATGTTCGGATCTTTTCGCCGCTATTTTGCGACTGACTTGGCTATTGACTTAGGTACAGCCAACACCTTGATCGTCGCGCGCGACAAGGGTATTGTTTTGGACGAGCCTTCCGTCGTGGCTATTCGCCACGAAGGTGGCCCACACGGCAAAAAAGTGATTCAGGCCGTTGGCCGTGAAGCCAAAGCCATGCTGGGCAAAGTGCCTGGCAACATTGAAGCTATTCGCCCTATGAAAGATGGCGTGATTGCCGACTTTGTGATCACCGAGCAGATGATCAAGCAGTTCATCAAAATGGTGCACCCGCGCAGCTTTTTCACACCTAGCCCACGCATCATCATTTGCGTGCCTTGCGGCTCGACCCAGGTGGAGCGCCGCGCGATCAAAGACGCTGCAGAAGCAGCTGGCGCATCGACGGTTTATTTGATTGAAGAGCCGATGGCTGCAGCCATTGGCGCCGGTCTGCCGGTGTCTGAAGCCAGCGGCTCCATGGTGGTGGACATTGGCGGCGGCACCACCGAAGTCGGCGTGATCTCCTTGGGCGGCATGGTCTACAAAGGCAGTGTGCGCGTGGGTGGTGACAAGTTTGACGAAGCCATCATCAACTACATCCGCCGCAATTACGGCATGTTGATTGGCGAACCGACCGCTGAAAACATCAAGAAAACCATAGGCTCAGCCTTCCCGGGCAGCGAAGTGCGCGAAATGGAAGTCCGTGGTCGCAATTTGGCCGAAGGCGTGCCGCGCAGCTTCACCATTTCCAGCAACGAAGTGCTGGAAGCCTTGACCGACCCGTTGAACAACATTGTCTCTGCCGTCAAAAATGCTTTGGAGCAAACGCCTCCCGAGTTGGGCGCAGACATTGCCGAGCGCGGTATGATGCTGACCGGCGGTGGCGCGCTCTTGCGCGACTTGAACCGCTTGTTGTCTGAAGAAACCGGTTTGCCGGTTTTTGTCGCTGAAGACCCGTTGACTTGCGTGGTGCGTGGTTGCGGCATGGCGCTGGACCGCATGGACCGCTTGGGAAGCATCTTTACGTCGGAATAATGGGACATGCCATTCGGCTCACTTGACAGGACGCCACCCCCCTTTTTCAAACAAGGGCCATCGTCACTGTCAAAATTGATCTTTTTCAGTGCTTTGGCGCTGTTTTTGATGATCGCTGACCGCCGTTTTGAAGTGGCTAAAGTGGTTCGCTCTGGCTTTGCGACCGTACTCAGCCCCATAGCGCGTGTGGTCACCATGCCCGTGTTGGCAGCGCAAGACGGTTTGGGTTACTTTGACGCGATGGCCTCCCTCAAAAGCTCGGAACAAGCCATGCACGGCAAGCTCTTGCTGCAATCACAACGCGCCAGCCAAGTGGAACTACTGACGATTGAAAACTCGCGGCTGCGTCAGCTCCTGAAACTCAAAGAGAACCTCACCACCCCAGCACAAGCTGCAGAGGTGCTTTATGACGCTGCCGACACCTACTCGCGCAAAGTCATTGTGGACAAAGGCAGCGTGCATGGTGTGGCGCTGGGCTCGCCGGTGATTGATGAATCCGGCGTCTTGGGTCAAGTGATACGCATCTACCCGCTGACCAGTGAGGTTGCCATGATCATTGACCGTGAGCAGACCACGCCCGTCCTCAACACCCGCACCGGCGCGCGCAGTGTGGCTTACGGCAACCCGTCTTCACACGGTGATGTGCTGGAGTTACGCTTCATTTCCGGCAACGCAGATGTGTTGCCGGGTGACTTGCTCACCACCAGTGGCGTGGATGGCGTTTACCCAGCCGGCCTCTTGGTTGCCAAAATTGAAAAGGTCGAGCGCCGTGCAGATTCGGCCTTTGCCAAAATTTATTGTACGCCGCAGGCCAATGTCACGGGTGTCAAGCATGTGATGGTGCTCAAGCCACTCACTGCGGTTGCGCCCAGTATGCCGTCCGAGCCAACGCCTAAAACGGGTCAAAAAGCGGGAGTCAAAAAATGATCATGCCGCGCGGTCAACAGCTGCTGTTACC
>JAYVSU010000121.1:0-5886 GCA_043775055.1 Polaromonas sp.
CGTGCTTCTCAGAATTGGTAGTTCAAGGAGGCTCTTATGTTTACACATCTGTGCCTCTCTTAAGCTACTGTTTCGCGCACTTCGTAGTTGAATTCAAGAAAGTTCTAATTTACTATGTATTTAATAGCTGCTTAGGCAATAAATACGCCGGCTATAGGCTTAAATCTATGCTGCATGCAGCTCTTGTTTAATCGTCTCACGCACAACATCTGCTAGTCTGCGGCCTTGCGCAAATTCTGCCAATGCTTCGTTCATCAGCGTTTGGTAGTTGCCACCCGTCATCTCGGCTTGTACTTTAAACACAGCCAATGTCGCGTTGTCCACGCGCATGGTTATACGAGATTTACCGCCTTGTGCGGCTTGCAGTTTTGCCAAAGCAGGCGTGTCTTTAACCGATTTAGCCGAGCTGAAATCCATATCGGCGTATTGCTTGAAAGTAGGATCAGAATTGTTGCTCATACGTTCTCCTTTGAGGTTGATTGGCTTTCCAAGCCGAAATTAAGCGCGGAATATCACCGCGCAGAGTCCACACCACGACCAAAATGCGGCTTTTCTCACCCATGCCCAATGTTACAAACCGCACTTCGCCACTTGAATCGGTGTCTTCTCGTGTGAGCGCATACGGGTCAAGCAGCACAACTTTGGCTTCGTCAAAGGTCACACCCTCATGGTTGAGAGGGTTAATTCGTGCCTTTTCGGGATCAAATTCGATTTGCATTGTCAAATTATATGCACAAATGTATGTACATCACAAGATGCTTGCAATAACATGCATGAAATTATGAAGGTTAACGTAAATAATTGCTATATTATTAATAGCTAATTAAGCAATAAATACGGCTGCTTCAGCCAAATTAAGGCTTAAAAATAGCTATTATTTTGATAGCGGTGTAAAACTACCAAAATGCCGCTGGCTGTAAACCAAACTTTCAGCCAGGGTTTCACCTTCATGGCTGCCAAAATCAAGCACACGGCCTATCAGGATGTCGTGGTCGCCAGCGGTGACGACTTGCTCTAATTGGCAGTCAAACCACGCCACAGCGCCGGCAATGCGAGAGCGGCCGCTGGGGGCGTGCTTGACGGGGACGTGGTGAAAGCGCTCTGCCTGTGTACCGTGGGTAAACTGCATCGCTAAGTGTTGCTGGGTACTGGCCAGCACGCTGACGGTGTAGCCACCGCTTTGGGTGAAGGCTGGGTGACTCAAGGACTCTTTGCGGATGCTCCATAGCACCAAGGCGGGGTCTAAGGAGACGGTGCTGAAGGAATTGCAGGTCATGCCGACATCTTGCCCCTCAAAATGCGCGGTGACCACAGTGACGCCGGTGGCAAAGTGGCTCATGGCATCACGAAGTGCTTTTGACATAATGAGGGGAAAGAAGGGGAAATAAGGGAAACGAATTTGCGCCTAGAATCTACCTGAATGATGAACAACTGAATGCATAATTTAGTAGATATTTTGGTGCCCAGGAAGGGACTCGAACCCCCACGAAGTTACTCGCTAGTACCTGAAACTAGTGCGTCTACCAATTCCGCCACCTGGGCCTATGATGTTTGCTGAGCGTTCAGTTGAATGAAGCCAAGAAACAAGATTTTGAATTTCAGGAAAAAGGTGATTGTATCAAAACGCGCAGCTCGAATCGTCAAACTACGCCAAGCTCGGCAAATATTACGGCAACTATGGCGACAACTTACATGACAAATAGCGTAAATAGTTCTGACAACGTCGGAAAAGGCCTGTTGGCCGAAGTCTCAGGCACTGTTCAAGGCCACCGTGATGGCCACGGTTTTGTGGTTCGTGATGACGGTGAGGCAGATATTTACCTGCCGTCCAACGAGATGCGGGCCGTGCTGCACAAAGACAATGTCAAGGTCAACATCGTGCGCCAAGACCGCCGTGGTCGGCCTGAAGGGCGTGTGACGGAGATCATCCAGCGCTCCAAGCAACCCATCATTGGCCGTCTGCTGCATGAGAGCGGCATCTGGATCATGGCGCCAGAAGACAAACGCTATGGTCAAGATGTGTTGATTCCCAAAGCTGCTACTGGCGACGCCAAAACAGGCCAAGTGGTGGTGGTTGAACTGACTGAGCCGCCCGCTTTATTTGGCCAACCCGTAGGTCGCGTGATTGAGGTGTTGGGCGAGGTGGACGATCCGGGCATGGAGATTGAAATCGCCGTACGCAAATACAGCGTGCCGCATTTGTTCTCAGACGCGTGCTTGGGGCAAGCCAAGGCGCTGCCCGATAAAGTCCGCGCCATCGACAAAAAGAACCGCATCGACTTGACCGATATTCCACTGGTGACCATTGACGGTGAAGACGCGCGCGACTTTGATGACGCCGTCTATTGCGAACCCGCCAAAGTAGGGCGTGGCAAGGGTTGGCGCTTGCTGGTAGCCATTGCCGACGTGAGCCACTATGTTGAGAACGGCTCTGCCATCGACATTGATGCCTATGACCGTGCCACCAGCGTGTACTTCCCGCGTCGCGTTATCCCCATGTTGCCTGAGAAACTGTCTAACGGCCTGTGCTCGCTCAACCCCGATGTTGAGCGCCTGTGCATGGTCTGCGACATGTTGGTGACGGCCAAAGGCGACGTGCATGCCTACCAGTTTTACCCAGCGGTGATGTTCAGCCACGCGCGGTTTACCTACACCGAAGTGGCTGCCATTTTGAGCAACACCAAAGGCCCAGAAGCGACGCGCCGCAAAGCCCGCATTACCGACTTGCTGAACCTGAGCGATGTCTACAAAGCTTTGCTCGCCGCCCGTGCGGTGCGCGGTGCGGTAGATTTTGAAACCACTGAAACCCAAATTGTGTGTGATGAGAGTGGCCGGATTGAAAAAATCGTCCCCCGCACCCGCAACGAGGCGCACCGCCTGATTGAAGAGGCCATGCTGGCGGCCAATGTGTGCAGTGCAGACTACATTGCCCAAAGCAAGCACGCCGGTTTGTTCCGCGTGCATGAAGGCCCAACGCCTGAGAAGCAAGAGATTCTGCGCAATTACCTCAAGGCCACCGGCATCCCGCAAACGATTGGCGATGACCCTAAACCCGGCGAGTTCCAAGCCATCGCTTTGGCCACCAAAGACCGGCCCGATGCGCTGCAAATCCATTCAATGCTGCTGCGCTCCATGTCGCAAGCCATTTACACGCCTACCAACAGCGGTCATTTTGGTTTGGCGTACGACGCCTACACGCATTTCACCAGCCCGATTCGGCGCTACCCCGATTTGCTGGTGCACCGCGTCATCAAAGCGATTTTGACCAACAGCAAGTACAAATTGCCTGCGTTGCCGTTACCTGGTGAAGCGCATGAAAAACTGGCCAAACGCTTGGCGGCTCGGGTCAAAGCGCCATCTGCCAAAGTCGCCAAAATCACAGTCGAGCCGACCAAAGAAATTTTGGCTTGGCAAGCCGCTGGCCTGCATTGCAGTGCCAACGAGCGCCGTGCGGACGAGGCCAGCCGCGACGTCGAGGCTTGGCTCAAATGCAAGTACATGCGAGAGTACTTGGGTGAGGAGTTCGAAGGTGTGGTCAGTTCGGTCGCCACCTTTGGTATTTTTGTCACCTTGGACGCGATGTATGTCGAAGGGCTGATTCACATCACCGAGCTGGGTGGCGAGTACTTCAAGTTCGACGAAGCGCGGCAAGAGCTGCGCGGTGAGCGCACTGGCATCAAATACGCCATCGGCAGCCGCGTGCGAATTCAGGTCAGTCGCGTCGATTTGGATGGTCGCAAAATCGACTTCCGCCTGGTGCCAAAAGGTGAGGATTTGATGGCGCGTGCCATGAAAGACAAAGGCATAGCAGGCGGCGCTAGCGTTGCAGGACATGGCAACTTTGCGCACCCTAGCAAGTCGGCAAAGTCGGGCAAATCACGCTCAGACCGATCTGGTGGCAGAGAACGTTCAGAGCCAACCTACGCTAACCCGTCCAGCCAGCGGCAGCCCGAGAGATCGCCTAAATCTGTCATTGCTGCGCGTAAAAAAGCGGCAAAAAATCCATCTGCAAAAAGTCCAAATAAATCTAGAACAGGGAAGAAGAAATGACAGCCTCACATAAAAGCAGCAAAGTTGCTATCGTCACTGGAGCTGGTACTGGCGTCGGCAAAGCGGCAGCCTTGGCGCTGTTGGCTGACGGTTACTACGTGGTTTTGGCAGGGCGTCGCATTGAACCCTTAGAAGCTGTGATTGCCGAGTCTGGCGCTGGCAAACGCGGTTTGGCGGTGTCTACTGACGTGTCCAATGTGGAATCCGTCCAAGCACTGTTTGCCGCTGCTGTCAAAGCCTTTGGCCGCGTGGATGTGTTGTTCAACAATGCGGGTGTCAACGCGCCCGGCATTCCGTTGGAAGACTTGACGTTAGAGCAATGGAAAAACGTGGTCGACATCAACTTCACCGGCATGTTTTTGTGCATCCAACAAGCCTTCAAAACCATGAAAGCGCAAACCCCACGCGGTGGCCGCATCATCAACAACGGGTCGATTTCAGCGACTACACCCCGTCCGAACTCGATTGCCTACACGTCGACAAAGCACGCAGTACAAGGCTTGACCAAAAGCGCTTCGCTCGATGGCCGCAAGTACGATATTGCAGTCGGTCAAATTGACATTGGCAATGCAGCCACCGAGATGGCCGCGCGCATGGCCACAGGCATCATGCAAGCCAATGGCCAGATAGAGATCGAACCCCTGATGGACGTCGCCATCGTCGGCCAGTCCATCGTCTACATGGCAAATCTGCCGCTCAGCGCGAATGTGCTGTTCCATACTGTGATGGCAACCAAGATGCCATTTGTGGGCCGGGGCTAGAATTCTCTGATAGTAAAGCGTATAGTAGTTTTCAACTAAAGGGAGGTTGACTTAATGTCTAAGCTCAATAGAACGCTAGTTACCAAGGTGGTTCTGGCGTTTGTTTTATTGTCAGGGTTGGCTGGCGTTGCTGGTTCACAACTCGCACCCACGCTGCCTTTGCAAACTGTACTTTATTACGCCGCTTGTGGAGCCGTTGCTTTTGTTGGCCTCATGGTTGTTGCTTTGATTATCGATCTCACCTTCAGCCAGTTTATTCTGCGCAACGGTGGTACAGACGCCCAATGGTTCTGGTTTCCCGGCGAGCCGCCGGGTTTGCAGCAGCTGCGCGGACAGGCGGCCGCTGAAGCGGGTAAACCCAAAGTTTAATTAAGCTCTTTTTGCTATCAATAAAATAGCAAACTATATAGCAAATACGCCGGCTACAATCGTTTAAACGCTTAAATCGGCTAATTTATCACATCCCTGCGTAATTTGGCCCGCCGCCACCCTCTGGTGTGACCCAGACGATGTTCTGCGTCGGGTCTTTGATGTCGCAGGTTTTGCAGTGCACACAGTTTTGGGCGTTGATTTGCAGGCGGTCTGAGTTGTCTTCGTTTTTGACGTATTCGTAGACACCAGCGGGGCAGTAGCGACTCTCTGGGCCTGCGTATTTGGCCAGGTTGATGTTGACGGGGACGGACGCGTCCTTTAACGTCAAATGCGCGGGTTGTTGCTCTTCGTGGTTGGTGTTGCTGATGTAGACACTGCTCAGGCGGTCAAAGGTCAGCTTGCCATCGGGTTTGGGGTAGACGATGGGTTTGCATTCTGCGGCGGGTTTGAGGTAGGCGTGGTCCGGCTTGTCGCGGCGCAGCGTCCACGGGATGTGGCCGCGTAGGACGAATTGCTCAAAGCCGTTCATCAAGGTCGCCACGGTCAGGCCGTGTTTGAACCAGTTTTTGAAGTTGCGGTCTTTGTTCAGTTCGGTGTGCAGCCAGCTTTTCTCGAACGCCTCCGGGTAGGCGCTGAGTTCGTCATGCTGACGGCCCGCAACAATGGCGTCATACGCGGCTTCAGCGGCTTGCATGCCGGTTTT
>JAYVSU010000122.1:0-14551 GCA_043775055.1 Polaromonas sp.
TGCCGTAGCTGCTGCAAAAGCTGTAGCAAATGAGCTCCAATATGTTGGCGTTCTTTGCGTGGAGCTGTTCTTGTTACACGACGACAGCTTAGTGGTGAACGAAATCGCTCCGCGTCCGCACAACAGTGGCCACTACACCATAGACGCCTGCGATGTGTCGCAGTTTGAGCTGCAAGTGCGTACCCTGTGCGATTTGCCGCTGACCCAGCCGCGCCAGCACAGCCCCGCCATCATGCTGAATATCTTGGGGGATGTGTGGTTTCCAGAAGGTGCAACCGACGCGCAAACCCCACTGTGGGCGCAGATTCTGGCCTTGCCAGGCGCGCATTTGCACCTGTATGGCAAAAAAGATGCTAAAAAAGGCCGGAAGATGGGTCATTTGACGCTGACGGGTGCGACGATTGAAGCGGTCCAAGCCACCACGGCCAAGGCTGCGCAGATTTTGGGTATCGTGAAATACTGATGAAATGCACACCGTTCTCCCTGAGCTTGTCGAAGGGTTTTAAGTGATCATTGACGGTTCATCCCCCGCGTCCATCGCGCACTGCGCAGACATCATCGCCGCTGGCGGTTTGGTCGGTTTGCCGACCGAGACTGTCTATGGCCTGGCAGCAGACGCTTGTAGTGATGCCGCTGTCGCCAAAATCTTTGCTGCCAAAGGCAGGCCAAGTGAGCACCCACTTATCGTGCATGTGGCTGATTCGGGGGCTGTCAGCCGCTTTGCCAGCCACATTCCAGACTTTGCACATAAGCTGATGAGCGCCTTCTGGCCCGGCCCGTTGACCCTGATTTTGCCGCGCCGCCCAGACATTGCCACCGACGCCGCTGGTGGGCAGACCTCAGTCGGCGTGCGCTGCCCGTCGCATCCAGTAGCTCTGGCTTTGTTAAACGCTTGCGCCGAGCGCGGTATCTATGGCCTAGCCGCCCCCAGTGCCAACCAGTTTGGCCGTGTCAGCCCAACCACCGCCGCTCATGTACAAGGGGAGTTTGGCGATTCTTTGACGATATTGGATGGCGGCGCCTGCAGTGTCGGCATCGAGTCGACCATCATCGACTGCAGCCGGGGCGCACCCGTGCTGTTGCGCCCAGGCGTACTGACTGCAACGCAAATCGAATACGCATGCGGCCAAAATTTGCTATCAAATGAAGAGCTAACTAATGAACAAATACGCCGGCTAGAGGCTAAAAATGCCTCTAATTTGGCTATAAACACCTTGCAAGCTTCAATTCCAGCTCCACTCGCTGTTTTAAGCGACGCCCCCCGCGCCTCAGGCACCCTAGAGTCCCACTACGCTCCCAAAGCCAAAGTCCGCCTGATGGACGCCAAAGCGTTACAAGCCGCGCTGGATATTTTGGGTAGCGACGCCAAACACATCGCCGTCTACTCCCGCGTCCAAGTGCAAACCGCTTCGACCAGCATCCTGCTACGCCGCATGCCCGATGACGCCGCCAAAGCCGCACAACAGCTCTTCGCTACTTTGCGAGAACTAGACCAACCCGGCGTGAACCTGATGTGGGTAGAAACCCCGCCGGATACGCCTGAGTGGGTTGGGGTGAGGGATAGGTTGCAGCGGGCGGCGGCTTGAGTATGCTGTTCTTGCAATTCTAAGGCGATAGCTGTGTCCCTAATCTGCTTCAACAAACCCTATGGCGTGCTCAGCCAGTTCACGCCTGAGGGGCGCTGGGCTGGGCTGCGTGATTGGATCACGTTGCCTGATGTTTACGTGGCAGGGCGGCTGGATGCGGACAGCGAGGGTTTGCTGCTGTTAACCGACGATGGCGCGCTGCAAGCCCGCATTGCTGACCCGCGCTACAAGATGGAGAAAACCTACTGGGTACAGGTTGAAGGCGAACCGACTGCAGCGGCACTTGCCACGCTTGAGACCGGTGTGATGTTGAACGACGGCATCACACGACCGGCCAAAGTGCGTTTGATAGACCCACCAGAACATCTGTGGCCACGCATGCCGCCGATTCGTGAGCGCAAAAACCAGCCCACCCACTGGTTGGAGCTGGTGATTCGTGAGGGCCGCAACCGGCAGGTCCGACGAATGACGGCGGCCGTAGGTTGCCCAACGCTTCGTTTGATTCGTGTTGCTATTGGGCCGTATTCACTGGTAGATTTAACGCCTGGGACTTGGCGTGAGGTGGCCGTGGTGAGCTAGAGCTTAGATCGATTTCAAGCGAGCTTCTCAAACCACCCAGCCCAGTAGTCAATGCAGGCTCGAATCTTGGGCAAGCGGTGGCGTTCTTGCAGCATGACGGCGTAGATAGGGATGCTAGGGTTGTCGAAATTACCATCCAACACGCTCACCAACAATCCTTGCTTCACGGCGGGGTTTGCCAAAAGACTGCTTAAACGTGCGATGCCTACGCCTTCTAGGGCGAGCGACAACACCACGGCGGAATTGTCTGTGCGGGTGTGGCCAGGAACGCGCAACTCATTGGCTTGATGGCGAGTCTGAGATGTATTTATAGCTTGCGGTTTGATCGGCCAGCGGTTGGCGCTTGGAATGACATTGTTGCCTATCAAGTGATGTCTTTGTAGGTCGCTAATTTCTTGCGGATGCCCAGCTTTGGCCAAGTAAGCGGGGGTTGCATACAGGCCGCGCCCATGTGTCCCGATTTGCCTAGCAACCAAGTTATCGCCAATGGACGTGCCGCTGCGAATGGCAATGTCAATGCCATCGCGTGCCATGTCGGCCATGCGGTCGTCAGCATGAATGTCGATGTGTAAATCGGGGTAAAGCGCGTACAAACCCACCAAACTAGGCGCAATCACAGTCTGTGCAAAAAGCGGACTGACACTGATACGCACCCAGCCGCTGGGCCCGCTGATTTTGCCACTCAATTCGCTGGACAACTCGGCCATCTGGTCTTGCATCTGGCGGCAGTAGGCCAAAAACGTGTCGCCCTCATCGGTCAGGCTCAGGCCGTGGGTGGTGCGGTGCAACAGGCGCGCGCCGCAGTCGGTTTCGATGCGATTCAAGGTGCGGGTAACCTGACTCACGGGAATATCGCGCTCCCGCGCTGCTGCTGACAGCGTACCCAACTCAGCCACGCGGCTGAACAAAACCAGGTCATCCAGTCGCAGGTGGTGAAGTTTATGCATGTTTGAAATTATGTATTGTTTTGCATATTTAGCAAATCAAATTTGAAAAATTAGCTGTTTCAGAAGATTGGTTAATCCAATAAAGTTCAAAGCATGAACAAACTTAAAGGAGTATCTGATGTTCACCACCTCTCAAAACCAAGCTACCGAGATTCGGAGATTGCAAGACTGGGCGGACATTCACTATGCCGCTAAACACCGCGCCGAGCAGTTGCGGCAGGAAGCTATTGATTCATTTTTTCAGACGATAGCTTCAGCTGTGCTCACTGCCGCACGTCGCATGGCTGCGCGTCAGTCCAGTGCCTCTCAAACCCGTGCGTTGGAGAGCTGATATGCCCATCCTTAACGTCCAAATCAGCCAACCCACCAGCGCACAACTGACCAAGCAGGTCGCCAACGCTTTGTTGGATTTAACCACCCGCATTCTGCGCAAAGCGCGGGAGGTGACGGCTATCACTGTGAAGTATGTACCCCCCGAGCAATGGGTTGTTGCTGGCCGCACTTTGGCAGAACAAGGCAAGAACAGCTTTTATTTCGACATCAAGGTCACAGACAGCACCAACACCAAAGACGAAAAAGCCGTCTACGTGGCAGCTTGTTTTGAGGCCATGTCGCAGTTGCTACCCAACTTGCATGAAGAAAGCTACATTTTTGTGCACGACGTGCGGGCTGATGCTTATGGCTATGGCGGGCAGACGCAAGAGTTTCGATATGTAGCGGCGAAGCTGGTCGTTTAATAGGCTTTTTAATAGGCCGTTAAACAGGCCATTTAAGTGCTCAAGTTATCTAAGCTGTTTTTACCGTCGTCTCCATCAAGCTCCTGGTCACCACAGGCGGTGACTCCCCAATGTGAAACGCTAACTTCCTGTCGCGCAAGGCGACGTCGGCGGTGGTGACGCGGTCGAAACGGCGCAAGTGGTCGTTCCACGATTCGTCAACGATTATTTCTACAAAACGACTCGGCTCGTTGATGTCGTGCAGGAGTTCCCACGACAACGCGCCGTGCGATAAACGGCTGCGGCGGCCTTCAATCATCAGGGCACGAAACTCGGCGGCTCGGGCGGGGTCGATGCGGTATTCAATCATGATCATCACATGGCCATGTTTGGGCGGTTCATCGGCTTGCGGCATTTGGAGCTGCCGTGAGGGTGTTAAATCTTCCACCATGCCTTGTGCGGGCATGCTGCGGTTAACGATAATCATCGCGAGCAACCCTGTGATAGCAGCAGCAATCAAGCTGGTTTGAACGGTGCTGACTGTGGCGACTTGGCCCCAAATAGCGGCACCTGCAGCGCTAGAGCCCATGATGGCCATTTGGTACATCGACATGCCACGTGCGCGTACCCAGTCGGGCAAACCCATTTGCGCGGAGACGCTGAGCGTGTTGGCTGTGGTGATCCAGGCCGCGCCGGCAAACAGCATGGCTGGCACGGCCACCCATGTATAGGGCGTAAAGGCGACCACCAGCATGGCGGCAGACTGCAGGGCCGCACCGCCTTGCACCAAGGCATCGCGTGAGTACGCACGGCGCAGTTGCGGCAAAAACCAAGTCGCCACAATCGCACCTGTGCCCATGGACGCGAGCAACAGCGTGAAAGTGCCTGCGCCGCCGCCATTTTGATTGCGTGCCACCAAAGGCAGCAAAGCGACCAAGGCCGTAGAGGTCACAAAAAATATGGAGATGCGAGCCAGCACACCCTGGAGGTGCGGCGATTGCCTAACGTATTGCAAGCCAATGCGCATGGCGCTCGTCAGCCGTTCGCGTCCCAAGGGGTGCGGTATGTGCTTACGCTGCCAGCGGGAGATGACGATGGCGGCTATCAGCGACAAAACAGCGTTCAGCAAAAACACCCAAGCACTGCCAGCACTGGCAATCAAGGCTCCCGCAACCAAAGGCCCAATGATGCGCGAGGCGTTCATCGACACGCCGTTCAAACCCAGCGCTGCTGGCAATTGCGCACGCGGCACCAACTCAGGCACGATGGCTGAGAAAACTGGCCAGCGCATGGCGAGGCCAATGCCGTTGGCGAAAATCAAGACAAGCAATAGCAAAGGCGAAATCACGCCTAAAAAGACCGTGATACTCAAGATGCTGGCAACCACGGCGACCCAAATTTGGGTGATTAAAAAATAACGCTTGCGGTCCAAAATATCGGCCAAGGCCCCGCTAGGAATTCCGAGCAAAAAAACGGGCAAGCTTGAGGCGGTTTGTACCAAAGCAATCCACAACGGCGTGGTGGTGAGCGATGTCATCATCCAGGCGGCGGCAACATCGTTCATCCACATGCAGACATTGGCCATCAACCAAGTGGTCCACAGCATACGAAACACTGGGATACGCAAGGGCGCTAAAGGCGACAGGTCGTCAGAATGCGCTTTGGTATGCGTGGCACTGGAGTGTGACTCGGGCATACGTGCTTAAGATTTAAAATGGTCAAACGATGCGAAGTCGTGAGCGACCAACTGGCCTAGTGCATCGACAAGTCGCACACCTAGCTCAGTTTGTACCTGCCCAATGCGAGTCACAGCCGTGGCACTGGCTATGGCGGCAGCTTGCACCGCTTCGCGCATCGCTACAGGCGCGGTAAAGGCCAGTTCGTAGTCGTCACCGCCGGTTAAAACGTATTCAAGCTGTGTTTTAAGGGTAATTTTTCTTATGGCCGTAGTACTTATTGGATTTTTAGCTATAAAATTAGTAGCAAATAAATTCAAAACAAGTGAAGTGTCAATTTCAGCGCCCACGCCAGATTGACGCAGGATGTGCTTTAAGTCACCCAGCAGGCCGTCACTCACATCAATCGCAGCGTTGGCAATACCACGCAATGCCAAACCTAGCGCAACACGGGGCGTGGGCGTTTCCATGCGGGATCGCGCGATGGCAAAATCTTCAGCGGGCAATTCCAAGGTGCCACGAAACACCTCCAAAGCCAAGCGCGCATCGCCAATCGTGCCGCTGACGTAAATGTCGTCGCCCACTTGAGCGCCCAAGCGCAGCAGGGCTTTTTGCGGTGGTACTTCGCCCAACACGGTGATGCAAATGTTCAGCGGGCCTTGGGTGGTGTCGCCACCTATCAATTCGCAGTTGTGCTGCTCTGCCAAAGCCAGCAAGCCGCGTGAAAAGGGTGCGAGCCAAGCTTCATCCACGCGTGGCAGCGCCAAAGCTAAGGTAAAAGCCAGCGGCTTGGCCCCGCAAGCGGCTAAGTCGCTCAGGTTAACGGCCAGTGCTTTGTGGCCAAGTTTGTAGGGGTCGACCGTGGATAAAAAGTGTCGCCCTTCAACCAGCATGTCGCTGGAAATGGCGAGTTGCATGCCGGCGGCGGGTTGCAAGAGGGCACAATCGTCGCCTATGCCTAGCACAGCACCCTTGACCGAGCCGAGTGCGGCGGCTTGCTTCATGGCACGCGCCGGTGCTTTAAAGTAATGCTCAATCAGGTCAAACTCGCCCATCGAAGTTCCTCGTGTGTTTCTAATTTACTGTCTTGCTGACTTCAATTTTTTCTAGCTTGGCGGGCCACAGGAAGCTGATAGGCGCACGCCGCACCCGTGACCAGACGGCGCTACGAATACTGGCTCGCTCACTGGTACTGACATTGTGCGCCTTCAAAGCCAAGCGGAAGGCACAGTAGTAGCTTACCCCGACATTGAGCGGGCCGATGACAAAAATGCCAGCTATAGACCACAATAATGCGTTGCGAAGCTCGGGAATGTGCAAAACATCCCAACCGTAGGAGGCACAGGCGGCAGCAATTTGCCCAGTCGACAGGGTGACGTGGCGTAACTCCAAACCAAGGCCTAAAAAACTAGAGATGGCCGGAATCAGTCCTAACATGAAGCCCAGCGACACGCTGGCGGCAAAGCCTGAGATATTTTTTCGTATGAACAGCGCCCAGCGGTCGGCTCTGGCTGCGCCTAAAGCAGCCGTGAAGCGCGGGTTGTAGCGCATGGCCGAATCTAAACGGTGCAGCACAAACCAGTTCTCCGCCCAGCCGGCAAAGATACTGGAGACAAACAACACCACGCCGGTGAAAGCCGCAAACAAGGCGGTGGGGCCGAGCAGCGTCAAACTGGCCAAGGTGTGCGCGGCTTCTTTTTGGTCAATCATGGGCTGGCCCAGCGTGAGCTGCATGGCGTAGCTGATGAGCAAGACGCAGGGAAATACCAAAGCCAAATTGCCGACCACGGCAGCAAACTGCGAGCGCACCACATGGGTGACTTCATCGACGAATGCTTCAATCGCATTCGGTGCACTTAAGTCTTTCAGTTTGACGGCCATGGCGGGCGCGGTCATGGCCGGTTGCTTGGTGGCAAGCGTCCAGTGCAACAGCTGAATGGCGATAAAGCTCAGCGCGTAATTGACGCCACCAAAAAATCCGCCCCAAAAAGCAGAGAAACCCACGGCCAAGAGTAAAAATTTAACCAAGGTGGTGAGGGCCACCATCACGCCCCCCCCCGCTGCTTTGCGCAACATGTCCCAATATTCAGTGCGGTTGCGGGTGATGTAGTTTTCACCCGTTTCGGCGCTGCGGTCGGCCATTTTGGCGGCCAATAGCGTGGTGTTGGAAGTGATCAAATCACGCACACTGCGTCTGTGCACGCCAATTTTGACCAAGTGTGACAGCAGCTTGGCGGTGAAGATGTTGGGGTGGTCAGACAGCAAGCAATCCAGCAGCTCGCGGATGCGCAGCACCCGCGCCCGCATTTCACGCAGGCGAAACACCAAGCTGACCGAGATGCCGTGCTCGTCTAAATGCGTGTAGACGGTGCCAGCGGCTTGGCGGCACGCGTCTAAACGCTCTCTAAATTGAATAACAGCAGCCTCTAGTTGAGCCGAGGCAACTGTATTGCTCCTGTCCAACGCGGCTAAAAATGCGTTACGCAACGCGTCCCAATCAGTATCAAGCTGGTGAAAAGGCCTGTCCAGCAACGCAGACGGGCTCATACGCGTCCTCAATTCGGGTGAAAAGCCACTGGCGCGGATGTGCACCACACAGAAGGTGATGGCATCCAACACTGTGTTTTGCCAGTAGCTTGACTCGGTTTGGGCATTGTTCCCAATATTCGGCGTCTGGATCAAATCAGCAATGCGTGCCAGCGTCGGTTCATCCAAGTCAGCCAGCCACAATTGGTCAAACTTGCTTGGTAGCACCAAGGAGAACAGCACCGCCGCGTCCGTGGTTTCCGGCGTGGCTGGGAGCAGCTTCAGACGAATGCGCTCCGTTAATTCGCTCATAAACGCGCTGCGCTGCGCAAAACCAAAATCCGCCAACAAACTAGCCGCATCAACGATATGCAGCAACTGGTGCCACCATTGGCGCAAGCGCGTTTGTAACTGAGGCCGTGTTTGCACCACATCTAGCAGCAATTGCAAACGGTTGATAGCGGCGGTCGTGCTAAATGCATCTCCCCGAATCCAAGCAAACAGCTCAATCAGCCATAAGTGGCGCTGTGCCAAGGGCGCTTCGGTGTCGACGGCTTCTAGCAGTTCAGCTAAATCGCGCATGGTCGAGCGGGCCTTGAGTTTGATATTGGCGTTGGCGTTGAGGGTTTGGGGAGCATGTTTAATAAGGGGGATCCTTTTTATTTATAACGCAGTTTCATGACAAGAATCACGCTGGCCAAAGCCAAGGTGATGACATTGGCAACAACCACAGGCCACGCACCGATGAGAAAGCCGTAGACCAGCCACATTGCAATGCCAAACGTAAAGGTACTGTACATGGCCAAAGAAATGCCGCTGACATCTTTTGTCTTGAAACTGTGTAGGGCTTGAGGCACAAAACTCACAGTGGTTAAAGTGGCAGCTGCGTAGCCAATCAGCTCGGAGCTGATGAATTCTGTAAATTGCATGATAGTTTGAAAGACAAAGGCCAAAAAAACGAAGGTGTTAAGAAAAGTAATCGTGCGAAATGACAAATGTTGAGTGTCAGTTATCGACCACCGTCCACTCCACCAAGGCGTCAAGTGCGGGTCGGGCGAGACCAGCATTGGGGTGGTTGATGATGCCCACCACGCTGTAACGCTGGCCGCTTTTGCCGGTGGCGTAGCCCGCGATTGAGACCACATCGCGCAGCGTGCCGGTTTTGAGTTGGGCGTTGCCAATGGCTTGCTGCACAATGCCGCGCTGGGCCATTTTGGCTGCTGTGCCGTCGACCCCAGCAATGGAAAGAGAACTCGCAAACACAGCGCCCGCTGGGTGTTTGGCCGCCTCGCGCAGCAACTCAGTCAAAGACTGCGCAGAGACCCGCTCCAGACGCGACAGCCCCGAGCCATTGTCCAAAGCCGGTGCGTTGATGCTCTCGCTGGTGCGGTGGCCAAAATGGCGATGCCACCAGCGTTTCACGATGTCGCGTGATTTGGCAAAACTGCCCTTGATGGAACGCTCTGAATTATCAGCACTCTTTTGCGCGCTCAAGCTTAAAAAAACCTGCTGCGCCATCACGTTGTTGCTGTATTTGTTCACATCCGCAATGATTTGCGACAAGGGCAGTGAGGGCGCATGCCACAGCAAAACTGCTGTTTTAGGCAGGCCGCCTGTGCGTACTTTGCCATCAATCACACCACCGGAGCCGATGTACATGGCTCTGACCACGCGAGCTGCAAACGTAGACGGGTCGCTGTAAGCCACAGGCCAGATTTTCTCGCCACAGCGGGCGCTGTAGTTACCTGTAAAGTGGATGCGGTCAGGATTGCCAAAATCTGCCTGCAAGGCACTGTGCCAATCGCCACACGGCGCTTGACTCATAGGTACGGTGGCGTCAATCGCCACGCCAGCAATGGGCGGTTCACTTTTGATTTGCACCGTTTGCGTTACAGCATCAGGCGTGAAGGTCAAGATCACCGCTTTGAAGTTGACCAGTAAGCCATCGGGCGTGCTGTTGTAAGGGCTGAGCGGTTCCCCGTCAAAATCGGCCGAGTTGCGGTTTGAGAGCTCAAACACGCTGTTGTCCAAAATAATGTCACCCGTGATGCGCTGCACGCCCAGCAATTGCAGGGTTTTAAAGTTGGCCTCAATCCGCTCTAGCACCCATTTTGGGTCGCCACCGCCACGGATGATCAAGTCACCGTTCAATACCCCTTTGCCCAAAGTGCCATCGGTGTAAAAAGATGTTTTCCAGGTGAAATCAGGCCCCAGCATGTCGAGTGCTGAAAACGTGGTCACCAATTTCATCACTGAGGCCGGATTCATCGGCACGCTGACTCTGTGGCTCAAGCGCGGAGCCTCATCACCATCGATTTTGCGCACCATGAAGCTGACCGCGCTTTGCGGCACCTTGGCGTTGGCCAAAGCGCGAGTGATGGCCGGTGGCAGTTCATCCGCTTGCGCAGCGCCGCCTCCTAAGCCACTTAAACCGTTCAAAACAGCAAAAGTAAGTATCCAAACGTGAAAAACCGGTCTAAATGTCAATTTCATGGGGCTATTATCCCGTGCCTAGATAATACAGGGATGACATCCGCCTCTCCAACCTTAGCAAAGTCAACAAATGCCCGTTTTTCACCCAAAACAGTAGGTATTGCGGCCGCTGTCGTGACCATTTTGATATGGTCTTCCTTCATCGTCATCGCGCGCGCTTCCGTCAAAGGCAGTTTGACGCCATTTGACGTGGTTTTCTTGCGTTACATAGGTGCCGCCGTGGTGTTACTGCCTTGGGGCTGGGTTTTAGTCCGTTCGCAAGCACTAAAACGCAGTCAAGTTTGGTTGGGTGTATCACCTTACAACTTCAAGCTCACGGCGCTGATTGGCAGCATTGGCGGAGTCGGCTACGCCATGTTGGCTTACAGCGGCTTCTTTTTTGCACCTGCCGCCCACGCTAGCGTGCTCTTACCAGGTACTTTGCCGCTCAGCACTGCTTTGGTGGCGATGTGGCTGCTCAAAGACCGCATCACCCCCGCGCGTGCACTCGGGCTGGGCTTGATTTTGTGTGGCGATTTGCTGGTCGGCGGCACAAGTTTGCTCAAAGCTTTTGAAGGCGGGCAGGTCTGGAAGGGCGATGTGATGTTTTTAGCCGCTTCCACCACGTGGGCGTTTTACTCGGTACTGGCGCGTAAAAATGCTTTAGATGCAGTCAAAGCCACGATTGCCATCACCGTGTTTACTGCTGTGACTTATGTACCTGTTTATGCATTGTTGGTCGGTTTTGGCCATATCAGCAGCCATTTAGCTGCAGCGCCGTGGGGTGAGTTGCTGTTTCAAGCGGTCTTTCAAGGCATAGGCTCGGTGGTGATTTCCGGCATTTCGTTCACCAAAATGATTCAGCACTTCGGCCCCATTCGTAGCACCATGATGACTGCGCTGGTGCCCGGTTTGTCAGCGTTGGGTGCAGTGTTTTTCTTGGGCGAGCCCCTGCATTGGACGCTGATGCTGGGTTTGGCCTTGGTCACGGTCGGAATTTTGTTCGGAGTGCGTCAGGTGGGTCAGGTGGCAAAAAAATGAAACTTCTTTCTTTTGATACAAGTACTGAAGTCATGTTCATCGCCGCGACAGATGGTGTGCAGACATGGCAGTACACCAGCGAAGGCGGCGCTAAAACCTCAGCCGCCTTGATTCCGGCTATTATGGCGCTGCTAAAAGAGGCGGGTTTAACGCTGCAACAGCTAGACGCCATCGTCTTTGGTCGTGGCCCCGGCTCGTTCACCGGTTTGCGTACTGCCTGCTCGGTCGCGCAAGGTTTGGCTTTTGGCGCTGGGAACCTCACGGTTTTACCGGTTGATACGCTGATAGCCGTCGCTGAAGAAGCCCGTTTTACCCATGGCGCGACGCAAGTGGTGGCGATGCTGGACGCTCGCATGAGCGAGGTCTACACCGCCTCCTACGCATGGCAGGCTGCAACAAGCATGTGGCAAATCCAATCCGAGGTCGCGCTGATGCGCCCTGAAATACTGCAAATGGATGAATCTTGGACACTGGCTGGCAATATGCCGCAGGTACAAGTTTCCGCCTTGCCTACCGCCAATGCCTTGCTACGTCTTGCGCCTGCCATGCTGGCTGCGGGGCTGGGTGTGAGCGCTGACCAAGCTTTGCCGCTCTATATTCGCGACAAAGTGGCGCAAACCACGGCGGAGCGGGCGGCGATAAAATTGTCGGCTGAGGCCAGTAGTACCCTATAAATGCAAGACCGCAAGCCCCATGAACGCTGTTTTAAAGACCAACATCCCTGAAGTCCAGTTCGAGCCCCTTACCGCGCTTTGGCTGGACGATGTTTTGTGTGTTGAGCAATCGGCCTACGCCCACCCGTGGAGCCGTGCTAATTTTGCCGACTCCATCACTACCGGCTACCAAATGCAGGTGCTCACCCTAGCAAACTCCTTGGCCATTGCGTCAACGTATGAAAAACCACCCATCTTGGGCTATTTTGTCGCCATGATGGGGTTTGAAGAGGTGCATTTGCTCAATTTCACGGTTAATCCTGCCTATCAACAGCAAGGTTGGGCGCGGGTGATGTTGGAGGCTTTGGCGGTGTGGTCACGCGGTCAAAACGCCCACGAACTGTGGCTAGAAGTCCGCGCCAGCAACGCCCGCGCGCTGCAGGTTTACAAGGCGCATGGCTTTCAAATGGTCAACTTGCGCCGCGACTACTATCCCGCTGGCCCCAATAAAAATGGCTGCGAGGACGCCGTCGTCATGAGTTTAAAACTCTAAAATAGCCCCATGCCCTTAGAACTCGACACCCGCCAACGCGCCATGCTGCAAGAGATGGGCGTGCACGTCTGGTTGCCGCTCGCAGATGAGCCTGTGGTTGATGAAGTTCTTGATCAAGGCATTAAAAACGCTATTAAAAACATAGCTAATAAGAAAATAAATACGCCGGCTACAGCCGAAAATTTGGTTAAAAACACGGTTTTAGCATCCTCGGTGCCCCCTGCAGCGCCTCGGGCCGCCAACGTCGTCGCCAAAACCCAGTCCGCTCTGGCGTCACCTGTTGAAATCGCCCCCTTGCCAGCGGGTTTAGACAGCATGGACTGGGCGAATTTGCAGATCGCCGCAGCCAGTTGCCAAGCCTGCTATTTGGGCAGTGGTCGTAAACAGGTCGTTTTTGGCGGTTTGTCTGCCGCTAGCCAAGCGGATTGGCTCGTTGTTGGCGACCCGCCGATTGAGACCGACGAGGCGCAAGGCCAGCCTTTCACGGGCGACGCTGCGCAACTGCTGGGCAATATGCTCAAAGCGATGGGTTTGACGGTTAATCAAGTCACACTCACCTCCGCCGTCAAATGCCGTACAGAGGGGCAAAGCACCGGCGCGCACGAGTTGGCGCAGTGCGAGGCGTATTTGCGCCGCCAAGTCGCGCTAAGCCGCCCGAAAATGATTTTGGCCATGGGCCGCTACGCTGCGCAGGCGCTCCTGGCGCAAACCGTGAGCAACCCCGTTCCTGCGCTGGGGCAGTTGCGCGGCGTCGTTCATAGCTACCAAGGCGTGCCGGTCGTGGTGACCTATTCACCCGCCACCTTGCTGCGCAACCCTGCCGACAAAGCCAAAGCTTGGGCAGACCTGTGTTTGGCTAAATCGACGCTTTAGTAGGTAATTTAGTAGTCGATTTATTAGTCGACTTAGTAGGCGCAAGTACCGAGGCAATAGCCACCATCATCAGTGCCACAGCCGCCCAGTCCTGCCAATGCAAGACCTCACCCAGCCAATAAGCACCTACAAACACCCCCAAAATCGGGATAAACATCACCGACAGCGTAGACGCCACCGGTGGCAGCGCTCGCGCTAAGTAAAACCAAGTGGCATGGGCGAAACCAAACACCAGCACCGCGTTGTAAATAATCGCAAACCACGATGTTTGCGAAGGCATCACCCAAGCTTCGCGCTCAAATGTAATGGTCAAAACGCTCATCACCACGCAGGCTAAAACCGTCATCCAAAACGAAATAGCCAAGGTGGGGACATCAATTTTGGTGCGACGCAGCAGCTGCGTGCCTAGCGCCCAGGTGGCGGCAGCAATCAGTGCTAAAGCTACGCCCAAAGGTTTGCCGCTCAAACCCGTCATCTCGTGCCACAGCAGCAGCGCAACACCTAGCGCGGCGGCGGCCACACCCAGCCAGTTGCGTTTGGTCATCACGCTGGCAAAAAACAGCGCACCCAGAATCGCTGAAAAAATAGGCATGGTGTAGCCCAAAATAGCCGCCCGCCCGCTGGACAGCGACTGAATCGCCAAAATAATGCACACATGCCAGATAAACATATTGGTCGCCGCCAGCAACAGTAATTCAGGCCAATATTTGCGCGGCATCGCAAAAGGCACTTTCATCCACACCAGCGCCAGCGCCAACACCGGCAAGCCCAGCCACATCGATAGCGTGCGAAACAGCAGCGGCGACATGCCAGTCACCCCCAGCTTCATTACCGGCCAGTTCAAGCCCCACACCAAGGTAAGAATGACCAAGAGCCAGAGTTGTTTTGCGCTGAGTTTTTGCATTTTTCAATGGTAAACGGAAAATGGG